>NZ_JBWKNQ010000007.1:0-353984 GCF_059415645.1 Variovorax sp. GW821-FHT10B04
GAGCAGGTGACGGACACGACGAAGGCGTTCACGGACTATTTCGGGACCTTCGGCTATGCGTTCGCACGGGTGCAGGCAGTGCCGGAGATCGATCGGGTGAACAACCGGGTGACGCTGACGCTGCAGGGCGAGCCGTCGCGGCGGGTGTACGTGCGGCGGGTGAGCGTGGGCGGCAACAACCGCACGCGCGACGAAGTGATCCGCCGGGAATTCCGTCAGTACGAGGCGAGCTGGTACGACGGCGACAAGATCAAGCTGTCGCGCGACCGGGTGGACCGGCTGGGTTTCTTCACGGACGTGAACGTGGAGACGCAGGAGGTGGCGGGCTCGCCCGACCAGGTCGACCTGATGATCGACGTCAAGGAGAAGCCGACCGGGACGCTGCAGATCGGCGCGGGCTACTCCAGCACCGACAAGATCTCGCTGACCTTCGGCATCACCCAGGAAAACATCTTCGGCACGGGCAACTACCTGGGCCTGCAGGTCAACACGAGCAAGTACTACCAGACCGTGTCGATGACGGCCACCGACCCGTACTTCACCACCGGCGGCATCTCGCGGACGATCAACGTCTTCCATTCGGTCACCCGGCCGTACTACGAAGCGGACGGCAACTACAAGCTCACGACCGAGGGTGCATCGGTCAAGTTCGGCGTGCCCTTCAGCGAACTGGACACGGTGTACTTCGGCGTCGGCCTGGAACGTACGACCTTCAAGCCCGGAACCAACGGCGAGTACACGACGGTGGACGGCGTCTCGGTCTATACGGCCACGCCGCAGGCCTATCTCGACTACTTCCAGTGCACCGGCACCGTGCCGAGCGTGGTCTGCGCGCGCGACGGCATCACCAGCGTTCCGTTCACGGTCGGCTGGTCGCGCGACGACCGCGACAGCGCGCTGACGCCCACGCGCGGCCGCCTGCAGAGTGCGAACTTCGAGCTGGGCGTGGGCAACGACGTCCGCTACCTCAAGTCCAACTACCAATACCAGCAGTACTTCCCGCTGAGCAAGCAGTACACGCTGGCGCTCAACGGCGTGCTGGGCTATGGCCGCGCGCTGGGCGACACGACCTACCCGATCTTCAAGAACTTCTATGCGGGCGGCCTGGGCTCGATCCGCGGCTTCGAACAGAACTCGCTCGGCCCGCTGGACACCGTGACCGACGGCGCGCTCGGCGGCACCAAGAAGGCGATCTTCAACATGGAGCTGAGCACGCCGTTCCCCGGCGCCGGCAACGACCGCACGCTGCGGCTCTACAGCTTCTTCGACGTGGGCAACGTGTTCGCGTCGCGCACCGCGTCCATGACCGACGCGCAATGGAAGGCGCAGCAGGCGCTGCGCGCTTCGGTCGGCCTGGGCATCAGCTGGATCTCGCCGCTCGGTCCGCTGCGGCTGGCCTATGCGATCCCGATCAAGTACCAGCGCGCGGACGACGCCAACGGCATCGTGGCGGACCGCACGCAGCGCTTCCAGTTCCAGATCGGCACGGCGTTCTGACGGACACACTTTCTCCGTAAATCCTCCCGGATCGACGGTGATCCTCACTTTCGTCTCTCAAGGAGTTCGACATGACATTTTCTTTCCGCAGATCGACAGCCGCAGTCCTGGCACTCGCCCTGGCCGCGGGCACGGTGGCGGCGCAGGCCCAGACCGCCGCGCCAGCCGGCACGGCCCCGACCTATGTGGTGCCGGAGCCCGGCGTGGTGGTGGCCGCAGGCGCGCCGGCGTATGCCGTGGCATACCCGGCGCCCGTGTACGCCGCGCCCGTGGCCTACGTGCAGGCACCCGCGTACTACATCGATCCCGTGGCAACGGTGCTGACTGCCGTCGGCGTCGGCCTTCTGTTCGGCATCGGCGGGCACCATGGCGGCCCCGGACCCGGCCCGCGGCACTGGTAGGCCTCTCGGCACAGAGGACACCGGGTTGACCGCGCCATGCCCGCCTCGCTAAACTCGCCGCCGGATCCAGGAGAGTGCATGCCCCGCGCATGCCGCCGAAGGCGCAACCTCCCATACACGCTCAGGCCCGATACTGGTTCCGATTCACAGCCGACACTGGAGAGTGAAGCCCGCCCCACCGGCGCGGCTTCCACCGAAGGAGCAAGGGCGCGTCGCAAGGCGCGCCTGAATCTCTCAGGTACCAAGGACAGCGGGAGCGGCGCGAGAGGGCATGGCCCATCGTCTCGTGCCCGCACGCCCGCAGTCAGTCGCGGCGACGGACCCTGACCTCTCGTTCGCTCGTACGACAGCCTCCAGAGGTCCTCATGAAAATCATCGTTCTCGGCGCCGGCGTGACCGGCATCACTTCCGCCTGGTTCCTGCGCCAGGCCGGCCACGACGTCACCGTCATCGACCGCCAGCCCGCGGCCGGCCTTGAAACCAGCTTCGCCAACGGCGGACAGATCTCGGTGTCGCACGCCGAACCCTGGGCCAATCCGGGCGCTCCGCTCAAGGTGCTGAAGTGGCTCGGCAAGGAAGATTCGCCGCTGCTGTTCCGCCTGCGGCCGGACGTGCGCCAATGGCTCTGGGGCCTGGGCTTCCTGCGCGAATGCACGCCCGCACGCACCCGCCACAACATCCGCCAGATCGTGAACCTCGGCCTCTACAGCCGGGCCACGCTGCAGCAGCTCCGCGCCGACACCGGCCTGCAGTACGACCAGCGCACGCAGGGCATCCTGCACTTCTACACGAGCCAGGCCGAATTCGATGCGGCGCAGGCGCCGGCGCGCGTGATGCGCGAGTACGGCTGCGAGCTCGACATGAAGACCCCCGAGGAATGCGTGCAGATCGAACCCGCGCTCGCGCAATGCCGCGACCGCATCGTCGGCGGCAGCATGACGCCGAGCGACGAATCCGGCGATGCGCATCGCTTCACCCAGGAACTCGCGCGACGCTGCGCGGGCGCCGGCGTGGAGTTTCTCTACGACACGCGCATCCTCGGCATCGACCGCCGCGGCGACACGCTGCAGGCGGTGCGCGTGGCGGACCGCGACGGCGTGGTGCGCGACCTCTCGGCCGACCGCTTCGTGCTGTGCATGGGTTCATTCAGTGCCGGCTTCGCGCGGCAGCTGGGCATCTCGCTGAACATCTATCCGGCCAAGGGCTATTCGGTGACGCTGCCCGTGCTCGACCCGTCCAAGTCTTTCGGCGTGTCCCTCACGGACGACGAATACAAACTGGTGTTCTCCCGGCTGGGCGACCGGCTGCGCATCGCCGGCACGGCCGAGCTGAACGGCTACGACACCCACCTGAACGTGGTGCGCTGCGAAGCCATCGTGCGACGCGTGCGCGAACTGTTCCCCGAAATGACCGATGGCCGCGATGCGCAGTACTGGACCGGCCTGCGTCCCGCGACGCCGTCGAACGTGCCCTACATCGGCCGTTCGCGCATCGACAACCTGTACCTGAACACCGGGCACGGCACGCTCGGCTGGACACACTCGGCGGGTTCGGGCCGCGCGATCGCGGACATCGTGAGCGGCCAGATGCCGGACGTCGACTTCGCATTCACCGGCCTGCCGGCGCGCGATGGCCGGCCTCTCGCGCTTCGCGCCGCCTGAGGTTCAGCGCCTGGGCTTGCGCCTGGCGCCCGCACCGGTCGCCGCGGCGGGCGGTGCGGATTCGGCCGATTCCGATTCGCGCGCTTCGGGTGCCTGGGCACCGGGAAGCAGCCGCTCGATCACCTCGCGGTAGAGCGCCGCCAGAACCTCCGGATTGGCCGGCTGGTCGGTCACGCGGCGGAAAGCCGTGCCTTCGGCCAGCACCGCCATGAACTCGACGCGCGCAGCGGCTTCGGTCTCGGTCAGCGACGGATGGTCGAGCCGCACGGTGGCGAGCGCCTGGGCATGCAGCCGGCGGTCGGCGGCGCGCACCATCGCCGCCACCGTGGGGCTGCGCGCCGCCTCTGCCGTGACCTCGAGCAGCAGCACGCGGTCATCCGCCTCCGACGGCGACTCGTCGAACATCCGCGAGGCCAGCACCTGCGGCAGGTCCATCTGCCGGCCGGTGCTGGCGATCCAGGCGATGCGCTGCGACACGATCCGCTCCACGATCGCATGGACGATCGCTTCCTTGCTGGCGAAATAGCGGTAGATCTGGCCGACGCTCATCCGTGCTTCCTGGGCGATCTGCTGCATGCTGGCCGCGTGGAAACCATGGCGGACCACGCAGGCGCGCGCGGCGGCCACGATCTCGTCGCGTCGGATCTCATCGCGCAACGGCTTGGCGGGCCGTGTGGACATCGAAGCTTTTTCGGTTTTCACAATTTCTTTACTTGGCGGACACGTGAGGGTATCGACTATATTTGAGAATGAACGTTCACACTCAATTCGGACCGGATTCTTCCGACGGCATCTCCATGAAAACCTTACCCGTCCTGCTCGCCATGTCGCTGCTGATCGGCGCCTGCACCCAGAAACCGCCCGCCGCGGCACCCGGACCGGTGGAAGTCGGCGTCGTCACGCTGAAGACCGAACCGGTCGCGCTGAAGACCGAGCTCTCGGGGCGGACGTCGTCGGCACTGTCGTCCGAGGTACGCCCGCAGGTCGCGGGCATCATCAAGGCGCGGCTGTTCGAAGAAGGCAGCAACGTCAAGGCCGGCCAGGTGCTCTACCAGATCGACCCCGCCAGCTACCAGGCGACCTTCGATCAGGCCAAGGCCACGCTGGTCAATGCCGAGGCCGCCGTTTCCGCCGCGCGCCTGAAGGATGAACGCTACAAGGACCTGCTGAAGATCGAGGGCGTGTCGAAGCA
Source organism: Variovorax sp. GW821-FHT10B04 (assembly GCF_059415645.1). Taxonomy (NCBI): domain Bacteria; kingdom Pseudomonadati; phylum Pseudomonadota; class Betaproteobacteria; order Burkholderiales; family Comamonadaceae; genus Variovorax; species Variovorax sp. GW821-FHT10B04. The sequence continues at coordinate 4,752 of NZ_JBWKNQ010000007.1, forward strand.
GGACGCCGATGACGCCGCCACCGCCTACCAGCAGGCACTGGCCGCCGTCGCGCAGCAGAAGGCGTCCCTCGCCAGCGCGCGCATCAACCTCGACTACACCCAGATCCGCGCTCCGATCTCCGGACGCATCGGCAAGTCGAGCGTCACGCCGGGCGCGCTGGTCACGGCCGCCCAGACCACGGCGCTCGCCACCATCCGCACGCTCGATCCGATGTACGTCGATCTCACGCAGTCGAGCGCCGCGCTGCTGCAGTTGCGCCGCACGCTGGCCAAGGACGGTATGCGCGCCGGCAGCACCGACGCCAAGCTCCTCCTGGAGGACGGCTCCGAATACGCCCGCAAGGGCAAGCTGAAGTTCACCGAGATCGCGGTCGACGAGGCCACCGGCTCGGTGACGCTGCGCGCCGAGTTCCCGAACCCGGACGGCACGCTGCTGCCCGGCATGTTCGTGCGTGCGGTACTCGACGAGGCGATCGACCCCGCCGCCGTGCTCGCGCCGCAGCAGGGCGTCACGCGCGACCCGAAGGGCGACGCCACCGCACTGGTGCTGACCGCCGACAACAAGCTCGAGAGCCGCACCGTCACGACGCAGCGCGCGATCGACGACAAGTGGCTGATCTCCAGCGGCCTGGCCGCGGGCGACCGGCTGGTGGTGCAGGGCCTGAACAAGGTGAAGGCCGGCGACACGGTGAAGGCCGTCGACGTCGACCTGCAGGCCACGCCGAAGACTGCGGAGCGCTGAGCATGCTCGCCCAGTTCTTCGTCAAGCGGCCCATCTTCGCGTGGGTCATCGCGATCGTCATCATGCTGGCCGGCGCACTGTCGATCACCACGCTGCCGGTCTCCCAGTACCCGGACGTCGCACCGCCGACGATCCGCATCCAGGCTACCTACACCGGCGCCTCGGCGGAAACCGTCGAGAACAGCATCACGCAGATCCTGGAACAGCAGCTCACGGGCCTGGACGGGCTGCTGTACTTCGCATCGACCAGCAGCTCGGCCGGCACGGCGTCCATCAACGTCACCTTCAAACAGGGCACCAACCCCGACACGGCGCAGGTGCAGGTGCAGAACAAGGTGCAGCAGGCGCTCACGCGGCTGCCGACCGCCGTGCAGCAGCTCGGCGTCACCGTCACCAAGTCGCAGACCGACTTCCTGATGATCGTCGCGCTCTACGACCAGAAGGACAAGGCCAGCGCCACCGACATCGCCGACTACCTGGTGAGCAACCTGCAGGACCCGATCGCGCGTGTCGACGGCGTGGGCGGCGTGCAGGTGTTCGGCGCGCAGTACGCTATGCGGATCTGGCTCGACCCGACCAAGCTCGCGGCCTACAGCCTGATGCCGTCCGACGTGCAGTCGGCCATCGAGGCGCAGAACACGCAGGTGTCGGCCGGCAAGATCGGCGCGATCCCGGCCGCCGCCAACCAGCAGCTCAACGCGACCGTCACCGCGCAGTCCAAGCTGCAGACGCCCGACCAGTTCCGCGCCATCGTCGTGAAGCACGACACCACCGGCGCGGTGGTCAAGCTGGGCGACGTGGCACGGGTCGAACTCGGCAGCGAAAGCTACGACAACGTGACGCGCCTGAACGGCCATCCGGCCTCGGGGCTCGCGGTGCAGCTCGCACCCGGCGCCAATGCGCTGTCAACCGCGACGCGCGTGCGCACCATGGTCCAGCAGTTGCAGCACGGCATGCCCGACGGCTACCAGGTCGCCTACCCGAAGGACAGCACCAAGTTCATCAGCATCTCGATCGAGGAAGTGGTGAAGACGCTGTTCGAGGCGATCGCGCTGGTGGTGGTCGTGATGTTCGTCTTCCTGCAGAACTGGCGCGCCACGCTGATCCCGGCGATCGCGGTGCCGGTGGTGCTGCTCGGCACCTTCGGCGTGCTGTCGGTGTTCGGCTATTCGATCAACACGCTGACGATGTTCGGCATGGTGCTGTCGATCGGCCTGCTGGTGGACGACGCCATCGTGGTGGTCGAGAACGTCGAGCGGCTGATGCGCGAGGAGCACCTGTCGGCGCGCGAGGCGACCATCAAGTCGATGGGCGAGATCACCGGCGCACTGGTGGGCATCGCGACCGTGCTGTCGGCGGTGTTCCTGCCGATGGCCTTCTTCAGCGGCTCGACCGGCGTCATCTACCGGCAGTTCTCGATCACGATCGTCGCGTCGATGGTGCTGTCGGTGGTGGTCGCGCTGACCTTGACGCCGGCGCTCTGCGCCACGCTGCTCAAGCCGCACGACCACGACGCCGGCGCGCGCGGCTTCGCAGGCTGGTTCAACCGCAGCTTCGACAAGATGCTCGGCCGCTACGAAGGCCGCGTGGCGAAACTGCTGAAGGCGCCGCTGCGCTGGATGCTGATGTACGGCGTGATCATCGCGGCGCTCGCGGTGCTGTTCATGCGCCTGCCCACCGGCTTCCTGCCGACCGAGGACCAGGGCGAGGCGATGGTGCAGTTCACGCTGCCGGCCGGCGCCTCGGTGGCGCGCACGATGGAAGTCGCGAAAGAGGTCGAGAAGCACTTCCTGACCGAGGAGAAGGACAACACCGAAGCCGTCTTCACCATCTCGGGCTTCAACTTCAGCGGCAGCGGCCAGAACGCGGGGATGGCCTTCGTCGCGCTCAAGGACTGGAGCGAGCGCAGCGGCACGGCCAACCGGGCCGACACCATCTCGGGCCGCGCCACGCAGGCGCTGTCGAAGGTGCGCGACGCGCAGATCTTCGCGCTGAACCCGCCGGCGATCCAGGGCCTGGGCCAGTCCAATGGCTTCGAGTTCCAGCTGCAGGCCGACGCCGGCACCGACCGTGCCAAGCTGCAGACGATGCGCAACACGCTGCTGACGTCGGCCGCCAAGGACAGCCAGCTGAGCGCGGTGCGCAGCGGCGGCATGGAAGACACGCCGCAGCTCAAGGTCGACGTCGACCAGGCCAAGGCCTTCTCGCTCGGCCTGTCGCTCGCCGACATCAACGACACGCTGAGCTCGGCCTGGGCCGGCACATACGTCAACGACTTCATCGACCGCGCCCGCGTCAAGAAGGTCTACATCCAGGGCGACGCGCCTTTCCGTTCGAAGCCCGAGGACCTGGCGCAATGGCGCGTGCGCGGCAGCACCGATGCGATGACGCCCTTCTCCTCCTTCGCGACCACGCACTGGGCCTACGGCCCCGAGAGCCTGGCGCGCTACAACGGCCTGGCCTCGTACGCGATCCAGGGCTCGGCCGCCAGCGGCCAGAGCTCCGGTGCGGCGATGGACCGGATGGAGACGCTGGCCAACCAGCTGCCGGCCGGCACGCACTACGCCTGGAGCGGCCTGTCCTACCAGGAGCGCCTGGCCAGCGGGCAGACGCTGCAGCTCTACGCGATCTCGATCCTCGTGGTCTTCCTGTGCCTGGCGGCGCTGTATGAAAGCTGGTCGGTGCCGTTCTCGGTGTTGCTGGTGATCCCGCTCGGCGTGATCGGCGCGGTGCTCGGTGCCACGCTGCGCGGGCTGGAGAACGACGTGTACTTCCAGGTCGCGCTGCTCACCACCATCGGCCTGGCCGCGAAGAACGCGATCCTGATCGTCGAGTTCGCGGAAGCGGCCTACCAGCGCGGCACCGGCCTCGTGGCTTCGGCGATCGAAGGCGCGCGGCTGCGGCTGCGCCCGATCCTGATGACCTCGCTGGCCTTCATCGCGGGCGTGATGCCGCTCGCACTGTCGAGCGGCGCCGGCGCCAACAGCCGCATTTCGATCGGTACCGGCATCGTGGGCGGCACGTTCACCGCCACGCTGCTCGCCATCTTCTTCGTGCCGCTGTTCTTCGTGCTGGTGCGCAAGCTGTTCGGCGGCCGCACCGAAGCCGCCGCCCAAGGAAACTGACATGAGATCCCACACCCTCATCGCACTCGCGATCAGCACGCTGCTCGGCGCCTGCGGCACGATGGCGCCCGCCTACCAGCAGCCGGCGGCGCCGGTGCCGGCCACCTGGCCCAGCGGCGCCGCCTATGCGCCGGCCGATGCCAAGGCCGCTGCCGGGTCGGCCGGCACGGCCGCCACCGATCTCGCCTGGCGCGACTTCGTGCATGACGACCGGTTGCGCAAGGTCATCGCACAGGCGCTGGCCGACAGCCGCGACCTGCGCAAGACGCTCGCCGACATCGAGTCCGCACGCGCGCAGTACCGTGTGCAGCAGGCAGCCCAGCTGCCCACGGTCGACGCCGGCGTGAGCGGCAGCCGTGCGCGCAGCCTGTCGTCGACCTCGGGCAGCAGCAACACCACCGTGCAGACGCAGAGCTACACGGCCAACCTGGGCGTGAGTTCGTACGAGGTCGACCTGTTCGGCCGCGTGCGCAGCCTGACCGGCGCGGCGCTGGAGACCTATCTGGCGACCGAGGAAGCAGCGCGCACCACCCGCATCAGCCTGATCGCCGAGACCGCGACCGCCTGGATCGCCTACGCCGCCGACGGCAGCCAGCGCGCGATCGCGCAACGCACCATGGAAAGCGCCGAGCGCTCCATGACGCTCACGCGCAAGCGGCTCGAAGCCGGCGTGGCCTCGCGCGTCGACGTGCGGCAGGCCGAGACGGTCTACCAGCAGGCGCGCGCCGACGTCGCGAGCTACACGACCGCGGTCGCGCAGGATCGCAATGCGCTCGAACTGCTGGTCGGCAGCCGCGTCGACGATGCGCTGCTGCCCGACGCGCTGCCGACCGGCGGCGCCGACTGGGTCGCCGACGTGCCGGCCGGCGTGTCGTCGAGCGTGCTGCTGCAGCGCCCGGACGTGCTGCAGGCCGAGCACCAGCTGAAGTCGGCCAACGCGAACATCGGTGCCGCGCGCGCCGCGCTGTTCCCGTCGCTCACGCTGACCGCCGCCGGTGGCGTGGCCAGCGCGGCACTGTCGACGCTGCTGAGCGGCGGCGCCACGGTCTGGTCGCTGGCGCCCGCACTGAGCCTGCCGATCTTCGACGGCGGCGCCGGCCGCGCCAACGTGGCCTACGCCGAGGCCCAGCAGAAGGGCTACCTGGCGAGCTACGAACTGGCCATCCAGACCGCCTTCAAGGAAGTGGCGGACGCGCTCGCGCGGCGCGGCACCATGCAGGAACAACTGGCGGCGCAGACCGACCTGGTGAGCGCCGCGCAGGACAGCTACGACCTGTCGAACGCGCGCTACACGAAGGGCGTCGACACCTTCCTCAACGCGCTCGATTCGCAGCGCACGCTCTACAGCGCCCAGCAGACGCTGGTCACGGCGCGCCAGACCGCGCTGGCCAACCAGGTGTTGCTGTACCGCGTGCTCGGCGGCGGCGCGGCGCTGGGAGAATCGGCGCCATGGACTTCCTCGACGCCCTGAGGGCGCTCTGGCATGCGTTGCTGATGCTGGGCCGGCTGCTGGGCAAGCTGCTGGACCTGCTCCCCTGAGTGCGCCTTTGCGCGGCGCGGCGCCGCGGCGACCTGCCCGTCCAAGCCGCGGCGCATCGCACTCCCTTCTCCCCTCTTCTTCCGTCTCTTCGCAATTTCGGCCATCGCCGCGCACGCGGTCGTCCGTCGCCCATCGTGAGTCGACATGTGCCAATTGCAAAAAAACGTAACGGTTAATTCATCCTACAAGCGGCACAACAAAACTAGGTGTAACAAACAAGGCAACTGTGAAACTTTTGTTTTCAAGATGCGGATGCGGCTACGAGTATCTCGTGAGAGTGCCGCGCTCGTTCTGGATGCGCCTGGTACCGGTTCCGGGCTTGCGGCTGTACCGCTGCACGCTTTGCGGCTTTCACATGCTGGCGTCCAAGCGCCGGGTCGAGATGGCCGTGCGGCGCTCGGTACCCGTGACCTACGTACCCCAATCGGCTGTCGGCAACGCAACGCCGCCGGAGACAACGCCACCGACCAAGCCGGCGGCGGCCCCCCACGAGGAGAGAGTGTGATGCTCGATTTCCATCGGGAGTTCAAGTTCGAACTCGACGACTTGCGCAGAGTGGATGCGCGCAAGGTGGTGCGTTCGGTGGCTGCGATTCCCGCGGCGGCGACCCTCACCCGGCCGGCCCACAAGGAGGCGCATGCCTTCCGCCTGGTCGAAGCCCGCTCATTCCCCGACCGTCCCCAGGCGCCCGCCCGGATGACCATCCGCAAGCGCTCCGCGATCTTCTCGACCGATCTGGAAAAGCAGTTCCGCTACACCCTGACCCGCGTGTGGGACGAAGAACGTCCGATGCTGCTGGTCGTGATCCTCAACCCGAGCCGCTCCGACGACCTGATCGACCGCCTCGTCGCGCAGGTGGCCAGCCACAACGGTTACGGCGGCATGGTGATCGTCGGCCTGATCCCGGCCCACAGCGCGGACCCCAAGGGCGCACTGGCCTGGCTGAAGGAACCCGCGGACCCGGAGCAGGCGCAGATCCACCGCCAGGCGATGCGCCGCAACGCGCGCTACATCGCCGAAGAATTGGGCAAGGCCAGCGCCGTGCTGGTCGGCTGGGGCGGACTGATCGGCCGCATGCCGGAATTCGAGAGCTGCATGAAGACCGCCATGGGCCTGCTCACGGCGTCCGGCCTGCCGTTGCTGTGCCTGGGCACGACCATCGGCGGCCATCCGCTGCACCCGCTCGGCCGCGGCAAGCACCGCGTGCTGCCGACCCAGGACATGCGACCCTGGATTCCCTGCTGAGGGCAGCGGAGCCCTCGGAGGCCGTCTGTTCAGACCGCGGCGGTCGCCAGGGCCGCCGGGCCCGCATCGCCACGGAACACCGGCGGTGCCGTGACGATCGAGCGCAGCGCCGGTGACACCACGGCCGCGCGCAAAGCCGCCAGGTCGGGCCGCGGCCGGCGCAGTTCGGCATCGGCCGCGAACGCCTGCTCCATCGCATGCGCGGCGCCCAGCACCGCGTGGTCGGCCCGGAAGGCGCCGGTGATCTGCAACCCGAAAGGCATGCCGCGATGGTCGCGCCCGCAGGGCAGCGACAGCGCGGGATGCGTGGTCAGCGTGACCACGTAGGTCAGCGCCAGCCAGCGGTAGTAGTTGGCCTGCGGTTCGCCGTTGATGGTGTCGGCGTAGGGCTGCGTCCACGGGAACGGCGACACCGGCGTGGTCGGCGACAGCACCAGGTCGTAGTCGGCGAAGGTGGCCTGGAAGCGCTTGAGCAACCGCGTCTGTTCGGCCTGCGCCCAGGCGCTGTCCAGCAGGCTCATGCGCGCACCCATCTCGTAGTTGGCGCGCGGGTTGACGCCCAGGCTTTCCGGATCGCGCTGGTAGGCCTCGTGCATGCCGGCGACGAAGGCTTCGGCGCGCAGCACGTCGAAGCAGCGGTGCGCCTCGCCGAGGTCGAAGCGCACCTCGTCGCAGCGCGCGAACAGGTGCCGCATCGACGCGATCTTGCGGCGGAAGGTGGCGCGGATGCCGTCGTCCACCGCGCAGGTTCCGAAGTCCTCGGTCCAGGCCACGCGCAGCCGGCCCAGGTCGGTTCGCTGCGGCACCAGGAAGGACAGCGGATCGAGCGGATAGCTCAGCGGATCGCCCGCATGCACGCCGGCCGACGCGGCCATCTGCAGGCAGGCGTCTTCCACGGTGCGGCCCATCGGGCCGACCACCGAGATCGGCGTCCAGCCCAGCGGCTTGCGCACGCTCGGCACGATGCCGGGCGACGGGCGAAAGCCCACCACACCGCACTTCGCCGCCGGAATGCGCAGCGAGCCGCCGGTGTCGGAACCGGTGCAGACCGGCAGCATGTCGCAGGCCAGCGCCGCGGCGGAGCCGCCCGACGAGCCGCCGGCATTGAGGTTCGGATCGAAGGGATTGCCGGTCGCACCCCAGACCGCGTTGCGCGAATTCGCACCCGCACCCATCTCGGGGACGTTGGTCTTGCCCGCGACGATCGCACCGGCCCGGCGCAGGCGCGCGACCAATTCGATGTCCTGCGCCGGCACGTGGTCGCGGAACATCGGCGAGCCCCAGGTGGTGAGCAGGCCTTCGGTGGGCTCGAGGTCCTTCACGCCCAGCGGCAAGCCGTGCAGCAGGCCGAGCGGCTCGCCGGCCATGACGGCACGCTCGGCCGCCTGCGCCTCGCCGCGGGCGCGTTCGAAGGCGGTAGCGGTGACCGCATTGACGTGGGGGTTCAGGTCCTCGATGCGCGCGATGCAGGCTTCGAGCAGCTCGACGGGCGACACCGCCTTGCTGCCGATCAGGCGGCGCAGTTCGACGGCGGATTGCTCGACCAGCGTGGTGCCGGCGGCGGAAGGAGAGTGGGACATGGGAGATGAGGGCTGGATCTGATGTGGCTGATGTGGCCGATGGACCGATGCACGGCCATCGGCGAAGGAATCAATCGGCCGTGATGTTCGCCCGGACCGCCAGCGCGCGCATCGCGGGCAGCTCGCGGTTGATGAGTTCGCTCGCGGCCGCGGCGGTGCTGTAGGCCGGCTCGAAGCCCTGCGCGACCAGCTTCTCGCGCGTCGCCGGATCGGCCATCGACACGGCCAGCGCCTTCTCGAGCTTCGCCTTCACGTCGGCGGGCAGGCCGCGCGGCGCAGCCACGATCAGCCAGGTGTCCATGTTGACGTCCGGGTAGCCGCTCTCCGCCATGGTCGGCACATCGGGCAGCAGCGCCGAGCGCTTGCCGGCGGTCACGGCGATCGCCCTGATCTTGCCGCTCCTGAGCTGCGGCACGGCGGCCGACACGGTGTCGACGGTGAACGGGATCTGCCCGCCCATCAGGTCGGTCATGGCCGGCGCGCTGCCCTTGTAGGGCACGTGCGTCATCTTGAGGCCCGCGGCGTTCAGGATGGTCTCGCCCGCGAACTGCGAGGTTGTGCCGCTGCCGAAGGAGCCGTAGGCATAGCGGCCGGGCGCCGCCTTCACGTAGGCGACGAACTCCTTGACGGTCTTCACCGGCACATCGCTGTTGGCCAGCAGGATCAAGCCGGTGCGGCCCGCGATGCCGATCGGCTCGAAGCTCTTGACCGGGTCGTAGGGCAGGTTGCTGCGGATCGCCGGGTTGACCGTGAAGGTCGTGCCGGAACTCACGAGCAGCGTGTAGCCGTCGGGTGCCGACTTAGCCACGTAGCTCGCGCCGATGATGGTGCCGGCGCCGGCACGGTTCTCCATGACGATGGGCTGGCCCAGTGCCGCGCTCATGCGCTGGCCGATCACGCGGCCCAGCACGTCGGTCGCGCCGCCCGGCGGGAACGGAATCACGAGCGAGATCGGCCGAGCGGGAAAGCCGCCATCGGCCGCGCTCGCGGGCAGAGCGGCGGCGCTCAGGCAACAGGTCAGCGCGAGGCTGGTCAGGATGGCGGAGAGCTTCATGGCGGTGTGGAAGGCGACGAGTGGATGGAAAGGTCGCCACGCGGCGACCCCTGTTCCAGACGCATGCTAGGGTTCGAAGACAGATGCAACAAGCGCGATGTTTGGAATAATTGATTGCCAAAAACGCAATCGATCGATCATGTCTTCCGCCTCCGATCCGGAGACGCACCACCAGGAAATCCGATGCCAAGCCATGTGTTGCAAGAGAACGCCGTGCGCTACTTCCTCGAAGTGGTCCGCACCGGCTCGATCAAGGAAGCCGCGCTCAAGCTCAACGTGGCGCCGTCGGCCGTCAGCCGCCAAGTCGCGCGGCTCGAGAGCGAACTCGACACCCTGCTGTTCGAGCGCCGGGCGCGCGGCATGGTGCCCAACGCCGCCGGCGAGCTGCTGGCCGCGCACGCCAAGCGCAGCCAGCAGGACATCGAGCGCGTGACCGGCGACATCGCCGCCTTGCGCGGGCTGCGCAGCGGCTCGGTGCGCGTCGCGAGTGCCGAAGGCTTTGCCTTCGACTTCGTGCCCACAGTCATCGCCCGCTTTCGAGAGAAATACGCCGGCATCCAGTTCCATCTCGATGTCTGCTCGCAAAGCGACATTCCGCGGCGCATCCGCGATGGCGAGGCCGACATCGGCATCACGCTGAGCTCGGTGCCCGAGCCCGGCATCCGCCTGGAACTGCGCCATCCGAGCCCGATCCTGGCGGTGCTGGCCAACGACCATCCGCTCGCGGGCCAGCGCCAGCTGTCGCTGAGCCAGGTGGTCGCGTATCCGCTGGCATTGCCGCTCAAGAGCAGCTCGGTGCGCCAGTTGCTCGACACCAGTTGCAGCCGCCAGGGGCTCCACTACACGACGGCCCTGACCAGCAACCACGCGGATGCGCTGGTGAGCTTCGCGGCCGCGGGCGGCGGCGGCGTCGCCTTCTACGGCGAGTTGTCGCTGCGTACCCGGCTGCTGAGCCATGCGCTGGTGGCGATCCCGCTGCGCGACCGCGAGATGAACGAGCGCTACCTCGAGGTCGAGACGCTGGCCGGCCGTGCCTTGCCCGAGGCCGGCAAGGCTTTCGTGCAGTACCTGACGGAAGCGATCAAGGCACCCGCCTGAGCCAGGCGTTGCCCGAAAGGCAATCGACCATTCGATTTATTGCGATGCCGTCATCCCACCAGAATCGTGCCCGCGCCGGACAATCCGGGGCACGTCGATCAGCCCCGTCTTCAATGCTTCAACCTCCGACCATCATGTCCGCTCCTGCCGCCCTGCCCTTCTCCAAGATCCGCGTTGCCCACGGCCTCGTGTTCCTCGCCGGCGAACTGCCCTTCGCCGAGGACGGCAGCATCCCGGAAGGGATCGCGGCACAGACGGCACTCACGCTCGACCGCATCGCCGCGACGCTCGCGACCGTCGACCTCACGCTGGACGACGTGGTGTCGGCCACGGTCTACCTCACGCACAAGGAAGATTTCGCTGCCTTCAACGTGGCCTACGGCGCGCGCTTCAAGGCACCGCTGCCGGTGCGCGCGACCGTCTGCACCGAACTCGTTGCGCCCGCGCGCATCGAGATCTCGGTGATCGCCGCGACGCGCGCCTGAACGCGGCTGCCGACGCCATGGCTACCGACATCGTCGTTCTCGGCGCCGGCATGGTCGGCGTCGGCACCGCGCTCGCGCTGCAGCAGCGCGGCCATGCGGTCACGCTGGTCGACCGCAAGATGCCGGGCCGCGAAACCTCCTACGGCAACGCCGGGCTGATCCAGCGCGAGGCGGTGGAACCCTATGCGTTTCCGCGCGACATCGCCACGCTGCTGCGGGTTGCAGCGGGCGTCGGCAACGACGTGCACTACCACGCCGACGCGCTCTGGCCGCTGCTGCCGCGGCTGGTGCGCTATTGGTACCACTCGGCGCCCGCGCGCCATGCAGTGGTGGCGCAGGCCTACGAAAAACTGATCGCCCACTGCCTCAGCGAACACGCGGCGCTGATGGCGCCGGCCGGTGCCGAAGAACTCGTTCAGAAGCGCGGCTGGCGGCAGGCCTACCGGTCGCAGGCCGCCTTCGATGCCGCCGCAGCCGCGGCGCGCACGCTGGCGCAGCACCACGGGCTGGCCGCCGAACTGCTCGACGGTGCGGCGCTGGCACGCGCAGAACCCGCGCTGCATGCGCCGATGGCCGGTGCCATCCATTGGCAGGACCCTTGGTCGGTGAGCGATCCGGGCGAACTGGTGGCGCGCTATGCAAGGCTCTTCCTGCGCCGCGGTGGCCGCTTCGTGCACGGCGACGCGATGACGCTGCAGCGCGGCGCCCACGGCTGGTCGGTCGCGACCGACGACGGCAGCGTGACGGCGGCGCATGCGGTGGTCGCGCTCGGCCCGTGGGCCGGCACGCTCACGCAACGCCTCGGCTACAGGCTGCCGCTGTTCGTCAAGCGCGGCTATCACCGCCACTACGCCACCGAGACAAGGCTGGTCGTGCCGATGCTCGACGCCGAGCGCGGCGTGGCGCTGTCGCCGATGTCGCGCGGCCTGCGCATCGCGACCGGCGCCGAATTCGCGCGGCACGATGCGCCCGCCACGCCGGTGCAGCTGGTGCGTGCCGAGCACAGCACGCGTGAACTGCTGGCGCTCGGCGCACCGCTGGAAGACCCGCCCTGGCTCGGCGCGCGGCCCTGCACGGTCGACATGAAGCCGGTGATCGGGCCGGCACCGCGCCATGCAGGGCTGTGGTTCAACTTCGGCCATGCGCACCAGGGCTTCACGCTCGGGCCGGCCAGCGGGCGCCTGCTCGCGGAAATGCTGCACGGCGAAACGCCGTACATCGATCCGGCGCCTTACCTGCCGAGCCGCTTCGGCGCCTGAGCGTCGGCCGGAGCCGGACGCCGCCGTAGCGAACTCGGCCCGCAGGCGCAGCGCGCCCGCGTCAGGCGATCAGAACTTCACGTTCATGCTGACCGCCACGGTGCGGCCGGGCATGGTCCGGCGCTCGATGTCGGCCAGCGCGGTGGCGGTCGTGCCCAGCGCCAGGCTGCGTGACGACGCGTAGTCCCAGTACTTGCGGTCGAACACATTGAACAGGCCCAGGTTGAGCGTCACGTTGCGGCTGACGTTCCAGTAGGCGGCGAGGTCGAGCAGGCCGTAGCCCGGCACACGGAAGTAGGTCGTGGTGCTGCTGGCGATCACGTCGCCGCTGGCCTGCTTGCCCTTCACGGCGGTGGCCGCGGCCGACACGCCGAAGCGCTTGCCCGGATCGTCGTAGGCCAGCGTCAGCGTGCCCTTGGCCGGCCCGACCGAGGCCAGGTCGCCGCTCTTGCCGGTGTCGGTGTTGTTGGCCTTGCCATGCGCCACGCCCGCGGCCAGGGCGATGCTGTAGCCGGAGGCGGCGCGGCTGAACTCGCCCAGTTCGAAGCGGCTCGAGAACTCGACGCCGGAGATGGTCGCGCGGCCGATGTTCTCCGGCCGGTAGAGGCCGTAGGTCGCCGTCGGGAACTCCGCCGCATACGACGCGTACGGCAGCGACTCGTACTCGATGAAGTTGCGGTAGCGCGTGTAGAACGCCGAGGCATGCAGCGTCACGCCGGCGGCGGGCGTGCCGCGCACGCCGAACTCGAAGGCATTGCTGGTTTCCTTCTTCAGGTCGGGATTGCCGAGCACCGCATAGCCGGCGCCGGTGCCGGTGTAGCTGAACGAGTCGTAGGTGCCCCACTTCTCGGACGCCGACGGGATGCGCGTGCCGCGGCTGTACTGGCCGTACACGTCGAAGCCGGGCGTCATCTCGACGGCCAGGCTCAGGCTCGGCGTCGCGAAGGTCTCGGTTTCCTTGGCGATTTCCGAGCTCGCGGCGGGCAGCGCGGTCACGTAGGTCGAGAGGTTCTTCGGCGTGGTGGTGCGGTGCTCGACATTCACGCCGGGCGTCAGCGTGGCGCGATGGCCGCCCAGGTCGAAGCCGATTTCGTCGCGCAGATGCGCGGTGAACTTGTCGACGTCGGTGTCCGGCATGCGGTTCTTCGAGCCGGTGGTGACGGCGCCGGTGCTCAGCGTGGTCCGCACTTCGGACCAGGGCCGGCGCGTCTCGGTGCTCTCGAAGCTCAGGCCGTAGTTGAAGTTGTGCGCGCCCCAGGCCTTGGTCGCATTGACGGCCGCGCCGGCGCTCTTGTTGTAGAAGCCGGTGAAGATGTCACGCGAGTACAGCGTGCTGTAGACGGGGACCTGCGTCTCGTCCTCGATGCGGGCGTCCTGCACATAGAGGCGCGCGTCGAGCCGGTCGAACAGCGCGATGCTGCCGGCGTCGGGCGTGAAGCCGTAGTCCAGGCTCACCCGCGTGCGTTCGGTCTCGGCGGTCTGCTGCTGGCCCTTCGGGTACGTGGTGGTCGTCTTCGTGCTGAAGTCGTTGTCGTCCTTGCGGTCGTAGTGGTCGATGGTCAGCACGAAGCGGTGCGTCCGGTTGCCGTCCCAGACGAACTTGGCCAGCAGCGCATTCGAATGCCAGTCGACCGGATAGGCCGGGGCGCTGCCGTTGTTCTCGGTCTCGTGGCCGTCGCGCCGCGCATAGACGATCAGCGCCTGCACGTCGCCGAAGCGCTGCGCACCGGTGAAGGCGTTCAGCCAGCTGTTGTCGACCGACTGATAGGCCAGCTTGTAGCCGTAGAACGAAGTGATGCCGTTCTTCAGGTAGTCCTCGGGCGACTTGGTGATGAACGACACGTTGCCGCCCAGCCCCTGCCCGCCGGCCTGGCCGGACGAGGACGTGCCGGAGTCGATGCGCACCTCGCGGAACATCTCCGGATCGAAGTAGTCGCGGCCGATGCCGAAGCTGTTGAGCGTGGCGCCGTCGGGCTTGGGTGCGGCCTCCGGCATCGAGATGCCGTCGACGTCCAGCCCGATGCGGTTGCCCTCGATGCCGCGGATGTTGTAGCCGGTGTAGCCCGAGCCGTCCCACACGTTGCCCGAGCCTGCGGCGGCGGAAGGCGCGGTGACCAGCGGCTGATAGCGCACGATGCCGGCCACGTCCTTCACGCCTTCGCGCGTCATGTCGTCGGTGCCGATGACCGTGTGGGTGCCCGCCTCCGGCTTCTCGCGGCGGCCCTCGACGGTCGTGGTGGGCAGCGTGGTGTTCTGCGTGTCGGTGCTCTGTGCCACGACGTCGGCGGCTGCGGGCGCCTGCTGCGCCAGGGCCGAACCGGCGAAGCCGAAGCCGATGGCGATGAACAGCGAAAGGGGACGTAGGAGAAATGGGGAGGAATTGGGGAGATTCACATTGAAGCCTGGCGACAGTGGGTTGGACTGCTCGCTGGGCTGCGCACGCTGGGGTGCCCCTTCCTCGCTGGCTGAAACCGGGCATGGTTGGCCCGGGCCGCGGACTATCGGCGACTCGTGACAAATTGTCAAACCCGGCGTGCAGTCCGTACCCCCGTCATGGCAATTCGTCCACCGGGTTTACGCGGTCTTCACCTGCCTCACATCACAGCGCCGTCCACCACCCGGATACTCGCGGCCGATCCGCTGTCTTCGCCGTCTTCGCTGTCCTTCCCCCATGCCCGCCTTCTTCAAGCACCCGGTTCGCCTCGTCCTCATCGCGGCAGTCCTTCTTGCCGCAGCCTTTGCCGGCTACCGGCTCCTGTTCTTCCGACCGCCGCCACCGGCCTACATCGCCGCGCCCGTGACGCGGGCCGACATCGAGGACACGGTGCTCGCCAACGGCACCTTCCAGGCGCTCAAGCAGGTCAGCGTCGGCTCGCAGGTGTCGGGGCAGGTCAAGTCGCTCAAGGTCCAGCTCGGCGACGACGTGCAGAAGGGCCAGCTGGTCGCCGAGATCGATTCGCTCACGCAGCAGAACGCACTGCGCACCGCCGAGGCCGCACTGGCCAACGTCAAGGCGCAGTTGCGCTCGTCCGAAGCCACGCTCGCGCAGAACGAACTGGCGTTGCGGCGCCAGCAGCAGATGCGCGCGGCAGACGCCAGCGCCCAGGCCGACCTGGAAACCGCACAGGCGACCTTCAAGACCAGCCAGGCCAGCGTCGAAGCGCTGAAGGCGCAGATCGACCAGGCGAAGATCACCGTCGACACCGCACGCGTGAACCTGGGCTACACGCGCATCGTGTCGCCGATCGACGGCCAGGTCGTGGCGCTGGTCACGCAGGAAGGCACCACCGTGAACGCGAACCAGACCACGCCGACGATCATCATCGTGGCGCAGGTCGACACCATGACGGTCAAGGCCTCCATCTCCGAAGCCGACGTGATCGGCGTGAAGCCGGGCCAGCGCGCCTACTTCACCATCCTGGGCGAACCCGACAAGCGCCAGCAGGCGGTGCTGCGCACGGTGGAGCCGGCCACCGACAGCATCAGCAGTTCGAGCACCACCAGCTCGACCTCGTCGTCGAGCACCACGTCGACCAGCACGACCAGCGCCACGGCGATCTACTACAACGGCCTGTTCGACGTGCCCAACCCGGACCGCAAGCTGCGCATCTCGATGACGGCGATGGTCTACATCGTGCGCGGCGAAGCGAAGGGCGCCCTGACCATCCCGGTCGGCGCGCTGAGCGCGCGCGCACCGGACGGCAGCTTCGGCGTGAGCGTGATCGGCGCGGACGGCCTGGCGCAGCCGCGCCGGGTGCGCATCGGCATCAACAACAACGTCACCGCCCAGGTGCTCGACGGCCTGCAGGAAGGCGAGCGCGTCGTGCTGGGCACGGCGTCGGGCGCCCCATCGGCCGCAGCGGCCGGCGGCCCCGGCCGCATGCGTCCGCCGCCGGGATTCTGAGATGGACGGGATGCACAAGGACGACACCGGCGCCACGGGTCGTGCGGACGCGCCGCTGCTGTCGCTGTCCGGCGTGTGGCGCGAGTTCCCCGCGGGCGAATCGACCATCGCCGTGCTGAAGGACGTCCGGCTCGACATCCGGGCCGGCGAGATGATCGCGATCGTCGGCCAGTCGGGCTCGGGCAAGTCGACGCTGATGAACATCCTCGGCTGCCTCGACCGGCCCACGCGCGGCAGCTACAGCGTGGCGGGGCATGCGGTCGGCGCGCTCGATGCCGATGCGCTGGCCGCGCTGCGTCGCGAGCACTTCGGCTTCATCTTCCAGCGCTACCACCTGCTGTCGGACCTGACGGCGCAGGGCAACGTCGAGGTGCCCGCGGTCTATGCGGGCGGAGCGCGGGGCGCACGGCGCACGCGCGCACGGGCGCTGCTCGAGCGGCTCGGCCTGGGCGACCGCACGCACCACGTGCCGGGCAAGCTGTCGGGCGGCCAGCAGCAGCGCGTGTCGATCGCGCGGGCGCTGATGAACGGCGGCAGCGTGATCCTGGCCGACGAGCCGACCGGCGCGCTCGACCGCCATGCCGGCGCCGAGGTGCTCAAGATCCTCGCCGAGCTGCATGCCCAGGGCCACACCATCGTCATCGTCACGCACGACATGAACGTGGCCCGCAGCGCGCAGCGCATCGTGGAGATCAGCGACGGCGAGATCATCTCGGACACGCGCACCGACCCCGACGCGCCGCAGGTGACGCCGCCTGCGCTCGCACCGCTGCGCACACCGCCGCGCTGGCGCATCGGCGCCTGGGCCGACCGCTTCGCCGAGGCCTTCCGCATGGCGCTGCTGGCGATGAACGCGCACCGGCTGCGCACGCTGCTGACGATGCTCGGCATCATCATCGGCATCGCGTCGGTGGTGTCGGTGGTCGCGCTCGGCGAAGGGTCGCGCCAGAAGGTGCTGGCCAACATCAGCTCGATCGGCACCAACACGATCGAGATCTTCTCGGGCACCGGCTTCGGCGACCCGCGCTCGGCCCGCATCCAGACGCTGCTGCCGTCGGACGCCGAGGCGCTGGCCGAGCAGAGCTACGTCGACAGCGTCACGCCGAACATCCAGAGCTCGCTCACGGCGCGGTACCGCAGCATCGACGCGTCGGTCACGGTCAGCGGCGTGGGTGAGCAGTACTTCCGCGTGAAGGACCTCGCACTCGCGCAGGGCACGGCCTTCAGCAACGACGCGGAGCGCAGCTACGCGCAGGTCGCGGTGATCGACGACAACACGCGCAAGAAGCTGTTCCCGAACACCGACCCGGTCGGCCAGGTGCTGCTGCTGGGCAGCATGCCGGTGTACGTGGTGGGCGTCACGGCCAAGAAGGACAGCGCGTTCGGGCCGAACAGCGAAAGCCTCAACGTGTTCATCCCCTACACCACCGCGATGCGCCGGCTGGTTGGCCAGGGCTACCTGCGCAGCATCACCGTGCGCGTGAACGACGAGACGCCGATGGCCGCGGCCGAACAGGGCATCAACCAGTTCATGGAACGCCGCCATGGCCGCGTCGACTTCTACGTGCTCAACACCGACAGCATCCGCCAGACCATCGAGAGCACCACGCAGACCCTGACGCTGCTGGTGTCGTCGATCGCGGTGATCTCGCTGCTGGTCGGCGGCATCGGCGTGATGAACATCATGCTGGTGAGCGTGACCGAGCGCACCGGCGAGATCGGCGTTCGCATGGCGGTCGGCGCGCGCCAGAGCGACATCCAGCAGCAGTTCCTGATCGAGGCGGTGCTGGTCTGCCTGTGCGGCGGCGTGCTCGGCATCCTGTGCGCGCTCGGCTTCGGTGCCCTCTTCTCGGCGTTCAGCAAGGACTTCACGATGGCGTTCTCGGCCACGTCGATGCTGACCGCCTTCCTTTGCTCGACGCTGATCGGCATCGTCTTCGGCTTTCTGCCGGCACGCAGCGCCGCCCGTCTCGACCCGATCGAGGCGCTCGCGCGCGACTGATGGATCTGCACATGAATCTTTCTTCCTCGCACAGTTCTTCACGGCCGCACGCGCATGGCCGAAGCGCCGGCGTGCCGTCCGCCCCGATGGCGATACCGGCCGTGATGGCGCTGGCGCTGCTGCTGGCCGGCTGCAGTGCCACGCGCACGCCCTACGTCGCGCCGAGCCTCGAGCTGCCCGCGCAATGGTCGCAGGCCGGCACGCCCACACAGCACACACAACCCGACGGCGCCGCCCAGACGGCAGCCGCCGACCGCTGGTGGACACGCTTCGGCGATGCGCAACTGAGCGCGCTGGTCGATGCCGCCTTCGTGCGCAACAACGACCTCGCGGTGGCGGCGCTCAAGGTGCGGCAGGCGCGGCTGGAAGCCGGCCTGGCCGAGAGCAACGAACGCCCGACCGTCAGCGCCAGCGTGTCGAGCCAGCGGCAACGCAGCTTCGGCCGACCGCACGACGCCACCGGCAGCCAGGCGGCGAGCGTGTCCGTGAGCTACGAGGTCGACCTGTGGGGCCGGCTCGCCAGCCTGTCCGACGCGGCGCGCTGGGAAGCCGAGGCGACCGAGCAGGACCGGCTCAGCACCGCCGCGACGCTGGCCGGCACGGTCGCCGGCCTGTACTGGCAACTGGGCTACCTGAACCAGCGCATCGAGAGCGGCGAGGCCAGCGTCGCCTACGCCGAGCGCACGCGCCAGCTGGTCGATGCGCAATACCAGGCCGGCGCGGTGTCGGCACTGGAAACCGGCGAAGCCGAAAAGAACGTCGTGAGCCAGCGCGCCACGCTCTCGGCGCTGCAGCAGCAACGGGTCGAGGCGCGCAATGCGCTGGCGATCCTGTTCGATGCGGCGCCCACGCCGGCCGCGCTGGCGACCGCGCTGCCCGCGGAACCGCAGCGCCTGCCGACGCAGCCGCTGCCCGAGGTGGCGGCCGGCCTGCCGGCCGAACTGCTCGCACGCCGGCCCGACCTGCGCGCGGCCGAGCTGCGCCTGCGCGAGACGCTGGCCGACGCCGACGCCACGCGCGCCAGTTACTACCCGGCGCTCACGCTGACCGGTGCGCTCGGCGGCGCGAGCACGGCGCTGGGCAGCGTGCTGGCCAATCCCTACGGCCTGCTCGGCGCCGGGCTCACGCTGCCCTTCCTGCAGGTCGACCGCATGAAGCTGAACAACGCGATCGCGCAGGTGCAGTACCGCAGCGCCGTGACCAGCTTCCGCCAGACGCTCTACAGCGCGCTGTCGGACGTCGAGAACGCGCTGTCCGCGCGCACCGAGCTCGCACGCCAGGGCGCGCTGCTGGCCGAGGCGCTCGCCGCCTCGCGCCGGATCGAGCAGCTCTACGAGGTGCGCTACCGCAACGGCGCGGTCGCGCTCAGCGTGTGGCTCGACGCGCAGGAAAGCCGGCGCAGCGCCGAAGTCGCGTGGGCCGAGAACCGGCTGTCGCAGCTCACCAACCAGGCGACGCTCTACAAGGCGATGGGCGGCGCGGTCTGACCCGGCCGGGCGCCAACGTGCGCCATTCGGCCGCGTGCGCGGTTGCCACCGCCGCGACGCGGCGCTAGGATGATTGACATCTAAACGATTCAACCTTCATGCGAGGTGCGGGCCGCCGCCCACGGGCGGACCGACGCCATTGCAGCGCACGCATGACCTCCTACCGCGACCGGCCCGACGCCATCCAGGCCCTTGTGCAGGACGACCGCGTGCACCGCGACGTCTACCTCAGCGACGAACTCTTCACGCTGGAGCAGGAACGCTTCTTCGCCAACGCCTGGCTCTATGTCGGCCACGCGAGCGAGGTGCCGGCCGCCGGCGACTACCGCACGCTGGAACTCGCCGGCCGGCCGGTGATGATGGTGCGCCAGGCCGACGGCGGCATCGGCGTGTTCTACAACCGCTGCGCCCACAAGGGCAGCCAGCTGGTCAGCGACGAGTACGGCAATGCCGGCCGCTTCTTTCGCTGCCCGTACCACGCCTGGACCTACAAGCTCGACGGCGCGCCGCTCGGCATGCCGCTGCGCGAGGGCTACGAGGGCACGCGGCTGGCCGAATGCGAGTCCGGCCGCGGGCTGGTCGCGCTCGCCGCGGTCGCGGTCTACCGCGACTTCGTGTTCGCCCGGATCGCGTCGCGCGGCACGGGTTTCAAGGACTACTTCGGCGAGGTGCTCGGCGCGCTCGACAACATGGTCGACCGCTCGCCCGAAGGTCGGCTGAGCGTGGCCGGTGGCGTGATCCGCAACGTCATCCACTGCAACTGGAAGATGTACCTGGAGAACATCAACGACACGGTGCACCCGATGTCCGCGCACGAGTCGGCCACGCAGGCGGCCAAGGCGCTGTGGGAAGGCCATGCGCCGGACGAACCCAAGCCGATGGCGATGGAACAGATCCTGCCGTTCGGCGCCGGCTACGACTTCTTCGACCGGATGGGCGGGCGCGTGTTCGCCAACGGGCACAGCGTGCTGGGCATCCACTTCAGCATCCACTCGAACTACGCGCAGCTGGCCGACTACGAAGCCGCGATGCGCAGCGCGCACGGCGAGGCACGCGCCACCGAGATCCTCCAGCGCTCGCCACAGAACTCGGTGTTCTTCCCGAGCCTGTCGGTCAAGGGCTCGCCGCAGGCCATCCGCGTGATCCGTCCGCTGGCCGCCGACCGCACGCTGATCGAGGCCTGGAGCTTTCGCGCGGCCGGCGCACCCGACCTGCTGCTGCAGCGCGCGATGAACTACAACCGGCTGGTGTTCTCGCCCATGTCGGTGGTGGCGCACGACGACGTGCATCTGTTCGAGAGCATGCAGCGCGGCCTGCGCGCCGAAGGCAACGACTGGGTCAGCCTGCACCGCGGCCACGTCGCCGGCGAGCAGGCGCCGGACGCGCCGACCACGCAGACCACCAACGGCACCAACGAGCTGTTGATGCGCAACCAGTTCCGCGCCTGGGCGAAGCACATGGCGCCGGACGCGGAGGTTCCGCGATGAGCGCCGACCCGCGCGACTTCGTCGTCGAGGAGGCCGCGCTGCTCGATGCGGGCCGCTTCGACGACTGGCTGGCGATGTTCACGGAAGACGGCCACTACTGGGTGCCGCTGAAGGGTGCGGCACAGACCGATCCGTGGTCGCACAACTCGATCGCCTATGAAGACCGGCTGCTGCTGCAGTTGCGTGTCGACCGCCTCAAGAATCCGCGCGCGCATTCGCAGCATCCGGGCAGCAGTTGCCAGCACGTGCTGCAGGCACCGCGCGTGACGCACGAGGACACGGCGACCGGCGAGATCGTGCTGCGCACGCCCTTCCTCTACATCGAGGCGCGCGGCGGCGCGCAGGTGATGCTGGCCGGCACCTGCGGCCACCGCCTGCTGCGCACGCCGGCCGGCTTCGCGATCCGCGAGAAGCGCATCGACCTGCTCGACCCGGGCCGTGCGCTGCCGATGATCCAGCTGTTCATCTGAGCCGCAGCCTCGCGCCGCGGCGGGTGCACGGCGTCAGGCGCTTTCCTGCGCGCTCAGCGCGGACCGGATCTTGCGCGCCAGCGTATCGCGCGCATACGGCTTGGTCAGCAGTTCGGCGCGCGCCTCCAGCAGCGCGCCCTGCACCACCAGGTCGCGCGTGTAGCCCGAGGTGAACAGGATGCCGATCCGCGGATGCGTGTGCCGTGCCAGCTCGGCCAGCTCGATGCTCTTGAGCTTGCCCGGCATCACGACGTCGGTGAAGAGCAGGTCGACGGCCGCGCCGCGCTGCAGGATCGACAGTGCGGTCGCCGCATCCTCGGCCTCGAGCGTGCGGTAGCCGAGCTCGGCGAGCATCTCGACCACGGTGATGCGCACGGCGGCGTTGTCCTCCACCACCAGCACGGTCTCGGTGCCGCCCTGCACGACCTCGGCCGGCACGTCGGCCACCGGCTCGGCCTCGCGCGCGCTGCGTGGCAGGAAGATCTTGACGGTGGTGCCGCGATCGACTTCGCTGTCGATGTCGATGTGACCACCCGACTGCTTGACGAAGCCGTACACCATCGACAGCCCGAGCCCGGTGCCGCTGCCCACCGGCTTGGTCGTGAAGAAGGGCTCGAACACCTGCTTGAGCACCTCGGGCGGCATGCCGCTGCCGGTATCGCTCACCGCGATCATCACGTACTCGCTGCCGGCCTTGCCGCGGCCGAGCACGGCGTCGGCGTGGTCCAGCGTGCGGTTCTCGACGTCGATCGCCAGGCGCCCGCCGCCCTTCATCGCGTCGCGCGAATTGATGGCGAGGTTGAGGACCGCGTTCTCGAATTGCGCCGGGTCGACGTAGGCCGTCCAGAGATCGTCGGGCCGCGCGATGCGCACCTCGACCTGTTCGCCGATCGTGCGGCGCAGCAGTTCTTCCATGCCTTGGCACAGCTCGCCGACGTCGATCGGCTTGGGCGCGAGTGCCTGGCGCCGGCTGAAGGCGAGCAACTGGCTCGACAGCTGCGCGCCCTTCTGCACCGCGGCCAGCGCAGCGGCCACACGCTTCTGCTGGCGCGCGTCGTCGCCGCAGCTGCGCGCCAGCAGATGCAGGTTGCCCGAGATCACCTGCAGCAGGTTGTTGAAGTCGTGCGCCACGCCACCGGTGAGCTGGCCGACGGCTTCCAGCTTCTGGCTCTGCCGCAACTGCTCGCGGGCCGTTTCGAGTTCGGCGGCGCGTTCCTTCTGCTCGGTGATGTCGCGCGCGGCCGCATAGAGCAACCCGCGGTCCGGCACCACGGTCCAGGACAACCAGCGATAGACGCCGAGCTTGGTTCGGTATCGGTTCTCGAAGCCTTTGGTGCGCTCGCCGTTCATCAGCCGCGACACCTCGGCCTCGGTGGCCGCGAGATCGGCCGGATGCACGAAATTGAGGAAGGGCGTGGCGCGGATCTCCTCACGGCTCCAGCCGAGCACGCTTTCCCAGGCGGGATTCAAGCTCTCGAAATAGCCGCGGTCGTTCGCGACACCGAGCAGGTCCTGGCTCAGCGTCCAGGTGCGGTCGCGCTCATAGGTGCGCTCTTCGACCTGGCGCTCCAGCGACGCCGCGAGCGCCTGCAGTTCGATCTGCGCCTCGCGCCGTGCGATGGCGGCCTGGATGCGCTCGCCGACCTCACGGACGAAGGCCAGCTCCTCCAGCGACCATTCGCGCACGCTGCCGTGGTTGAGGTACAGCAGGCCGACCAGGCCGCCCTTTTCCGCGAGCGGCATGTTGACGACGGCGCGCGCGGTGATGGCGATCAGCGCGTCCGCGCTTTCGCGCGTGCGCGGGTCGGTGCGTGCATCGGCGAAGCTCACCGTGATGCCGCGCCGCAGCTCCTCGATGTAGGAACCGTAGTCGCGAAAATGAAGCATGCCGGCCAGGCTGGCCACGCCCGGCGCGGTCCAGTCGCGCTCGATCGTGATGGTCTCAGCCACCTTGTCGACCATGCCGTAGCCCGCACGGTCGACGTTCAGCTCGCGCCCGAGGATCTCCGCCGCCGCATAGGCCAGGTCGCCGGGTTCGTCCAGGTCCCGGATGCGGTCGCCCAGTTCGACGAGCGCGACACGGCGCGACTCGACGCGCCCGTAGCGCGTGTCCGCGTCGCGCAGCCGATGCTCGGCGCGCTCCCGCGCGACGCGGGCGTCGATTTCACGCAGCGCGCGCTCCAGTACCACGGGCAGGCGTTCGAGCCGGCCCTTGCTCACGTAGTCGGTGGCACCGCGCTTGAGCAGTTCGACCGCGTTGTCCTCGCCGATCACGCCGGAAACGAAGATGAAAGGCAGGTCGGGCGCCATGCGGCGCGTGATGTCCAGCGCGAGCGGGCCCGAGAAGCCCGGCAGCTCGTGGTCGGACAGAACGAGATCGAAGCCGCCTTGCGCCAGCGCGTCGACGAAGCGCTGTTCGTCGCGCACCCACTCGCACACGGCCTGGGGATACGAGGCGGCCAAAGCCATCTGCAGCAGTTCCGCGTCGAAGCGCGAGTCCTCCAGCAGGAGGACCTTCAGCGCGCGCTGCGGCGCCGCCACCGGCTCTCTAGTCATGCCGCCGGGATGCCTTGAGCGAACCCGGCGGCGGCTCGTTGAGCACGGCCCAGAACACGCCCAGCTCGGCGATCGCCGAGACGAACTGGTTGAACTCAACCGGCTTGACCACGTAGGCGTTGACGCCCAGCTCGTAGCTCTTCAGCACGTCCGACTCTTCCTGGGACGACGTGAGCATGACGACCGGGATGCTGCGCAACGCCACATTGGCACGCACGGCTTCGAGCACTTCGAGGCCGGTGACCTTGGGCAGCTTCAGGTCGAGCAGGATCACCGCCGGATTGCCTTCGGCACGCTCGGCGTGATCGCCTTCGCGCTGCAGGTATTCGAGCGCCTGCGCGCCATCGCGCAGCACCACCACCTCGTTGGCGAGTTGGCTGCGCTCCAGTGCGATCAGGGTGAGTTCGAGATCGCGTTTGTCGTCTTCGACCAGCAGGATGGGCTTGAGCATGTTCTTCTGTTCCGTCGTTCAGGTCGCCGCGGGCGGCGGTGCTTCGGCCACCGCCCTCGGAAGGATGAAGCCGAAGCTCGCACCCTGGTTCAATTCGCCTTGAGCCCACACGGTTCCTCCATGGCGCTCGACGATCCTCTTCACGTTGGCCAGGCCAATGCCTGTACCTTCGAATTCTTCAGCCTGGTGCAGGCGCTGGAAAACGCCGAAAAGCTTGTCCGCATATTTCATCTGGAAACCGACGCCGTTGTCCTGCACCTCCAGGCCATCGCCTTCCGGGCGACGCACGGCCCGCACGGCGATGCGCACGGGTGTGCGGCCGCGCGAGTACTTCACGGCATTGCCCAGCAGGTTGCGCACCGCGACCTGCAGCAGCAGCGGATCGGCGAAGAGCACCGGCAGGCCGGGCTCGATCGTCCAGGCGATCTCGCGCGTCGGTTCCTGACGTGCGATCTCGCGCACCAGTGCCTCGACCAGCCCGGCCGTGTCGACACCGCGCCGCTTGAGCGCCGAGCGTCCCATGCGCGAGAAGTCGAGCAGCGCGTCGACCAGTTGGCCGGCGAAGGCCGCAGCCTCCTTCACGTGCGTGAGGTAGCGATGCGCGCGCTCCGACAGCAGCTTGCCTTCGGTGTCGACGACCAGGTCCACATAGCCGGCGATGTGCCGCATCGGCGCACGCAGGTCGTGCGACACGGTGTACGAGAAGGCTTCCAGTTCCTTGTTCACGCGGCCGAGTTCGGTGGCGACCTCGGCCAGCTCCTCGGCGCGCCGCAGCACGATGCCGATCAGCGCCTGGCGCAGTTCGCCCGCCGCGCCGACCTCGGCCGGCGACCACGGGTTCGAGCGGCCGCGGATCTCTTCGGCCCAGCTCGCAAAGCTGTGCCGGGGATGGATGCGCCCGTCGTCCTGCATGCGCGGTTTCTGTGGGTTGCCGGCCCAGGTCACGGTGCGGACGATCTCGGGCCGGAACCAGAGGATCAGATGCCGGTGGACCTGCGAGATCGACACGGCCAGCACCCCGGCGGCGGTGCCGGCCTGCGCCGAGGCGCCTTGGAAATGCCGCGCCAGCGAGTCGCTCTGGTAGACCTGGACGCCCAGTCCGACGATCCACTGCGACAGCGCCTGGACATCGTCGTCCGGCGGCGTGTCGCCCACGGTCCAGACCTGGTCGTCGAGCACGACCGCGGCGCCGGTGGCCCGCGCCACGCGCAGCAGCAGCGACGGCTCGGTGATGAGCCGTTGCAGCGTACCGTCGCTGTCGGCCAGGTGCGCCACGATCTCCAGCGTGAGCTGGCGCAGTTCGAGCCGCTCGGCCACCCCGCGGCTGGCCTCCTTCGACTGGATCTGCAGCGCCAGCAACTGGCCGAGATGCTCGCAGGCGAGCCGCGTCGGCAGCGACAGGAAGCGCGGCGCGTGGTCGTGGCAGGAAATCAGGCCCCAGAGCCGGCCGTTGACCACGATCGACACGGACATGGACGCCAGCGTGCCCATGTTGCGCATGTATTCCAGGTGCACCGACGACACGCTGCGCAGCAGCGCCTGCGACATGTCGACCGGAGCGACGGGCGCACGGCCTTCCATCGCGCGCAGGCGCACCGGCGTGTAGGTGGCGTCGGGAATCAGGCGGAACTGGTTGAGCAGGTAGAGCTCGCGGGCCTGCTGCGGGATGTCGGCCGCCGGAAAGTGGTGGCCGGCGTAGCTGTCGTAGTCGGGCTCGCGCTCTTCGGCGAGCACTTCGCCGTGGCCTTCGTCGTCGAAACGGTAGATCAGGCAGCGGCCGAAACCGGTCAGGCGCCGCATCTCGGTGGCAGTCAGGGCCGTGAGCTCGGCCATGGACGCCGCCGCCTGGAGCCGGGGCAGGAAGACGCGGGTGAGCGTGTAGATCGGTGCTTCATTGCCGGCCGAGGGCAGCGCCGGCTCGAACTCGACCAGCACGTGATCCTGCTGCCGGTGCGCCGACACGTCGAACGCGTGCGCCGAGATCCGCGCCGCGCCGAGCGACACGGCCGGCGCGCCCGGCACCAGCCCGGCCAGCGCCGCG
This sequence comes from Variovorax sp. GW821-FHT10B04, assembly GCF_059415645.1. Taxonomy (NCBI): domain Bacteria; kingdom Pseudomonadati; phylum Pseudomonadota; class Betaproteobacteria; order Burkholderiales; family Comamonadaceae; genus Variovorax; species Variovorax sp. GW821-FHT10B04. Next base: position 31,278 of record NZ_JBWKNQ010000007.1, read on the forward strand.
CGCGGCAGCCAATCGACGGCAGCACCGAGCAGGTCATCGGGCCAGTTGTCGCTGCAGGCTTCGAGCGCCAGGCTGGCCGCGTTCAGCACCAGCATCCGGCCATGCGGCTGGATGGCGCCCGGCACGCGAATGGGCTCGAGATCACAGGCCGACAGGTCGGCCAGGGCATCCTTGGGCGGGAGAGGCGCATCAGGCGATGCGGACGACACAGGCACGGTTACGGCAAAGGGAAGATGAGCGGGACGAAAGAGGCGAAGGCTTTGCGCCGTGCACGCCGCCCCAAAAACACGGAAAGCGATCACCGACGCTGTGGCCGATGATGCCAGCGCCCCGGAGAGGCATTTGTGGGCGTCGTCCTACATCACGGCATGACGCCGCCGCATCCTCACCGTCGATGCGCGCCGGTTCGTCGGTAGGACATCGCGGACGGCGGATGCGTCGTGCAGGGCAGATCGGGCGCTCCGCGAGAATCGCGGCGGGCTGCGCCATCGGACCGATTTCAGAGCTTTCGAAGCCGATCCGCGCAACGACGACAATCCCTGCCTTTCGAGACCACGTCACCTGCCGCACATCCGGATGATGTACCGCTTTCTGAACTGCGCCGGCAGCCCTGCTGCAACGCGCCGCGCCCGGGCACCCCTGCTCCGCCATCCGTCGGCCGGACCGGCATGGCGGCTGTTGCTCGCGGCCTGGCTGGGCTTGCTGAGCATGTTGCTGCCGATCATGGCCGATGCGCAGCAGGCCGAGCAGGCCGATCCGCGCACCGAGCCGCTGCGCGTTTCGCACCTGCCCGGCGGGCTGGCGGCCGTCCGGCACCTGCAGTTCTTCGAGGACACGACGCGCAAGCTGACGATCGACCAGGTGCGCGCGCCCGAGAACCAGGCGCGCTTCGCGTTTCCGGACAACCCGCTGGTCGGCAAGGAGTCCGATCGCGTGCTGTGGTTCAAGCTGCAGCTGCAGTTGGCGGACCCCGCCGACGCACCGCACGAATGGCTGATGCTGGTGCCCACGGTGTCGACGCACGACCTGCAGCTCTACGGCCCGTTCGACGCGGACGGCCATGCGGTGGCGCCGCCGGTGGTCACCGGCATGCGCCATCCGTGGGCCACGCGGCCCGCCGCGTCGGAACAGATGGCCTGGATCTTCCGGCTGCCGGACGCGCGCACCTACACCGCGTACTTCCGCGTGGAATCCACCTTTGCCCGGATCTACGACGTGTCGATCTGGAAGCCGGCGGACTACCTGGAATCGACCCAGGACAAGCGCATGTTCGACGGCCTGAGCTACGGCGTGCTGCTCGGCCTGACGGTCTATGGCCTCGTGCTGCTGCTGGTGTTCGGCGAAGCGCTGTATGCGTACTACATGCTGTCGTGCGTGTGCGGGCTGCTCGCACTGGCCAGCATCAACGGCCATGCGCTGCGCTACCCCTTCGCCCACTGGCCCGAAGCCGCCGGCGTGGCCTACACGGCCGGGCCGGCGCTCTGGGCGATCTGCAAGCTGCAGTTCGGGCGCCGCCTGCTCCGGCTGCGCCACTTCGCGCCGCGCCTCGACCGGCTGGTGCAGGCCTTCACGCTCACGCTCGCATTGGCCATTCCGTATGCCAACTGGGGCGCGTACCCGCTGTGGACCTTCCGCCTCGTTCAGATATCGGTGGTGGCGTCGACCGTGGTGCTGGTGATCGGCGCGCTGGTCGCCGTGCGGCGGCGCTACTGGCCGGCCGTGCTCTATTTCTTCGGCGTCGCGATGCTGCTGGCAGGCGTCGGCGCGATCGTGGTGGCGAGCTGGGGCTGGATCGCCTGGGCGCCGAACCAGATGAACGTGTCGCAAGCGGCGCTGGTGGCCGAGCTGATCGTGTTCGCGGTGGCGATGGCATCGCGGCTGCGGCTGGTCCTGCGCTCGGAACAGGCGCTGACCGCGCGCACGCAGCAACTGGTCGAGGCGCTCGGCACCGACGCGTTGACCGGTGCCACCAGCCGCGCCGGCCTGCAGAGCCGCGGCGAGGAATGGCTGCGCAAGGAGCAGCCCTTCGCGCTGATGCTGCTCGACCTCGACGGCTTCAAGGGCGTGAACGACGCGCACGGCCACGCGGCCGGCGATGCGGTGCTGATCGCGATGGCGCAGCGGCTGCGCCAGCAGGTGCGCGCGGCCGACGTGGTGGCGCGGCTCGGCGGCGACGAGTTCGCGGTGCTGGTGATGGGCAGCCCGACGCGCGAAACGCTCGCCGCGATGGCGACCCGCATGATCGAGGTGAGCACGCTGCCGGTCGACTACGAAGGTCGCAGCGTCACGGTGGGCATGAGCCTGGGCATCGCCCGTTATCCGAACGACGGCAACACGCTCGCCAGCCTGCTGCGCGCGGCCGACTACGCGATGTACCACAGCAAGCAGCAGCGCTCGGGCCCGGCCTACACCTTTGCCGACGACCTGGACGACGCCGGCATGCCGCAGTCCGAACCGGCGCGGCTGCTGCGCTGAGCGGGCCATCGGCGGCCGGCGACGTCCGTCAGCGGGCGGGCGGCTCGGCGGCCATCTCGGCCGCATAACGCGCCGGAGGCCGGCCGACGATCCGGCTGAACGCCGTGCTGAAGGCGCTGGTCGACTGGTAGCCGCACGCGAAGGCGATCTCCGACAGCCGGGCACGTCCGGCGCGCAGCGCGTCCTTGGCGAGCGCCATGCGCCACTGCAGCAGATAGTCGATCGGCGCAAGACCGACGACGCTTCGGAAGCGTTCCGCGAACACCGAGCGCGAACTCCCCGCCATCTCGGCAAGCTGCGCCACCGTCCAGGCCCGTTGCACGTCGGCGTGCATGGCGCGCAATGCCGGCGCGACCTGCGGATCGGCAAGGCCGGCCAGCAGGCCCGCATCGGCCGCGTCGGCCGCCAGGGCGCCATGCCGGATCGCCTCGACCAGCATGATTTCGAGCAGCCGATCGAGCATCAGCGTGCGGCCGGCGCGCTCGGATGCCACCTCGTCGCCGATCAGGTCGAGCACGGCGCGCAGCCGGCCCGCCGTCGCTTCCGGTGAATGCACCTGGACGACCGAAGGCAGCAATGGCCGCAGCAGACCTGCATTGGCATCGCCGAAGCTGAAGTAGCCGCCCAGCAGGCGCGTGACCGAACCGGCACCCGCGGTGCCGATGCGCCGCACGATGCCCTCCGAGCCGCTGCGCCGGGCCGAGGTCGGCAGGTCGATCGGCGCGACCGGCTGGCCGTCGGACAGCGTCCAGACGGGCGGCCCGGTGAGCAGCAAGAAGTCGCCTTCGCCAAGCCGACGCTCGTCGTGCCCCGGCACCTGAAGCCCGCAGCCGCCGCTGGCCACCAGGCAGAACACCACGCCGTCATTGGCCGGGAAGCGAATGGCCCAGTCACCTGCGCATTCGGCGAGCTTCCAGGCGAGGCCTCGGGGGTGGAGCAATGCAAGTGTCTGGGTCAGCGGATCCATGCGGACGATCTCGAACAAGATTGAGCTTCTTCAGCATAGATCATCCTGCCTCGGCTCCCTAGACTTCGGGCATCACGCACAACCACACGCCATCCGGACCATGACCGACACTTCTTCGCCCGCCTCCGACGCCACTGCTGCCCTTCCCCAGGCCGACCTGTCCAACTGGCGCGAACGTCCGCACAGCACCTGGGCCTTCCGCAACCTGCGCGCGCTGGTGCCTTGCGCCGACATCCCTAACGCGCCCGGCCGCGTGCAACCGCTGCCCGATCGCACCACGCCGCTCGATGGCTTCCAGCTGCGCACGCGCGACGGCGGCACGCTCGACCTCGACCAGTTCCTGCGCGCCACCTGCACCGACGGCTTCGTCGTGCTGCACGACGGCCACGTCGTGTGCGAGCGCTACGACGGCGGTCTCACGCCTCACGCGCCACACATCCTGATGTCCGCCACCAAGTCCGTGGTCGGGCTGGTCGTGGGCGTCCTGGCAGGCCATGGCGAACTGGACGTCGACGTCACGGTCGGCACGGTCGCGCCCGAGCTGGCGGCCACGGCATTCGGTGACGCAACGCTGCGGCAGCTCCTGGACATGCGCACCGGCGTCGGCATCGAAGGCCCCGCACTGGACGCCTATCGCGCCGCAACCAGTTGGGAACCCAATTCGCCCCACGGCACGCCGAGCGACCTCGCCAGCTTCTTCCGCGAGGGAACGGCGACCCACGGCGCGCATGGCGGCCCGTTCCGCTATGTGTCGGCGAACACCGACCTGCTCGGCCTGCTGATCGAGCGCGTGACCGGGCGGCCTTTCGCAGCCCTCGCGAGCGAACTGCTCTGGCAACCGATGGGAGCCGAAGACGGCGCCTTCATCACGGTCGACAGCCGCGGCGCGCCGCGCTGCACGGGCGGCTTCTGCGCCACGGTGCGCGACCTGGCGCGCGTCGGCCAGCTGGTGGCGGATGACGGCCGGTGCGGTACGCGCGACGTCGTGCCGGCCAGCTGGCTCGAAGACATCCGCCAGCACGCCGATCGCGCAGCCTGGGATCAGGGGGAATTCGCCACCGGCTTCGCGGGCCTGCCGATGCACTACCGCAGCGGCTGGTATGCGATCGATGGTGCCGTGCAGACACTCTTCGCGATGGGCATCCACGGCCAGCATCTGTTCGTCGACCGCACGAATCGCCTGGTCGTCGCCAAGCTGTCGTCGCAAGCCCTGCCGATCGATCCCGTGGCGATGCAGCTCACGCTGCGGGCCGTTCAGGAATTGCGGCGCTGCCTGACGGCGTGAGCGTCAGCCGCGGCCGCGCTGGCTGCGGACGCGCGACGCCAGAAGCAGCGCGGCGAACACGATGCCCGCCGCCGCACTGAGCCAGCCGAACCAGGCCACCAGGCCGGCAGCCCACATCGGCTGCACGAGGGCGAAGGCGAGCGATGCGGCCAGCAGCGTCCAGCCGGCCCGGCGCAGGACCCGCGTCACGGCCGGCGCCAGCGACTCGCCCCACAGATCCTCCTGGTGACGCTCCATGGCAAGCGCCAGGCAGGCAAAGGCGGCGACGCACAGGAGAAGCATCGGCCAATGGCTCATGGTGCCGCCTCCGCGGTGCGCAGCGCGGCACGGCGCGCAGGCCGGGCCTTGGGCTGATGGCGATGCGTGCGAACCGCCAGCAACGCATGCAGGCCGGCAAAGGCCACGAAGCTCAGATCGATCGCGGCGAACACCCAGTCGCGCTGCACGATGCTGTGCAGCAGGCCGCGCCCGGTGGTGGCCGCGTTGAGAAACGGCAGCAGCACGAACAGCGCCGCGGCGAGCCAGAACAGCTCGACCCAGGCCTTCTTCGCAGGGCGCAGCACCGCATGGGCGAGCGTCAGTCCCCAGGCGATGAAGAACACGTTGATCTCCCAGTCCTTGCGCGCCGCCAGCCCGTCGGGCAGCAGCCGGTTGCCCCAGAAGAACACGGCCATGGCGACGGAAAGACCGGCGATCGAGGCGATGTTGAGCCGCTCGACCAGCCGGAACCCGAAGTACGGGCGCGCGGGGTCCGGCAGCCTGGCGCGACGCTTGACGGTCCACATCACCAGGCCGGTGCCGACCATGGCCGTGCCGGCGAGGCTGACCAGAAAGTAGAGCCAGCGCAGCGTGGTGTCTGCAAAGCGGCCCAGGTGCAGCGCGTACATCACGCCGCGCGTCTCGGCGGCTGCACCGACGCTGTCCTTGGTCTGCAGCAGACGGCCGCTCGGGCCGTCGAACAGCATGTACTGCGGACTGGTCGAGACACGCGCGCCGTCGCTGCGCACCACGACCACGCGAGCGGCCGCGTCACCGCCGTTGTTGACCGTGACGCGCCCGACGCCGTCGCGGCCCCAGCGCGCCTGCGCCTGCCGGACCATGTCGGCGACCGGCGCCAGCGCCGCCTTCTCGCCGCTCGGCGGACCTGCGGGCACGAAGGCGCTGAGTTCCGACTGCATCGCCTGGCGCGTCTGCGCGCCCTTGAAGGCCATGTCGCCACCCCAGGGCACGTACATGAACATCAGCGTGACCAGCCCGGTGTAGGTGATCATCAGGTGGAAGGGCAACCCGAACACCGAGAGCGCGTTGTGCGCGTCGAGCCACGAGCGCTGGCCCTTGCCGCCGCGGAAGGTGAAGAAGTCGATGAAGATCTTCTTGTGCGTGATGACGCCGCTGACGATGGCGACCAGCATGAACATCGCGCACAGCCCCGCCACCCAGCGGCCCCACAGCACGGGCAGGTAGTGCAGCTGGAAATGGAAGCGGTAGAAGAACTCGCCCCCGTTCGAATCGCGCACGCTGATCTTCTGCGCGGTCGCCGGGTCGAAGACCGCGCTTTCGAAGCGCTTGCCGGCGCGCCAGAACGCATCGGCCGTGTTGTTGCGATCGTCCGGCAGGCCGATGCTCCACTGCGGGCTCTGCGGCGCCAACTGCGCCATGGTCGCGACCAGCCGAGGCGCGAGTTCCGCGGCATCGGGCTGGTGCGCCTGCGCAGGCACCTCGGGCCGCATCCACTGCGAGATCTCTTCCTTGAAGTAGCTCACCGTGCCGGTGAGGAACATGGCGTAGAGGATCCACCCGCCCAGCAGGCCGACCCAGATGTGCAGGTCAGACATCGTCTGGCGGATGCCGGGCGGCTTGGCTGGCTTGGCGGTCTTCTTGGGGGCGGATGCCGGGCTGCCTGCGTCCAGCGACTCGCCGGCCTTGTTCGATTCAGCCATGCCGGTCACTTCCACACCGTCCATGCCGCCAGCGCCAGCGGCAGGGCCGCGACCAGCAATCCGGCCCAGGCACGCCGCGCGGAACGCACGGCAAAGACCCAGACCACCGCGCCGGCATACACCGCGAAGCTCGACAGCATGCCGGTCAGCACCGCCTCGCTGCGCGCCATCGGCAATGCCAGGGTCGCGACGCTGGTCAGCGCGGCCAGCGCATAGCCGCCGAACAGCGCGGCGACGATACGGGAGAGCAAGGGGCCGACGGCGCACAGCCGAGACAGCAGGCGGGCGTGAAGAGGGGAACTGTCCAGGACTGACATGGAAACGCCGCGCAAGGTGCGGGGCAGGGAAAAAAAGAGAAGAGGATTTCGGTCCAAATGAGAACCAGTCTCATTATAGGCAGGTCATCAGACGGGAGAAGCCGGACATGGGATGTCCGGTGTCGGCGATCCACCGCCCCGGTTTCGTCAAATTTCGACAATAATAATTGCGACAAATTCGCATTTGCATTGCCCAACGACAATCAAGGTGCCGCAGCACCGCCAGCGTGCCCGATCTCGCTACCCCCTCCTCCGTCGAGTCCCTCTACCTTGCCCATCACGGCTGGCTGCAGGCATGGTTGCGCCGCAAGCTCGGCAATGCCTTCGATGCTGCCGACCTGGCGCAGGACACCTTCATCCGGGTGCTGGGCAAACGCGCGCAGGAAGACATCCGCGAGCCCCGCGCTTATCTGACGACCATTGCCGGCGCCCTGGTGGCCAGCCACTGGCGCCGCCAGGCGCTCGAACAGGCCTGGCTCGAAACGCTCGCCGCCCGGCCCGAAGCGCTGGCGCCGTCGCCCGAGGACCGCTGCCTGATCCTCGAAACGCTGGAAGAGATCTCGCGCCTGCTCGACGGCCTGCCCGCGCAGACGCGGGAAGTCTTCCTGCTCTCGCAACTCGGCGGCCAGACCTATCCGCAGATCGCCGACGCGCTGGGTATCACCGTCAACGTGGTCCAGAAGGCCATGACCCGCGCGCTGGCCCAGTGCTACAAGGCGCTGTATCCGCCGTCGGCAAGATGAGCACGCAGCATGCCGTCGCGCCGGACCGGGGCGATGCGTTGCCCGACGACATCGTGCAGCAGGCCATCGCCTGGTATGTGCAGGTCGCATCCGGCGTGCGCGAGTCGCACGACCCGTCGGCGTTCGCACGCTGGCACGCGGCGCATCCGGACCATGCGCGCGCCTGGCAGCGCCTGCAGGCCATGGGCAACCAGATGCACGGCGGTTCCGCGCCCGTCGAGCCCGGAATGGCGCTCGCCACCCTGCGTCGCGCCGATGCGCTGTCGGCACGGCGCCGCGCCATCAAGACGCTGGTGTGGGTCGGCGCGGGCGGCACCGCCCTGTACCTGGCGCAGGACCCGTTCTCGCTGGGTGACCGCATCGGCGGCACGCTGGCCGACATGCGCACCGGCACCGGCGAGCGCCGTACCGCGCAACTCGCCGACGGCAGCACGCTGATGATGAACACCGGCACCGCGCTCGACCTCCGCTTCACGGCACGGGAGCGTCGGCTGGTCCTGCACCGCGGCGAGATCATGATTGCCACCGCGCACGACGCCGCGGGCCGGCCGTTCGTCGTGGCCACGCAGGAAGGCACGCTCACGCCCGTCGGCACGCGCTTCACCGTTCGCCGCGATGCGCAGGGCGGGGACGTCACCGCGCTGGGCGTCAGCGAGGGTGCGGTCGACATCCGCCATGCGCGCGGCGACAGCCTGCAGCCGACGCGCATCCCGGCCGGCCGGCAGACCCGCTTCACCGCGGACCGCATCGACACGCCCGAGGCGCTGCAGGAGGCCGACGCCTCCTGGACCGAAGGAACCCTGACCGCCGAAGGCATGCCCCTGGGGCGCTTCATCGCCGAACTCGACCGCTATCGCCCCGGCCGGCTGCGCTGCGCGCCCGAAGTCGCCGGCCTGCGCATCACCGGCGCGTGGCCGCTCGACGGGCGCGACCCGACCGAGCAGATCCTCGATTCGCTGGAGCGCCGGCTGCCGGTTCGGGTCACCCGGCTGACGCGCTTCTGGGTCACGGTCGCGGCCCGCTGAGCCGGCCCTCAAAAAAATCGGCAGTTTTTTCGGTCTCGTGCGGCTTTGTGTTCAGAAGCCAGGCGGGACCATTCTTTTGCGTGCTTGCCAAGCCTCTGTCCAACACACAAGCAACCGCAAGAGGAATCCGCAGCATGGCGACCCGTCGCAACCCCTCCCTTTCAACGTTCCGGCGCTCGCCGGTGGCCTCCGCGCTGCTGTGCGCGGCGCTCGGCGCAGGCGGCGTCATGTCCGCGCCGTCCGCATGGGCCCAGGCCGGCACGCCGGCCGGCGCGCAGGTCTACAGCTTCGACATCCAGCCCGGCACGCTCGACCAGGCGCTGAGCCGCTTCGGACGACAGGCCGGCCTGCAGATCGCGGTCAATGCCGAGCTGACGGCCGGCCTGCGCAGCCCGGGCGTCAGCGGCCGGATCGGTGCGGCCGAGGCCCTGCGCGCGCTGCTCGTCGGCACGGGGCTCGAAGCCCTGCGCGACGGCACCGGCGAATACACCTTGCGCAAGGCCGGCGCCACCGGCGCGTCGGGCAGCCCGCCGTCCGAGGCAACCCTGGCGTCGGTCACCGTGACCGCCAGCGCCGAGCTGCCCAACGACCTGCCCAAGCCCTATGCCGGCGGCCAGGTGGCGCGCGGCGGGCGGGTCGGCCTGCTGGGCAACCGGGACTTCATGGACACGCCGTTCAACCTCATCACCTACACCGCACAGACCATCCAGGACCAGCAGGCGCGCTCCATCGCCGACCTGGCCGACAACAACCCGTCGTTCCGCGCGATCTATCCGGGGAACGACGCCATGACGGACTTTGCGGTGCGCGGCAACAAGGTCAAGGCGCTCGATGCGGCCTACGGCGGCCTCTACGGCCTGATGTCGCCCGGCGTCGAGTCGCTCGAACGGCTCGAACTGCTCTCCGGCGCCAACGCACTGCTGAACGGCCTGGGGCCGATCGGCGGCGTGGGCGGCAGCATCAACCAGGTGCCCAAGCGCGCCAGCGACGTGCCGCTGACCCGGATCACCACCGGCTATGTGTCGGACTCGCAGCTCGGCGTGCAGGCCGACGTCAGTCGCCGCTTCGGCGAAGACAACCGCTTCGGCATTCGCTTCAACGGCGTCTACAGCGACGGCGACACCGCCACCGACCAGCAGAAGAAGGAAACCGCGATGGGCGCGCTCGCGCTCGACTACCGCGGCGACCAGCTTCGCCTGTCGGCCGACATCGGCATGCGCCGCAACGATGCCGACTCGCCCTCGCGCACCATCTATGTGGCGTCGGGCTTCGCCATCCCTGCGCCGCCCAAGTCGGGACAGAACTGGCAGCAGCGCTGGTCCTACGACAACACCCGCTCGCGCACCGTGGCCCTGCACGGCGAGTACGACATCACGCCCGACCTCACGGTCTTCGCGGGTGTCGGCGCATCGCACTTCGACGAGGCCGAGCTGTTTTCCAACTCGCAGTTGCAGTCCGCCAAAGGCAACCTGATCCAGAGCCAGGTCTACTGGCCGCTGTACCGCGACAGCTCGACGGCCGAGGCCGGCATCCGCGGGCGCTTCGACACCGGCCCGGTGCAGCACCGCTGGACGGTGTCGACGTCGGCCCTGCGGGTGCGCAACGGCATCACCCTGAGCAACCTGGCGCTGACCAGCACCAACATCTACGACCCGGTGTTCATCGCGGCACCCAGCATCGCCGGCCTGCCGGGCCCGAATGCGGTGCCGCAGACCGGCTCGGCCGACAACTCCGGCGTGGCCGTCGCCGACACGCTGTCGATGCTGGACGAACGTGTTCAGCTGACCCTCGGCCTGCGCAGGCAGAACGTGCGTTCGGCCAGCTTCAGCGCCGCCACCGGCGCCACCACGGCCAGCTACGACCGTTCGGTCACCACGCCGGGCGCGGGCGTGATCTTCAAGGCGACCGACAACGTGTCGCTGTACGCCAACTACATCGAAGGCCTGCAGCAAGGCCCGACCGCCACGGCCGGCACCAGCAACGTGGGCCAGGTCTTCGCGCCCTATGTCTCCAAGCAGTACGAGGCGGGCGTCAAGACCGACTTCAACGGCATCGCGACCACCCTCGGCTTCTACCAGCTGAAGACGCCCAACGGCATCGTCAACCCCGCCACGCTGGTCTATTCGGTCGACGGCGAACAGCGCACCCGCGGCATCGAGCTCAACAGCTTCGGCGAAGTGGCGCGCGGCGTGCGGCTGCTCGGCGGCCTGGCGCTGGCCAACGCGCGGCAGACCCACACCGCCGGCGGCACCAACGACGACAAGTGGGTCACCGGCGCACCCAAGGTGCAGTTGAACCTCGGCGTCGAATGGGATATCGCCGCGGTACCGGGCCTGACGCTGTCGGCCCGCTCCATCCACACCGCGTCCCAATACATCGACACCGCCAATGCGCAGGCGATTCCGGGCTGGACGCGCTACGACGCCGGCGCGCGCTACCGAACCAACTGGGGCGGCACGCCGACCACCATCCGCCTGAACATCCAGAACCTTGCCAACAAGAGCTACTGGGCATCGGCCATCGACAGCTACCTGGTGCAGAGCACGCCGCGCACCGTCCAGCTGTCCGCGTCCTTCGACTTCTGAGCGGCGGCGCCGTGTCGGCACAGAGCTTTCGGCGCTGGCAGTGGCTGCATCGGTGGAGCAGTCTGGTCTGCACCGTGTTCCTCTTCGTCCTGTGCCTGACCGGCCTGCCCCTGGTGTTCGGCGACGAGATCACCCATTGGCTCAACGGTACGGCAGCCGTCGAGGAACCCGTCGCGGCGCCCGTGGCCGACCTGGACGCGATGGTCGATGCGGCGCGCAGCCCGGCCGGCCTGTTTCCGGGGCAGACGGTTCGCTGGATCAGCCTGGAGGACGATCGGCCCGAGGTGTGGATCGCGCTGGCGCCGTCCTATCTGGCAGAGCGCAAGTTCGACCGGGTGCTGAAGTTCGATTCGCGCACCGGCCGGCCGCTGCCCGCCAACGCGCAGACCACGCCCGGCCGCCCGACGCTCACCGGCGTGCTGCTGCGGCTGCACAAGGACCTGCTGCTCGGCCTGCCGGGCGAACTGTTCCTCGGCGCGATGGCCTTGCTGCTCTTGCTGGCGACGGTATCCGGCGTGGTGCTCTACAGCCCCTACACGCAGAAGCTGGCATTCGGCACCTTGCGGCGCAGGCGCGGGCCACGCATCCGCTGGCTTGATCTTCACAACCTGCTGGGGATGTCGACGCTCGCCTGGGTTCTCGTGGTCGGAGCGACCGGCGCGATGAACGAGGTTGCCGATCCGTTCTACGACCGCTGGCGCGAAGCGGCGCTGGCCGAGGCCCTGCAGCCCTACAAGGGGCAGGCCATGCCGGAGCGTACGAGCTCGGTGCAGGCGGCCGTCATGGCGGTCTCGCGCGCCTTGCCGGACATGCGTATCCGCAGCGTGCGATACCCGGACGGCGACCTGGGCAGCCCGCACCACTACCTGGTGTGGGCCATCGGCACGACGCAACTGACGTCGAGGCTGTTCACGCCGACCCTGGTCGACGCCAGGACCGGTGCGCTGGTGCGCCTGCCGCAGCCGCCGTGGTATCTGACGGCACTGCAGATCTCCAGGCCGCTGCACTTCGGCGACTACGGCGGCTTGCCGCTGAAGATGATCTGGGCCGGCCTCGACGTGATGATGCTGGTGCTGCTGGGCAGCGGCATCTACCTGTGGCTTGCCAGGCGGCCGACGTCTTGAGGACTTTTCAGTGAACGATCCGATTCGTCCGGTTCACGTCTGGAGAATGCCGCTGCTTCTGGCGGCACTGATGTGCTTCGGCCTGCTGTCGGCATTGCTGGGAACCGGTGTCTGGCAGTGGCTTGCCTGGGCGGCCACGGCGACACCGCTCGCCGTGGTCGTCTTTTTTGCTTGTCGGCGGACAGACCGGTGAGGGAGTGAACGGGGGCCCGAGGTGGCCGCATACGCTCGATGGGGCGAAGTTCAACTGGCGGAGACTGTGAGATTCGAACTCACGGACGGTTGCCCGTCGGCAGTTTTCAAGACTGCTGGTTTAAACCACTCACCCAAATCTCCGGAAGCTGCTCACCGTTGCGTTGCAGCAAGCAGGCTGGCGATTCTAGCCTTGGCCGGATGCCCCGCCGCGACGCCCGCCCCACGCCCCGTCCTACGCGTCCGGCAGGAAGATCGTCTGCAGATCGCTCAGGAAGTCGAGCCCGCGCTCGGTCGGCCACACGTGGCGCAGATCGCGCGCCAGCAGGCCCTTGCGCTCGGCCTCATCCAGGCCACGCTGGATCGACGTGATCGCCAGCCCCGTGCGCTCGCCGAACTGTGCCAACGAGAAACCCTGGGTGAGGCGCAGCGCGTTCAGCATGAACTCGAACGGCAGATCGGCGAGCGGTACCTCGTCGCTCTGCGATACCGCTGCGCCGGCCAGGGCGTTGTCCATGTAGCGGCCCGGATCGCGAAAGCGCACCTGCCGCACCACGCGGTGCGCGAAGCTCAGCTTGCTGTGCGCGCCGGCACCGATGCCGAGGTAATCGCCGAACTGCCAGTAGTTCTGGTTGTGCGCGCAGCGATGGCCCTCGCGCGCATAGGCCGACACTTCGTAGCGCTCGAAGCCCTGCAACGCGGTGCGCTCGGTCAGGCGGTCCAGCATCGCGTAGGCCGTGTCGTCTTCGGGCACCACCGGCGGGAACTTCGCGAAGTAGGTGTTCGGCTCGATCGTGAGGTGATAGACCGACAGGTGCGGCGGCTGCAACGCCAGCGCCTGGTCGAGGTCCTCGTCGAGCTGCGCCGGCGTCTGGCCCGGCAGCGCGTACATCAGGTCGATGTTGAAGGTGTCGAAGGCGCTCGCGGCCTCCTCGACGGCCGCGATGGCCTGGGCACGATCGTGCACGCGGCCCAGCGCCTTCAGGTGCGTGTCGTTGAAGCTCTGCACGCCGACCGACAGCCGCGTGACGCCCGCCGCGCGGTAGGCGCGAAAGCGATCGCGCTCGAAAGTGCCGGGATTGGCCTCGAGCGAAATCTCGCAGTCCGGCGCGAGCTTGAGACGCGCGCGCAGGTCGCCCAGCAGACGGTCGATCGCCTCGGGCGAGAACAGGCTCGGCGTACCGCCACCGATGAAGATGGTGTGGACGGTGCGGCCCCAGATCAGCGGCAGCGCGGCGTCGAGGTCGGCGACCAGCGCATCGAGGTAGCGCTGCTCTGGCAGCGCGTCGCCGCCGGCACGCCACTCGTGCGAATTGAAGTCGCAGTATGGGCACTTGCGCAGGCACCACGGCAGATGCACATAGAGCGACAGCGGAGGCAATGCGCTGAGTTGCAGTGGCCCCGGCCGCATCAGGTGCAGCACGTCGTTGGCGTGCGCGGCACCGCTGCTCTCGCCCTCGCCCGCACTGACGATCGGGACGATCACGCTCACAGCCAGCGTTCCCGCATGAGCGCCAGCATGGCGCGCGCCGCCTGGCCGCGGTGGCTGTTGGCGTTCTTCACGTCGGCAGGCAGTTGCGCGAAGGTCTGGCCGAACTGGGGCAGGAACATCACGGGATCGAAGCCGAAGCCGTTGCCGCCGATCGGCTCCCGCGCGATCTCGCCGCCCGCGCGGCCGACCGCGATGAGCGGCTCCGGATCGTCCGCGCTGCGCAGGGCGACCAGCGTGCTGACCAGCGCGGCGCGGCGGTTGTCGACCTGCGCCATCTGTTCGAGCAGCGCGCGCACGTTGTTGGCGTCGCCCTTCGGGTAGCCGAACTGCGTCGCGTAGTAAGCCGTGTCGACGCCGGGCAGGCCGCCGAAGGCATCGACGCACAGGCCGGCATCGTCGGCGATGGCCGGCAGGCCGGTGGCGGCGGCGGCGTGGCGCGCCTTGGCCAGCGCGTTCTCGACGAAAGTGCGGAACGGCTCCTCGGCCTCGCCCACGCCGAGCTCGAACTGGCGCACGAGATCGACGCCGAGCGGCGCGAAGAGCACCTGCAGTTCGGCCAGCTTGCCGGCATTGTTCGATGCGAGAACGAGCTTCATGGCGTCACCCGGCCAGCGCCTGCGTCTGCAGCGCGATGAGTTCGCCGATGCCCTTCTCGGCCAGGCCGAGCAGCACGTCCATCTCGGCGCGCGAAAACGCCGCGCCTTCGGCCGTGCCTTGCACCTCGACGAAATGGCCGGCACCGGTCATCACGACGTTCATGTCCGTGTCGCAGGCCGAATCCTCGATGTATTCGAGATCGAGCAGCGGCGTACCCTGCACGATGCCGACCGAGATCGCAGCAACGTGGCCGCGGATCGGCGACGCGGCGATCTTTCCGGCGGCCAGCAGCTTGTCGACCGCGTCCTGCGCCGCCACGAAGGCGCCGGTGATGGCCGCGGTGCGCGTGCCGCCGTCGGCCTGCAGCACGTCGCAATCGAGGTGGATGGTGCGCTCGCCCAGCGCTTGCAGGTCGAACACGGCGCGCATCGAGCGGCCGATCAGGCGCTGGATCTCTTGCGTGCGGCCGGTCTGCTTGCCCTTGGCCGCTTCACGGCTGCTGCGGGTGTGCGTGGCGCGCGGCAGCATGCCGTATTCGGCCGTGACCCAGCCCTCGCCGCTGCCCTTCTTGTGCGGAGGCACCTTTTCTTCGACAGAAGCGGTGCAGAGCACGCGCGTCTGGCCGAACTCGATGAGCACGGAGCCTTCGGCGTGGATGGTGAAACCGCGGGTGATGCGCACGGTGCGCAACTGGTCGACGGCACGGTCGCCGCTTCGGATGAAAGCTGTCATGGAAGTTGAGAGGAAAACGGTTGAAGGAATTCTGGCCCGGCGCTCAGCCGCTCCGCGAGCAGCACCGCTGCCCTCGGCGGCCGACGCGGAGGCCTTGTCGTCGAGACCGGCGCGATCGCTGTCGATCGGATTCTGGCCGGGATGATGAAAGCGAGGGCGCTTCCATGGATTACCTTGGTCGGGACGGCATCGCCATTGTCCACTGCATCGGATCTCAGATCGCGCGCGTGGTCGGCACGACGGTCTTCGGCAAGGCTTTGCGCTCGCTCGACCGGATGTTGTCGATCGACAGCCGCACCTTTTCGCTGACCGACAGCTTGGTGTAGCGGCGCTCGCCCTCGCGACCGAGCTCCTTCTGCAGCGCGAAGACCGATTGCGGCCGCGCCAGCGGATCGAGCGCCATGCACCATTCGACCGTCTCGATCATGTCGTCCGAGTAAACGCCGCGCAGCCGTGAAAGCGACAGGCCCAGCCGGTCCTTGTCGAGGCGCTGAGGCGCATCCGCGGCCGGATGGCCAAGCATGCAGGCATAGATGCACGCGCCGATCGCGTAGATGTCGGTCCAGGGGCCCATCGAGGAGTCGCGCCGGTACATCTCCGGCGCAGCAAAACCCGGCGTGTACATCGGGCGCACGAAGTCGCCCTGCTTGGACAGCACCTCGCGCGCGGCGCCGAAGTCAATGAGCACCGCGCGGTCGTCGTCGGTCACGAAGATGTTGGCGGGCTTGATGTCCAGGTGCAGCATCTTGTGCTGATGGACGATGCGCAGTCCGCGCAGGATCTCGTCGAACAGCGACCGGATGGTCGACTCGCGCAGGACCTTCGGTCTCTTGAGGTCGCGCGCAGTCACGATGAAGTCCTGCAGCGTGGCGCCTTCCAGGTAGTTCATCACCATGTAGACGGTTTCGTTCTCGCGAAAGAAATTGAGCACGCTGACCACCGAGGCGTGCGAGATCTGGGCCAGCGATCGGCCTTCCTCGAAGAAGCTTTTCAGCCCGAGTCGGTAGAGCGACACCTTCTCGGATGCAACCTGTGGCGCCAGTTGCCCCGGCTCGCGCGAAGCGAGCGATGCCGGAAGATATTCCTTGATGGCGACCGGCTGATCATGCGGGTCCATGGCCAGGTAAACCACCCCGAAACCACCCGACGAAAGCCGCCGCACGACACGGTAGCCGCCGATGACCGTTTCCGGCAGCAAGGGCGACGGCTTGACCTTTGACATAATCAGGGAGTTTCGCCCGAAGGCGATGGGTCGGCAAGCGAACGCAGCGCCGTCGCCTCGGCGCATGCAAACACATCTCAGCGAGGCGAAATGCCAGTTTACAGCATGACCGGCTATGCCAGCGGCCAAAACGGCCCCGTTGCAAGCCCCCCCGACACCGAGTCCAGGCCAGTCTCCACGGCCCGTCTCGGCATCGAAATCCGATCGGTCAACAGCCGGTTTCTCGACCTGACGTTCAAGCTGCCTGAAGAGCTCAGGCAGCATGAACCCGCCCTGCGGGAGCTGCTCACGGCCAAGCTCAAGCGCGGCAAGGTCGAGCTCCGCGCGGCCATCGAAAGCACGGCGCAGGCCGGCATCGCAGAACCTTCGACCAAGCTTCTGCAGCGCCTGAACGGCCTGCAGGACGGCATCTGCGCGTGGTTGCCCGGCGCACGCGAGCTGAGCGTCGCCGACATACTGCGGTTGGCCGGCGGCGACACCACGGCACGCGGCGACTGGAGCGGAGCCCTCCTCGAAGTGACGGAGAAAGCGCTCACCAGCCTGATGGCGGCACGAGAGCGTGAAGGCGCCCGTCTTGCGACGATGCTCAACGACCACCTCGCGCAATTGCACAAGCTCGCGACCCAGGCCGGGCCCTTGGTGCCGCAACTGGTCGAACAGCAGCGCACGCGGTTCCTGGAACGTTGGCAAGAAGCCATGGGACTGACCGGCGGCACGCTGCCCGAGGCGGCGCAGGACCGCGCCCTGACCGAAGCGACCGCATTCGCGATCCGCATCGACGTGGCGGAAGAACTCACGCGCCTCGGATCGCATCTCGACGAGATCGGGCGCCTGGTCAAGAAGGGCGGCGAGATCGGCAAACGGCTCGACTTCCTCATCCAGGAACTGCACCGCGAAGCGAACACGCTGGGCTCGAAGTCGGCAGCGCTCGAACTCACGCGAATCGGCGTCGACATGAAAGTGCTGATCGAACAGATGCGCGAGCAGGTCCAGAACATCGAATAGAGCAACCCATGGACTACCCAGGCAACATCTTCGTCGTCGCAGCGCCCAGCGGGGCGGGCAAATCGAGCCTCGTGAAGGCTCTCATGGAACTCGACTCGGCGGTTCAACCCTCGGTGTCGCACACCACCCGGCCGCCGCGTGGGCAGGAAAAGCACGGACGAGAGTATTTCTTCGCTTCGCATCCCGAGTTCGACGCACTGGTCGAGGCCGATGCGTTCGTCGAATGGGCCCATGTGCATGGCCAGCGCTACGGCACGTCGAAGAAGGCGATCGAGGAACGCGTGTCGCAGGGCGCGGACGTGATCCTCGAAATCGACTTCCAGGGTGCCATCCAGATCCGGAAGACGTTTGCGAACGCGGTGCTGATCTTCATCCTGCCGCCGAGCTGGGAAGAATTGCGCTCGCGGCTCGAGCGCCGCGGCGAAGACAGCGCCGCCGTCATCGAACTGCGCCTGCAGAATGCCGCGACGGAGATGGCGCGCTCCAACGAATTCGACTTCGTTATAATCAACGAGTTATTTGAGCGGGCGCTTTTTGACCTCAAGGCCATCGTCCACGCTCAGCGGCTCCGGTATTCGGCCCAGCGCCGAGCTCGTGCAGATACCTTTGCCGCGCTGAACATTCCCTGACGACATCCCGTTCACAGCACTCACGCGAAAGACCTATGGCCCGCATCACCGTCGAAGACTGCCTCGAGCACATCCCCAACCGTTTTCAACTCGTGCTCGCCGCCACGTACCGGGCGCGCATGCTGAGCCAGGGCCATGCGCCCAAGATCGAGAGCAAGAACAAGCCGGCCGTGACCGCGCTGCGCGAGATTGCAGAAGGCAAGATCGGCATCGAAATGCTCAAGAAAGTGCCCGGCTGATTGACGCAGCCCCACAACAGAAAGCACCGCAACGCGGTGCTTTTTTTATCCCTGAATACCCCTTCACCAGAGCCACGCTAAAGTGGCAGACATGAGCGCGGTCGCCAAGCCCCAGTCCAACGCCCTTCGCGGCACGCCCCGCCCCAGTCCGGCGGCGCTCAATGCCGCGGCCGCAAGTTTTGCAGCGCTCACGGCCCGGCTCGACTATCTGAGTCCGGAAGACACCGATCTCGTCCGGCGCGCCTATCGTTTCGCCGATGAGGCGCACCTCGGCCAGCTGCGCAACAGCGGCGAGCCTTACATCACGCATCCGATCGCGGTCGCAGCGCAATGCGCCGAATGGAAGCTCGATGCCCAGGCGCTGATGGCCGCCCTGCTGCACGACGCGATCGAGGACTGCGGCGTCACCAAGTCCGAGCTGATCGAACGCTTTGGCGCACCCGTTGCGGAACTCGTCGACGGCCTGACCAAGCTGGACAAGCTCCAGTTCGATACACGCGAAGAGAACCAGGCCGAGTCCTTCCGGAAGATGCTGCTGGCCATGGCACGCGATGTTCGCGTGATCCTGGTCAAGCTTGCGGACCGCACGCACAACATGCGCACGCTGTCCGACGCACCTCGCGAGAAATGGGCCCGCATCTCCAGCGAAACGCTGGAAATCTATGCCCCGATCTCGTATCGCCTCGGACTGAACCAGACGTACCGCGAACTGCAGGAGCTCTCGTTCCGCTACCTGCGACCATGGCGTTATGCCATCCTCGCCAAGGCTGTTGCCAAGGCCCGCGGACGCCGACGCGATCTGATCCAGAAAGTGCAGCGCGAACTCGAGACCGCCTTCACCGCCGCCGGCATGAACGTACGCATCGCCGGCCGCGAAAAGACGCTGTATTCCATCTATCGCAAGATGGAGGAAAAGCGGCTCAGCTTCGCGCAAGTCACCGACATCTACGGCTTCAGGTTGATCGTGCCGAACGTGATCGCCTGCTACACGGGGCTCGGCATCCTGCATCAGATGTACAAGCCCTTGCCGGGGAAATTCAAGGACCACATCGCGATCGCCAAGCTCAATGGCTATCAGTCGCTGCACACGACGCTGGTCGGTCCCGCAGGCGTGAACGTCGAATTCCAGCTACGCACCGAAGCCATGCACGTCGTCGCGGAATCCGGCGTCGCGGCCCATTGGCTGTACAAGGCGTCCGAACCCAGTGCGGCCAACAGCGACCGCCTGGGCACCAAGTGGTTGCAGTCGCTGCTGGACATTCAGGACGAGACGCGGGATGCCGCGGAGTTCTGGGACCACGTCAAGGTCGACCTGTTTCCCGATGCCGTCTATGTGTTCACGCCCAAGAGCCAGATCATGGCGCTTCCACGCGGCGCCACGGTGGTCGACTTCGCCTACGCGATCCACAGCAATATCGGCGACCACGCTTCGGCCGCGCGCATCAACGGCGATCAAGTGCCGCTGCGCACCGAGCTGAAGAATGGCGACGTGATCGAAGTGATCACGGCGCCGGTGTCGACGCCGAACCCGGCCTGGCTGGGCTTCGTGCGTACCGGCCGCGCGCGCTCGAAGATCCGCCACTATCTCAAGACGCTCGCGCATGTCGAATCGGAAGGCCTGGGCGAAAAACTGCTGGCACAGGCGCTGCGCGCGGAGGGACTGAGCAAGCTGCCGGCCGACGACGCGGAACATCAGACGCTGTGGGAAAAGCTGTTGCGCTTCACCGGCAGCCGCACCCGCGGCGAGTTGCTGACGGACATCGGCCTCGGCAAACGGGTCGCGAGCATCGTCGCGAAACGGTTGATGGCATTGCTTTCGGAACTTGGCGAGAAGCCCGACGCCCTGCTGCTGAGCCGCGAGCGCTTCACGGCGCACGAGACCGTGTCACAGGGCGCAGTCACTCTCGACGGCAGCGAGAACTCCTCCGTTCGGTTTGCGTTGTGCTGTCGACCGGTGCCGGGCGATGCGATCGTCGGCTACCTGGGTCACGGCGAAGGCCTTGTCGTGCACACGGAGACTTGCGGCGTCGGCCAGCGGCTTCACTACAAGGACAGCGAACGCTTCTTCGCGGTCGAATGGGCAGACGACCCGGTCCGCACCTTCGAAACCGGCGTGGTCATCACCGTGCGGAACGACAAGGGCGTGCTGGCACGCGTGGCGTCGACACTCGCGGATGCCGAGGCCGACATCACGCATGTCGAGATGACCGAAGAAACGCCTCAGGATTCGACCGACCTGCGTTTCGTGATCGCGGTGCGCGACAAGTCGCACCTCGAGGCCGCGCTCCGGGCGGTCAAACGCTCGCCATCGGTACTCTCGGCCAACCGCGTCGTGCCGGCGCCCTGACCGGCGCCATACACGCGCCCTGTTCGACGAATCCTCAGGCTGCGGCCGGGTAGTTGACGGCCAGCACTTCAACCTCCTGGACGCCGGCGGGCGTGACCAGCTTCACCACGTCGCCCTCACGCGACTTGAGCAACGCACGCGCAATCGGCGAAATCCAGCTCACCTGCGCGCGCGCGCTTTCAGCCTCGTCGATCCCGAGGATCGTCACCGTGCGTTCATCGCCGGCTTCATCGGCATAACGCACCGTCGCACCAAAGAACACCTGGTCGCGCCCGTGATGGACCGATGGGTCGGTGATCTCGGCAATTTCCAGGCGCTTGGTGAGAAAGCGGATGCGGCGATCTATTTCACGCAGTCGCTTCTTGCCGTAGAGATAGTCGCCATTCTCCGAACGGTCGCCGTTCTTTGCCGCCCAATGAACCGCCTCGACCACCTTCGGCCGCTCGACGTCCATCAGGGCCAGCAGTTCGTCACGCAGGCGCGCGTAACCCTGCGGGGTGATGTAGTTCTTGCTGCCGGCTGGCAACGCCGGCAGGCCACCGCCTGCGCCGTCGTCATCCTCGTCGGCATCGGTTTCCTTGGTGAACGCCTTGCTCATCGAATGAAACTCCGGAAATGAAAAACCCCCAGAACCTTGCGATTCTGGGGGTATCCATATGGTGCGGCTGGCAGGAATTGAACCCACGACCCCTTGGTTCGTAGCCAAGTACTCTATCCAACTGAGCTACAGCCGCTGAGCTTCAAATTATAGCGTGTTTTTTGGGGCTTCCCGAAAACTCGCCAAATCTTCTTGAAATTTCTGCGTGGTAGGCCGTGATGGGCTTGAACCATCGACCAACGGATTATGAGTCCGCTGCTCTAACCAACTGAGCTAACGGCCCGCGCAGCCCGAGATTCTAGTAGGCCGCTCGCAGCAAAGCCGGGGGGCAACGCCCGGCATGTCCACTATTTACGATAACTGAGCGCGTTGGTCACGAGCCGCGAGGTGATGTCGACGATCTGGATCATCTTGTCGTAGGGCATGCGCGTCGGCCCGATCACGCCGAGCGTGCCGACCACCTGGCCATCGACTTCGTAGTTGGCACTGACGACCGACAGCTCTTCGAATGGCACCACGTGGCTCTCGCCGCCGATGAAGATGCGCACGCCTTCGGCCTTGCTGGACACATCGAGCAATCGCATGATCTGCGCCTTTTGCTCGAACAGATCGAAGGCCCGGCGCAATTGGCCCATGTCGCTCGAAAAGTCGGTCACGGCCAGCAGGTTGCGCTCACCGGCGATCACCACCTCGTCCTGCGCGGCGGTCATGACCTCGGAGCTCGCCTCGACCGCCGCCTGCATCAGCGAAGCAATCTCACCGCGCAATTGCTCGACCTCGGACTTCAGCCGATCGCGCACCTGCTCGATCGACAGGCCCGCGTAGTGCGCGTTGATGTAGTTGGACGCCTCGACCAACTGCGACTGCGAATAGTCGACCTCCGGAAAGATCACCCGGTTCTGCACATCGCCATCGGGCGACACGATGATCACCAGCAACCGGCGGTCGGACAGGCGAAGAAACTCGATCTGCCGAAACACCGAAGCGCGGCGCGGCGCCATCACCACACCAACGAACTGGGACAGGCTCGACAGAAGATTGGCCGCATTCGCGATCACCTTCTGCGGCTGATCGGGCGCGAGACTCTGCGTCGGAAACTGGTCGCGCTGCGCGGTCAGCATGGTGTCGACGAAGAGCCGGTAACCCCGCGCGGTCGGAATACGTCCGGCGGAGGTGTGCGGGCTGGTGATCAGACCCAGCGCTTCCAGGTCGGACATCACATTGCGGATGGTTGCCGGCGAGAGTTCGAGCCCTGCGGATCTGGAGAGCGTGCGTGACCCGACGGGTTGCCCCTCGGCGATGTACCGCTCGACCAATGTCTTGAGCAGCAACTTGGCGCGGTCGTCCAGCATGGTCAGATTTTAGTGTTGTAATTTATGAATGATCCCCCGCTTCCGGCATGTCGCACTCATTGGCAAGTACCAGGCTTCCGGCGCGCGCGCCCAAGCCGGGGCGCAGGACGGCGTCATGGAAGAGATCGGCAGCTTTCTTGAATCGCGTGGCTGTCGCGTGTTCGTCGAGCGTTCGGCCGCCAGCGATGCCGAAGTTGGCCCCTACGAAGCGCTCAGCGTCAAGGAAATCGGCGAGCGCTGCGACCTCGGCCTCGTGGTCGGTGGCGACGGCACCATGCTCGGCATCGGCCGGCTGCTGGCGCCCTATGGCGTTCCGCTGATCGGCATCAACCGCGGACGGCTCGGCTTCATCACCGACATCCCGCTCGACAACTACCAGTCGACGCTCACGCCGATGCTGGCCGGCGAATACGAGGAAGACCACCGCAGCCTCATGCACGCCCATGTGATGCGCGACGGCCACTGCGTGTTCGACACGCTGGCGATGAACGACGTCGTCGTCAACCGCGGCGCGACCTCCGGCATGGTCGAGTTGCGTGTGTCGGTCGGTCGCCATTTCGTGGCCAACCAGCGCGCCGACGGCCTGATCATCGCGTCGCCCACCGGCTCGACGGCCTATGCGCTGTCGGCGGGCGGCCCGCTGATGCATCCGTCGATTCCCGGCTGGATACTCGTGCCCATCGCGCCCCACACCTTGTCCAACCGGCCGATCCTGTTGCCGGACGCGGATGAGATCACGATCGAACTGGTATCCGGCCGCGACGCCAGTGCCAATTTCGACATGCAGTCCCTCGCATCGGTCGAGATCGGCGACCGCGTCGTCGTGCGGCGCTCGGACTACCGCGCGCGTTTTCTCCATCCCAAGGGCTGGAGCTACTTCGACACGCTGCGCAAGAAGCTGCACTGGAACGAAGGAGGTTCCTGAATGGCCCTGCGACGCATTGCACTGCGCGACTTCGTGATCGTGCGCACACTCGACCTCGACCTGTCGACCGGCTTTACCGTCCTCACGGGCGAAACGGGAGCCGGCAAGTCCATCCTGATCGACGCGCTGCAACTGGCCCTCGGCAACCGGGCCGATGCGGGTTCGGTGCGCGAAGGTGCCGAGCGGCTGGACGTGAGCGCCGAGTTCGACGCCGATCCCACGCTGGATGCGTGGCTCGACGAAGGCGGCTTCGAGACCGGCGACGCCCTGCTGCTGCGGCGGACCGTGGACCTGCAAGGCCGCAGCCGCGGCTGGATCAATGGCAGTGCCGCCACGGCGACGCAGTTGCGCGCGCTGGGCGACCAGCTTCTGGACATCCACGGCCAGCACGCCTGGCAAAGCCTGACGCGCCCCGACGCCGTACGTGGCCTGCTCGATGCCTACGCCGGTATCGCGACAGACGCACTCGATGTCGCCTGGCATGCATGGCGCCAAACGCTGTCGACGCTCGACACGGCACGCGCGGCGCAGGATTCGCTGCTGCGTGAACGCGAACGGCTTCAGTGGCAGATCGGCGAAGTGGCCAAGCTCGCTCCAGGCGTCGACGAGTGGGACGAACTTTCCACCAATCACACGCGCATGTCGAACGCACAGTCGCTGATCGACGCTGCCGAAGCGGCTCGCAGCGCGCTGGAAGACGACGAGAACGGCGCGCTCGCCTCGCTCGCGCGCGCCGTCTCGCTGCTGCAGGACTGCGAACGGATCGAACCCGAATTCAAGGCGCTCGGCGAAGTATTGGCTTCCAGCGTCGCGCAGGCCGCCGACGCAGCGCACTCGCTGCACGGCTATCTGCGGCACGCGGATGCGGACCCGCGCGAACTGGCCGCACTCGACGAGCGCATGGGTTCGTGGATGTCGCTGGCGCGGCGCTACAAGCGCACGCCGGCCGACCTGCCGGCACTGCTTGCAGGCTGGCAGGCGGAGTTGCAGACGCTGGATGCCCAGAGCGATCTCGCAGCGCTGGAAAAAGCCGAACAGAACGCATCGCAGCGCTATCAGAAGGAAGCCAAGGCGGTCGGCAAGGCGCGCCAGCAGGCGGCGCCGAAGCTCTCGCAAGCGGTCACGCGCGCGATGCAAGGCCTGGGCATGCAGGGCGGCCGGTTCGAGGTGGCGCTGCAGCCACTCACGCAGCCGGGCCGCGCGGGACTGGAAGACGTGTCGTTCCTCGTCAGCGGTCACAGCGGAAGCACGCCGCGGCCGATCGGCAAGGTGGCGTCGGGCGGCGAGCTCTCGCGCATCGCATTGGCCATCGCCGTCACGACCAGCCAGCTCGGCACCGCGCAGACACTGATCTTCGACGAGGTCGATTCCGGCGTCGGCGGCGCAGTGGCCGAAACGGTCGGACGCCTGATGCAGCAACTCGGCCGCGACCGCCAGGTATTGGCCGTCACGCACCTGCCGCAAGTGGCGGCCTGTGCCGATCATCACCTGCTGGTCGCCAAGCAGCAGACCGCGCAACGCAGCAGCGCGGGCGGCCCGCGGACCGAAAGCGGCGTCTCGGCGCTCGACGACGAAGCCCGCGTGCGAGAGCTCGCCCGCATGCTTGGCGGCGAGCGGATCTCGTCCACCACACTGGCCCATGCACGCGAAATGCTGGGCCGGCAGGCCACGGACGCCGCTACATCATGAATCTCGAACTCGTACTGATCACCGGTATGTCGGGCTCCGGCAAGTCCGTGGCGCTGCATGCGCTGGAAGATGCCGGCTATTACTGCGTCGACAACCTGCCGCCGGAACTGTTGTCGCCGTTCATCGCGCTGCAGCAGCAACAGCAAGGCACGCGCGTGGCCATCGCCATGGATGTGCGCAGCGGCATCTCGCTGCCCATGGTGCCTCAGCAACTGGAGCGTCTGCGCCAGGATGGCATTTCGCTGCGCTCTCTCTTCCTGGACGCCACGACCGACGCGCTCGTGCGGCGCTACTCGGAGACGCGGCGGCGCCATCCGCTGTCACGCCAGGAAGGCCGCACCGACGTGCCGGAGCAGCACCGCGTGCTGGTGCACGCGATCGAACTCGAACGCGAACTTCTCGCCGACCTGCGTGATCGGGCGGACGTGATCGACACCAGCATCATCCGGCCGGCACAGTTGCAGAGCTACGTGAAGTCGCTGATCTCAGCGCCGGAAAGCGCGCTGACGCTGGTCTTCGAATCCTTCGCGTTCAAGCGTGGCGTGCCGCTCGATGCGGACTACGTGTTCGACGTGCGGATGCTGCCCAACCCGCACTACGTGCCGACGCTGCGCTCGCTCACGGGACGCGACCAGCCGGTGATCGACTGGCTGCGCGAACACGACGACGTGGCGCGCATGTACGAGGACATCGAGCTGTTCCTGGGCCGCTGGCTGGATGCGCTGGCACGCGATCACCGCAGCTATGTGACGGTGGCCATCGGCTGCACCGGCGGCCAGCACCGCTCGGTGTTCCTGGTCGAACAGCTGGCGAGGGAATTCGGCGCGCGCTGGGCCACGCTCAAGCGGCACCGAGAACTGGACGCCGGCTGAGCAGCAGCTTGCGCACCGGCGCCGGCAGGCCGAGCGATGTCCAGTCGGCATCGGCAAACCAGCCGCCTTCTTCGCCGGCCGGTACCGCGCGCGCTGCATCATCGATAGACACCACCACCGGATGCAGGTGCAGGTCCTTGTGCGTCAGCACGTGGACGAAGGCCTGCGCGTCGCACGCAGTACCGCGCGCGCTCGGCGCCAGCGCTTGGAGCAAAGAATCCCGGCTGTCGAACACCGGCAGGCAATAGAGGCCGGCCCAGATTCCCTTCGCCGGCCGCTTCTCGAGCCAGATGCGTTCTTGCCCGTCCTCGGCCAGCAGCATCCAGAGCGACTCCGAACTGCGCTTGAGCTTGCGCGTCTTGACCGGGAATTTCTCGGGCGCGCCCTGGCGTAGCGCACCGCAGACGTCGTTCACCGGGCACAACATGCAGGTCGGCCGGCGCGGCACGCAAACCGTGGCGCCCAGGTCCATCACGCCCTGCGTATAGCCCGACATCGCGTCGCCGGGCTCGGCAGGCAGCAATCGGGTCGCGATGTCCCACAGCGCGCGCTCCTGCGCGGCCGACGACAGGTCGCCTTCGAAACCAAGCACGCGCGTGAGCACGCGCTTCACGTTGCCATCGAGGATCGCGACGCGTTCGCCGAAGCAGAAAGCGGCGATCGCCGCCGAGGTCGAACGCCCGATGCCGGGCAAGGTCGTCAGTTCCGCGGCCGTGCGCGGGAACTCGCCGCCGAAACGCGCGACGACCTCTTGTGCGCAACGGTGCATGTTGCGCGCGCGGCTGTAGTAACCTAGCCCGCTCCAGAGGCCGAAGACCTCGTCCTCGCTGCCGGCGGCAAGTGCGGCCACGGTGGGAAAGCGCGCGAGGAAGCGCGCGAAGTAGCCCAGCACCGTCGACACCTGCGTCTGCTGCAACATCACCTCGGACAGCCAGACGCGGTAAGGGTCGCGCGTGTTCTGCCACGGCAGCTCGCTGCGGCCATGGCTGGCCTGCCAGCGCACGATGCGTTCGGCAAATGAGGCGGGCAGCACATGGGCGGCCGCGGGAGAGTCAGTCCGCATGGGTTGGGAAAGCTGTCATGGGTTGCACAAACGGCGTCTCAATACTTCTGGCACACGGGGCAGAAAAAGGTCGAGCGCTGACCCTGGCGGACTTGGCGGATCGGCGTCGCGCACACACGACAAGGCGCAGCGGCACGGCCGTAGACCATCGCATCCAGTTGGAAGTAGCCGCTCTGACCATCGATGTTGGAAAAATCGCGCAACGTGCTGCCGCCGCGTTCCACCGCGCGCGCCAGGATGTCGCGGATGGCGGCATGCAGCTTCAGCGCGCGTGGCCGGCTGATGCGCGACGCGGCCAGCGTCGGACGGATGCCCGCAAGGAACAGCGCTTCGGACGCATAGATGTTGCCCACGCCAACCACCACGTCACCGGCCAGCAGCACCTGCTTGATTGCCGCGTGACGCCGGCGCAGCCCCGCATGGAAGGCATCGAAATCGAAGGTATCGCCCAACGGTTCCATGCCCAGGCCGCCGAGCAGCTTGATGGCGAGCGGCGAGCCCTCGTCCTCCACATAGACCACCGCGCCGAAGCGCCGCGGATCGTTGAGCCGCAATGTGCCGCGGCTGGTGACGAGGTCGAAATGGTCGTGCGCGCCGGCCGGTGGCAAGGCCGCGTCGAAGCGCAGGCTGCCCGACATGCCCAGATGCATCAGCAGCAGACCGGCGTCGAGATCGACCAGCAGGTACTTGCCGCGACGTCGCACGCTGCGCACCACACGCCCGACCAACGACGCAGGGTCGACCGCCAGCGCCCAGCGCAACGGCTTGCCGACACGCACCGCATCGATGCGTGCATCCGCGATGCGCTCGGCGAAACCGCGTCGCGTGACTTCAACTTCGGGTAATTCGGGCATGGAACAAGCGTGACACGAAAACGCGCGGGAACCTGACGCACGCGCCACGCTCTCACAAAAGCCTTGGATTATTATGAGTTCAATGACCTTCCCGCCTCGCCGACTCCGCCTTGCGGCGGCCATCTCCCTTGCTGCGATGGCACTTTCCGTCCATGCGCAGGGGCCCGCAGCCACACCGCCAGCCGCTGAGCCGACGAGTCCAGCGCCCATCGTCCGGCCGCCGCCGGCCGCAGCCGTCGTACCCAAGGCGCCCGAAGAGCCGTTGCGGCCGTCCGCAATGGATGCCACGCTGTTCTACGAAATCCTGGTTGGCGAACTGTCGGTGCGTTCGGGTGATCCCGGTGCGGGCTACGCGCTGGTGCTCGACGCGGCGCGCAAGGCGCGTGACGAGACGCTGTTCCAGCGCGCCGTGGAGATCGCACTGCAATCGCGCTCCGGCGATGCCGCACTGGCGGCTGCGCGCGCCTGGCGCGAGGCCGTTCCCGGATCACGCGATGCGGGCCGCTTCGAACTCCAGATCCTGATCGCCTTGAACCGCATCGGCGACACGGCCGAGCCGCTGCGTGCCTTGGTGGCAGCCACCCCGCTGCCGGAACGGCCACTGCTGATGGCCGTGGTTGCACGCACTTATGCGCGCGCAACGGACAAGAAACTGGCGGCCTCCGTCGTCGAGCAGGCGCTGGCCGACGATCTTGCGAATCCGACGACTGCCGGCGTCGCCTGGACCACGGTGGGTCGGCTGCGCCTGTCCGCCGGCGACGCCACCGGTGCCCTGGAAGCGGCGATCAAGGGGCAATCCGCCGATCCGACGTCCGATGGACCGGCGCTGCTCGCGCTCGAATTGATGGACCCGACGCAGCCGCTGGCTGAGCCGATCGTCAAGCGATACCTCGCAACGCCGAAGGCAACGCCCGAATTGCGAGTGGCCTACGCACGGGTGCTGGCGGAAAACCGCCGCTATGCGGAAGCAAGCGCGGAGCTCGCTGCAGTGACCTCCGCCAATCCGGATCTGCCGGACCCGTGGCTGTTGCTCGCCAGCCTGCAAATGCAGGCTCGGCAGGATGCACAGGCTCAGAGCTCGCTGAAGCGCTACGTCGATCTGGCGAACCAGCAAGGCACGCCGGAGGACCGCAAGCGCGGACTGACGCAGGCATACCTGATGCTTTCCCAGTTGGCGGAGCGCCGCAAGGACTTCACCGAGGCGGAAAGCTGGCTCGCGCGAATCGATGGGTCGGACGACCTGGTGGCAACGCAAATGCGCCGTGCCGCGCTGCTGGCGCGCCAGGGCAAGCTGCAACAGGCGCGGGAACTCATCCGCAGCCTGCCCGAACGCAACGCCGACGACCGCAAGCAGAAGTTCCAGGCCGATGTGCAATTGCTGCGCGACGCCAAGCAATATCAGGTCGCATACGACATGCTCGCGCAAGCCAGCGCCGCAACGCCGGACGACACCGAACTGATCTACGACCAGGCAATGATGGCCGAGAGGCTCAATCGCCTCGACGAGATGGAGCGCTTGCTGCGCCGGTTGATTGCGATCCGTCCGGACAGCCAGAACGCGTACAACGCCCTCGGCTACTCGCTGGCCGATCGAAAGGAGCGCCTTGATGAAGCGCGCACGCTGATCCTCAAGGCGGTGCAACTGGCGCCGCAGGACCCCTTCATTGCCGACAGTCTCGGCTGGGTCGAATTCCGGATGGGCAACAGTGCCGAAGCCATCCGGATCCTCGAGGACGCCTACAAGCGCCGTCCGGACCCGGAAATCGGCGCGCACCTCGGCGAAGTTCTCTGGGCGGCGGGCCAGCGCGATCGCGCCATCGGCATCTGGAAGGAAGCCGTGCTGGCAGACGCCGAGAACGAGACGCTGCAGGAGACACTCAAGCGCCTGCGTGTGAAGCTGTGACGATCGCCGCAGCAGTGATCGCGCCGCGCAGCGGGCGGCGTCTGGCGCTCGCCACAGCCACCGCGGCCATGCTGGTCCTGGCCGGCTGTGCCGCACCCCACGCACCGGTCGTCCGTTCACCCGACGCACAGGCATGGACCGGGCGCCTGTCCTTGCGCATCGACAGCGAACCCGTGCAAAGCTTTGCGGCCCTTTTCGAACTGACTGGCGCCCCCGAGGCCGGCGAGCTGACCCTGACGAGCCCGATCGGCAGCACCCTCGCCGTGCTTCGATGGTCGCCGGACCAGGCGCAGCTGCTCAGCGGCGGCGACATGAAGCGATACGCGTCGCTCGACGCCCTGATCCAGGCCGCGACCGGTGCGGCCATCCCGGTACCGGCGCTGTTCGGCTGGCTTGCCGGACGCGACGAGGCCGTGCCCGGTTGGCGCCCCAATCTGAGCCAGGTGGCGCAGGGCCGACTGCAGGCCACGCGCGAGTCACCGCAACCGGAAGCGGAATTGCGCGTCATCTTCGAGCGGCAATGAAGGCGATCTACGACCTGCCGGCGCCTGCCAAGCTGAACCTGTTCCTGCACATCACCGGGCGGCGCGCAGACGGCTACCACCTGCTGCAATCCGTCTTCATGCTGATCGACTGGTGCGACACCCTGCACGTCGAACTGCGCAACGACGGACTGCTGAGTCGCGAAGATCTGACGACGCCACTCCCGGAAGACGATCTGATACTGCGCGCAGCGCGTGCGCTGCAAGCCTTCGCGGCAAAGAACCAGGGTGCGCACATCGGCATCGCCAAGCACGTGCCGTCCCAGGCCGGCATGGGCGGAGGATCGTCGGATGCGGCGACCTGCCTGCTGGCCCTGAACCGCCTCTGGAACCTGCAGTTGCCGCTCAGCAAGCTCGAAGAAATCGGCCTGGCGCTGGGTGCCGATGTCCCGTTCTTCCTGCGCGGACGCAATGCATGGGTCGAAGGCATTGGTGAGCGCATCACGCCGATCGACCTGGCAAGAGCGGACTTTGTCGTCGTGAAACCAAACGAAGGCCTCGATACCCGCCTAATTTTTTCATCGCCCGATTTACAGCGCTCAACTTCCGCTGCTATACTTGCGGGCTTTGCTGCAGAGCAAAAATCTGAAGACGAACACACAGTGTTCAGCTTCGGTCGCAACGATCTGCAGCCGGTTGCGCAACGGCTTTGCCCCGCGGTCACCGATGCCATCGAATGGCTCGGATCCCAGGGTTTCGATGCGAGAATGACCGGCTCTGGAAGTGCAGTCTTTGCAGCATGGAGGAAATCGCGGCAGAGCGCGAATCTCGCACCGCCCCCCGAGGGTTGGCAGGTTCGCCGATGCAGCAATCTGGATGTTCATCCCCTGGCGGGCTGGGCAGTCTAGAAAAGTCGGATCGCTCAGGCGGTTCGACGCGACGTATATCGGTTATCGGCCTTGGCCGGTGACCCGTGTAGGGGAGTCGCCAAGCTGGTTAAGGCACTGGATTTTGATTCCAGCATGCAAAGGTTCGAATCCTTTCTCCCCTGCCAAAACACGAAGAACAGCCCACAGGGGCTGTTCTTCTTGATGAGGTGCAGCCTCTGCTGCATTCACGAAATCACGGCACGACTGCCGTGAGACCCACGAGATTCGCAGCCACCTGGCCGTGAAGACGACGAGAACACTGGTGACTCCCTGAAGAGTCAATCGCATTGCTGGACACACACATGCAGGCCCAACATCCTGACTTCATGGTTTTCACCGGCAATGCCAATCCTGGTCTCGCCGCAGAAATCGCCAAGAACCTCGGCACCACGCTCGGTGCGGCGCGCGTCGGTCGCTTCTCGGATGGTGAAGTCACTGTCGAGATCAACCAGAACGTGCGGGCTCGCGACGTGTTCGTCGTCCAGTCGACCTGTGCACCGACCAACGAAAACCTGATGGAACTGCTGATCATGGTCGACGCGCTCAAGCGCGCATCGGCCGAGCGGATCAGCGCCGTGATTCCCTACTACGGCTATGCACGCCAGGACCGTCGTCCGCGCTCGAGCCGCGTGCCGATCTCGGCCAAGGTCGTGGCCAACCTGCTGCAGACCGTGGGCGTCTCGCGCGTGCTCACGATGGACCTGCACGCCGACCAGATCCAGGGCTTCTTCGACATTCCGGTCGACAACATCTACGCCTCGCCGGTGCTGCTCGGCGACCTTCGCCAGAAGAACTACGAAGACCTGATCGTGGTGTCGCCCGACGTCGGCGGCGTGGTTCGTGCCCGGGCGCTGGCCAAGCAGCTTGGCACCGACCTCGCGATCATCGACAAGCGCCGCCCGAAGGCGAACGTGAGCGAGGTCATGAACGTGATCGGCGAGATCGAAGGCCGCAACTGCGTGATCATGGATGACATGATCGACACCGCCGGCACGCTGGTCAAAGCCGCCGAAGTGCTCAAGGAACGCGGCGCCAAGAAGGTCTACGCCTATTGCACGCACGCGATCTTCTCCGGCCCGGCCATCGAGCGCATCGCCAAGGGTCCGGCGCTCGACGAAGTTGTCGTCACCAACACGATTCCTCTTTCCGACAGTGCCGCAGGCTGCGGAAAGATCCGCCAACTGTCCGTCGCACCGCTGATCGCCGAGACGATCCAGCGCATTGCGAAGGGCGAGTCGGTGATGAGTTTGTTCTCGGACCAGGACCATCTCTTCTGAGATGGCATTGCGGGTCGTCGCGCGGGGCAATGCCTCGCTGACCCGCAAGCCCTGTCCGGGCAAAAAGCCGGCCTCCCCAGGGAGGTCATTTTGAAACCGGCGCCGCACTGGTCGCGGTCGGCGCTCAAGAAGCGAAACGGCAAGAAGCCTTCGCTCCAAGGAGTTAACTATGAAATTCGTCGCTTTTGAGCGCGCCAAGCAG
The DNA here is from genome assembly GCF_059415645.1 of Variovorax sp. GW821-FHT10B04. NCBI lineage: Bacteria > Pseudomonadati > Pseudomonadota > Betaproteobacteria > Burkholderiales > Comamonadaceae > Variovorax > Variovorax sp. GW821-FHT10B04. The sequence goes on from NZ_JBWKNQ010000007.1 coordinate 64,340, forward strand.
GGCACGGGTGCGAGCCGCCGTCTCCGCATTTCGGGCAAGACGCCCGGTATCGTCTACGGTGGTGAAGCCGCACCCCAGCTGATCGAAATCGATCACAACGCGCTGTGGCACGCCCTGAAGAAGGAAGCCTTCCACGCATCCATCCTCGAGATGGAAGTGGACGGCGCCGTGAGCAAGGTGCTGCTGCGCGACGTGCAGTACCACCCGTTCCGCCAGCTGGTTCAGCACATCGACTTCCAACGCGTCGATGCCAAGACCCGCATGAATATGAAGGTGCCGCTCCACTTCAAGGGTGAAGAAGAGTCCGACGCCGTGAAGATCGACCTGAACCTGGTCAACCACGTGCTGACCGAACTGGAAGTGAACGGCCTGCCGGCCGAACTGCCTGAGTTCATCGAAGTCGACCTGTCGGGCCTGAAGAAGAACGGCACGATCACGCTGAAGGACATCAAGCTGCCGCGCGGCGTGAAGTGGGTCAGCCACGGCAAGCAGAACGTCGTGCTGGCTTCGGCCACCTCGCCGGTCGTTGAAGAAGAAGCACCGAAGGTCGAAGAAGCGGCTGCAGCACCGGCTGGCAAGGGCGGCAAGCCTGCTGCCAAGACCGCAGCCAAGACCCCCGCAGCAAAGGCGCCTGCCAAGAAGTAATTCACTTCTCTGCCTGCGCAGTTCGACGGCCCGCCTCGTGCGGGCCGTTTTCTTTGGTGCCATCCGATAATCCCCGCCATGATCAAGCTGTTCGTCGGCCTCGGAAATCCGGGCCCTGACTACGATGCCACGCGGCACAACGCGGGCTTCTGGTGGATCGATGCGCTCGCGCGTGATCTCAAGCTCTCGCTCGTGCCCGAACGCGGCTATCACGGACTCGCGGCGCGCGCCAACGTCCATGGCCAGACGATCTGGCTGCTCGAGCCGCAGACCTTCATGAACCTGTCCGGCAAATCGGTCGCGGCGCTTGCACGCTTCTTCAAGATTGCGCCGGAAGAAATCCTCGTCGTGCACGACGAACTCGACGTCGTTCCAGGCCAGGCCAAGCTCAAGTTCGGCGGCAGCCATGCGGGCCACAACGGCCTGCGTGACATCCACGCCCAACTGGGAACTGCGGACTACTGGCGGCTTCGGCTCGGCATCGGCCACCCCGGCGTCAAGTCCGAAGTGATCCACTGGGTTCTGAAGAAACCTCTCAAGGAGCAACGCGAAGCGATCGACGACGCGATCATTCGCACGCTGCACGCGGTGCCGGCATTGATGGCCGGCGAAATGGAGAAAGCGACGCTGCTCATCCACACGAGCAAGCCGCCGCGCCCCAAGCCACCGCGCCCCAAGCCACCGCGACGCGAGCCGGCGGCGAGCGACGCGCCGCCAACCGACGTCTAGTAATCCCCATGCGCGAAAGAGAGATGCCGACGAGATGCCTGCCCACCGATACGCCGTCTTGCTGACATTTCTCTTCGCCGCCCTCTTCACGGTTCCAGCCACAGCGGGAACATGGCGCTGCGGCAATACCTACACCGATCATCCCTGCGAGGGCGGCGAACCCATGCCGATGGACGATCGGCGCGACAGCGGACAACAACGCGACGCCGACATGGCCGCCCGGCGTGCGCAATCCGCAGCTGATCGCATGGCCAACGAGCGGCTTCAGCTCGAACGATCCACTGCGGGCCGCCAGGCGGTGCTGATCGCCCAACCATCCGAGGCCAAGCCGCCGAAAACGCCTGCAGCACCGAAATCGAAGGTGAGCGGCAAGAAGAAACACCCCGCCTCGAACGACTTCACCGCGCAGGGGCCCGGCACCGGCGCAAAGAAAAAGACCAAGGCGTCCAGCGCCAAAGAGACCTGAGGGAAATGCGCGGGAACAGACTAGGCAGGGCGCGAAACTGCCGTCGCCGCTGACGCGTCACCAGCAACTTCCGACTTGGCCGCAGTCAATCGCTCGAATTTCTGGAGCAGCGTCTCGCGCGTCTCGACATACCCCGGATTCACCGGAATGCAGGCGACCGGGCAGATCTGCACGCACTGAGGCTCATCGAAATGCCCCACGCATTCGGTGCACTTGTGTGGATCGATCTCGTAGATCTCAGCGCCCATGTAGATCGCGTCGTTCGGGCACTCCGGCTCGCAGACATCGCAGTTGATGCATTCGTCGGTGATCATGAGGGCCATGCCCGATTATCGGTCGGGCGCTCTTCCGACGCGTTCCCAAACGCCTAAGCCCCTCCTCCGCCCGGAAAATGCACCAATTTGTGCATTTACCCGCCGCAGCGGGCATGCTCATTGCATCAAAAGCGTTATGCTGCGCCCCGCCCCATGAGTCTGTTTTTATTCAAGCGCTTTGCGACGCTGATCGGTACGCTGATCGGCGCATCGATCATTGTTTTCCTCGTCCTGGAGATCCTGCCCGGCAATGCCGCGCAGATGCTCATGGGCCCCGACGCGTCCCCCGACGCGGTCGCGGCCCTGGCCACCAAGCTGGGACTCGACCAACCCGCGTGGACACGCTACTGGCACTGGATCGGCGGCCTGCTCACCGGAAACCTCGGCGACAGCTATGCCTACAGTTCGCCGGTTCTCGATCTGATCCTCGAACGCCTGGCACTCACCGTGCCGCTCGCCATGATGGCGATGGTGCTCACCACCGTGCTCGCGCTGCTGGTCGGCGTGACCGCTGCCGCACGCCACAACAAGATGGGTGACGTCGGCCTGATGGGCCTGACGCAGGTCGGCATCGCGATCCCGAACTTCTGGTTCGCGATCCTGCTGATCCTGGTGTTCTCGGTGCAACTGCAATGGTTCTCGGCCGGCGGCTTCGACGGCTGGGGCGACGGCGTGTTCGCCGGACTCAAGGCGCTGCTGCTGCCGGCGTTGTCGCTCGCGGTGGTCCAGGCGGCGATCCTTGCACGCATCACGCGCTCGGCAGTGCTCGAGATCATGCGCGAGGACTTCGTCCGCACGGCGCGGTCCAAGGGCGTGTCGCAGCGGGCCGTGCTCTGGACCCACGTGCTGCGCAACGCCATGATTCCCGTGATCACGGTGATGGGCATGCAGTTCTCCGAATTGCTGGCCGGCACCATCGTGGTCGAGAACGTGTTCTATCTTCCCGGCCTCGGCCGGCTGATCTTCCAGGCCATCAGCAACCGCGACCTGATCGTGGTGCGCAACTGCGTGATGCTGCTGGCAGCCATGGTCGTGATCGTCAATTTCGTGGTCGACGTGCTCTACGCGGTGATCGATCCCCGCATCAAGGCCAGCGACATATGAATTTCCCGCTATGAGCGCACTCCCCACGACCGCCGCGCCAACGTCAGCGGCCTTGAAGATTCCCGGTTTCTGGCACCGTGCCCTCAGGCACCGCAGTTTCGTTTTCGGCGGCGTCCTGACGGTGCTCCTGGTGCTGGCTGCAGCCGTCTCGCTCGTCTGGACGCCCTGGTCGCCCTACGAGATGGACATGCCCAGCAAGCTGCAAGGACCGAGCCTTGCGCACTGGCTGGGCACCGACACCTTCGGTCGCGACGTTGCGTCCCTGCTGCTGGTTGGCGCACGCGCGTCGATCCTGGTCGGCGTGATCGCGGTCGGTATCGGCCTGACCGTCGGCACCGCACTCGGCCTACTGGCGGCGGCGCGTCGCGGGTGGATCGAAGAAGCGATCATGCGTTTCACCGATTTCACGCTGGCTTTCCCCGCGATCCTCTCGGCCATCATGATGACGGCCGTGTTCGGCGCCGGCATCGTGAACGCGATCATCGCCATCGGCATCTACAACATCCCGACTTTCGCGCGGATCACGCGGGCGTCGGCCAACGCGATCTGGTCGCGCGAGTACATCGCCGCCGCACGCGCCTGCGGCAAGGGCGGGTTCTCGATCACGATGCAGCACGTGCTGCCCAACATCTCGGCCGTGCTGATCGTGCAGATCACCATCCGCTTCGCGATCGCGATCCTGGCGGAAGCCGCCCTCTCGTATCTCGGCATGGGCACGCAGCCGCCGCAGCCGTCGTGGGGCCGCATGCTCAGCGAGGCGCAGACGATGATGTTCCAGGCGCCGCTGCTCGCCGTGTTCCCCGGCCTGGCGATCGCGCTGGCGGTGCTCGGCCTCAACATGCTGGGCGACGGCCTGCGCGACCTGCTCGATCCACGCCTGGCCCGCGCACGCTGAATATGCACACCCCCAGTCTTCGCGCACTGCGTGTCGCTCCGCCAACCCCCTTGCAGGGGGCAACACCAGCGGCCCGGCAAAGCCGGTTCTGCGGTGTTTCACGAATGGCTTCCGCCAAAACGATACGTTGCGGAACAGGGAGCTGATATCTATGTCTCTTCTCGAAGTCAACGACCTCCACATCGGCCTGCAGACGCAACGCGGGCCGGCCGAAGCCGTGCGCGGCATCGACTTTTCCCTCGAGCGCGGCGAAACCCTGGGCATCGTGGGCGAGTCCGGCTGCGGCAAGTCGATCACCGTGCAATCGCTGATGGGCCTGCTGCCGTCGAGCGCCAAGGTCACCGGCAGCATCCGTTTCGCGGGCACCGAAATCGTCGGTCTCAATGAGCGCGAGATGTGCAAGATCCGTGGCAACCGCATCGGCATGATCTTCCAGGAGCCGATGACGGCGCTGAACCCGGTGCACACCATCTCGCGCCAGATCGGCGAGCCGCTGCGCCTGCACCGCGGCCTCACCGGCGCGGCGGCGCGCAAGGAAGTGCTGGCGCTGCTCGAACGCGTCGGCATTCCCGACCCGGCCTCACGGCTCGATGCCTATCCGCACCAGTTCTCCGGCGGCCAGCGCCAGCGCATCGGGATCGCGATGGCGCTCGCCTGCGGACCCGACCTGCTGATCGCCGACGAACCGACGACCGCGCTCGACGTGACGATCCAGAAGCAGATCCTCGACCTGATCCAGAGCCTGGTGGCCGAGCGCGGCATGGCGTTGATCCTGATCTCGCACGACCTCGGCGTGATCGCACAGAGCGTCTCGAAGATGCTCGTGATGTATGGCGGCAGCGTGGTCGAGAACGGCCCGACCGCTGCGGTCTTCGCCGAACGCGCGCATCCCTATACCCAGGGCCTGTTCGCGGCGCGGCCGGCGCTGGGTGCGCCGCGTGGCGTGCGGCTTGCGACCATCCGCGGCAGCGTGCCCGAACTGGTCGACATGCCGGCCGGCTGCCCGTTCGCGGGCCGCTGCCAGTACACGATCGAGGCCTGCCACGTGACGCGGCCGCCAGCCACGCCGCTGCCGCACGACCACGAGGTGCGCTGCATCCGCCTCGGTGAACTCGAAGCGGAAGGCGCCACGGCATGAGCGCAGCCACCCACACCGCGGCGAACCCCGCCGCCCCGCTGCTCGAAGTCACCGACCTCGTGCGCCACTACGACCTGCCGCGCGAAAAGCTGTTCTCGCCACCAGCCCGGGTGAAGGCGCTCAACGGCGTGAGCTTCAGCGTCCAGCCCGGTCGCAGCATGGGCATCGTCGGCGAATCGGGCTCGGGCAAGTCGACCATCGCGAGACTCGTGATGGCACTCGACCAGCCGACCGCCGGCAGCGTGAAGCTGCAAGGCCGCGACCTGCACAAGCTGTCGCGCGAAGACCTGCGTGCCGCGCGGCGCGATCTGCAGATGGTGTTCCAGGACCCGTATGGTTCGCTCGACCCGCGCCAGACCGTCGCCCGCATCGTTGCCGAGCCGCTCGAGGCGCTGGCCGAAACGAGCCGTGCCGAGCAACGCGCGCGCGCGTCCGAATCGCTGTCGGCCGTCGGCCTGCGCACCACCGACCTCGACAAGTACCCGCACGAGTTCTCGGGCGGCCAGCGCCAGCGCATCGCGATCGCGCGAGCGCTGATCACGCGGCCCAAGCTGATCGTGGCCGACGAGCCGGTCAGCGCACTCGACGTGTCGGTCCAGGCGCAGGTGCTCAACCTGATGCAGGACCTGCAGCAGCAGTTCGGCATCAGCTACCTGCTGATCAGCCACGACCTCGCGGTGGTCAACCACCTGTGCGACGAAGTCTGCGTGCTGCACCGCGGGCTGGTGGTCGAGCGCGGCGATCCGCAACACCTGTTCGCCCATGCGGAGCACCCCTACACGCAGGCGCTGCTGGCCGCGGTGCCACGCGCAGAGCCGCCGGCGCGCGCCCTGGCGGCGCTGTCGCCCGTGTAAGCAAATGCTTGTCGCGATGCCCCGGCGTCGCGCATGATGTGAGTCGTTTTTTTGCCCTACATCCTCTGGAGAGTCCCGATATGTTGAAACGCCGCACCGTACTCACCTCCGCCGCCCTGGCCGCCTTGCCGATGGCGCTGCCGGGCACCGTCTTCGCGCAGAGCCGCAAGGACTCTATGGTGCTGGGCATGACGCTCGAGCCGACCGGTCTCGACCCGACGGCGTCGGCGGCTGCGTCGATCGGCGAAGTCACGCTCTACAGCATCTACGAGACGCTGACCAAGATCAACGCCGACGGCAGCGTCACGCCGCTGCTGGCCGAGAGCTGGGACATCTCGCCCGACCTGAAGACCTACACATTCAAGCTGCGCAAGGGCGTCAAGTTCCAGAACGGCGAACCCTTCAACGCGCAGACGGTGAAGTTCAGCTTCGACCGCGCCGGCGGCGAGAAGAGCACGAACAAGGACAAGCGCACGTTCGCCAACATCGGCGTGCAGGTGATCGACGACTACACGGTCGTGCTGCTCAACAAGGAAATCGACCCCGACTTCCCCTTCCTGCTCGGCCAGCCGACCGCCGTCATCGTCGAGCCCAAGAGCGCCGACACGAACGCCGCCAAGCCGATCGGCACGGGCCCGTACAAGCTGGACGCCTACAACAAGGGCGCATCGCTCACGCTGAGCAAGTGGGATGGCTACCGCAACCCCAGCTTCGCCAAGCTCAACAAGATCACCTTCCGCTTCATCTCCGACCCGGCCGCGCAGGCCGCATCGCTGCTGGCCGGCGACGTGGACGCCTTCCCGCGCATCGCCACGCGCGTCGTGGCCCAGTTCAAGAACAACCCGCAGTTCCAGGTGATCCTGGCCGGCTCGCGCGCCAAGACCATCCTCGCGATCAACAACGCGAAGAAGCCGCTGGACGACGTGCGCGTGCGCCGCGCGATCCTGGCCGCGATCGACCGCAAGGCCATCATCGAAGGCGCGGCCGACGGCTTCGGCACGCCGATCGGCAGCCATTACGTGCCCGGCGCAGCCGGCTATGTCGACACCACCGGCGTGAACCCCTTCGACGTCGAGAAGGCCAAGAAGCTGCTGGCCGAAGCCGGCGTCAAGCTGCCGCTCGAACTCACGATGACGCTGCCGCCACCGCCGTACGCCCGCCAGGGCGGCGAGATGGTGGTCGCCCAGCTGGCCAAGATCGGCATCGTGGTGAAGGTGCAGAACGTCGAATGGGCGCAGTGGCTCAGCGGCACCTACGGCAACAAGAACTACGACCTGTCGATCATTTCGCACGTCGAGCCCTTCGACCTCGGCAACTACGCCAAGGCCGACTACTACTGGGGCTACCAGTCGAAGGAGTTCAGCACGCTGTTCGACAAGATCAAGAACACCGGCAACGCGGCCGAGCGCAACAAGCTGCTAGGCGAGGCGCAGAAGATCCTGGCGACCGACGCGGCCAACGGCTTCCTGTTCCAGCCGCAGTTCCCGACCATCGCCAAGAAGAACGTGAAGGGCCTCTGGAAGGAACTGCCGATCTTCGCGAACGACCTGGCTGCGCTGTCCTGGTAAGTGTTCCGGCTCGCGGCGGCGCCAGCCACTGGCGTCGTGCCGCGCCGTGTACCGCGTCCACCAGGCGCCCCGCTGACGGCGCCTGGTTCGCATCGGACGGCTGCTATCGAATGCGGCCGTCGATGTAGGGCTCCGGATCCACCGCCGTGCCCTGCTTGCGGATCTCGAAATGGAGCTCGGTGCGTCCGCTGGCGCCCGGGCCCATGTCGGCGATCCGCTGGCCCTGCTGGACCTCGTCCCCCTCCTTGACCAGTGCCGTGCCGATCTGCGCATAGGCGCTGATGAAGTCGTCGTCGTGCTTGACGACGATCATCGTCCCGTAGCCTGGCAGCGCGCTGCTGACCAGCACCACGCGGCCGGCCCGCGATGCGGCCACCGGCTCGCCGGGGCTCCCGGCAAAGTCGACACCCTTGTTCTTGTCGCCATCGAAACGCGCCAGCCGTGGCCCCCTGGCCGGCGCGACGAAGAGCTGCGACGACATGCCCGATGGCTGTTGCGCCAGCGGCTGCACGACCACGCCAGATGACGCCGCGGGCGATGGTGATATGGAAGTTTGAGGTGGCGGCGTCTCAACCGGCGTCATCGGACGCAGCGGCGGCATCGGTGGCAGCGGAGTCGTCGTGCAGGCCGCGAGAACCGCGAGCGACAGGGCCAGGACCGCCATCTGAAGGCGGCGGTTGCTGGAAAAGGAAAGGGGCGAAAGAGGCAGGTTCATGGGGCCATAGACTGCCTCGATTTCGCTTCGGCATCCACCCCGCCGTGTCGGACGGAGGGATTTTCTGGCGCAGGCGGCCAACCCACGTTAGGTTTGAAGCGAGCGCGGCTCCATGGCAGGATCAGGACATGGACCGCTTCTCCCCTTCTCACGTCGACAGCCTGGGCAACCCGCTGACGCTCGACGACCCCGCCAGCCTGCCGCTCGTCGACGATTTCGTGATGGGCTTCATCTCCACCGAAGCCCGCGCCGCCAACCTGCTGCCGCTCATCGACAACGACATGAGCCCGATCGTGCAGGCCTACGGCGCGGCGCTGCACATGTTCGCGGAGTCGCGCGACGCAGTGCCCGGCGCGCGCCCCTACCTGCAGCGTGCGCAGGCCGGTGCCGCCCGCGCCACGCCGCGCGAGCGCCGCTTCATCGCCGCCATTGCCGCCTGGGCCGACGGCGACATCGCAGGCGCGATCGCGCTGCACCAGGAGCAGGCCCGCGAGCATCCGCGCGATCTCGTGTCGCTCAAGCTCGGCCAGTACCACTGCTTCAACACCGGCGATTGCCCGGGCATGCTGCGGCTCGCGCTGGCGGCGCTGCCGGCCGCGGCCGACGTGCCCTACCTGCACGGCATGGCCGCATTCGGCTACGAGCAGTGCCACCTGATGCGCGACGCCGAGGCGAGCGCGCGGCGCGCCATCGGCATGTGCCGCAAGGAGCCATGGGCGCACCATGCGCTGGGCCACGTGATGCTCACCGAAGGCCGCCTGACCGAAGGCCTGGCGTTCATGCAGGGCGTGAGCGACACCTGGGTCGGGCTCAATTCCTTCATGGTCACGCACAACTGGTGGCACGTCGCGCTGTTCCTGATCGACCTGGGCCGCGACGCCGAGGCGTTGGCGGTGTACGACCGGCAGATCTGGGGCGTGGTCAAGGACTACACGCAGGACCAGATCGGCGCGGTGTCGCTGCTCGCCCGCTTCGAACTCGCGGGCATCGACGTCGGCGAGCGCTGGGCCGACCTGGGCAACTACCTGAGCCGCCGCCTCGACGACCACGTGCTGCCCTTCCTCGACCTGCAGTACCTCTACGGGCTCGCACGCGCGGGCCGTGCCGAAGCCGACACGCTGCTGCGCAACATCGCGGACTTCGCGCCCCGCGCGCCCGCATCGACGCGGGCTGCCTGGGAACGTGTCTGCGTGCCCGCCGCGCACGGCCTGCGTGCGCATGCGCACGGCGACTTCGCCGCCGCCATCGACGGCCTGGGGATGGCGCTGCCGCGGCTGATCGAGATCGGCGGCAGCCACGCGCAGCGCGACCTCTTCGAGCAGGTGTATCTCGACGCACTGGTCCGCAGCGGCACCGAAGCCACGCTGACGGGCGCGCAGGGCATCCTGCAGCAGCAGCTCAACGGCCAGCCCGAATCGAAGCGGCTGCGCCGCCAGACCGCGGCCGTCTATGCGGCGCTCGGCCTGCCGGCGTCGCTCACTTCGCTCACGGCACTCACTTCAGGTACGCATTGACCAGCGTGACCCAGTAGCTGGCCGTGCTCGGCAATATCTCGTCGTTGAAGTCGTAGCCGGTGTTGTGGACCATGCAGCCCGGGCCGCTGCCGGGCTTGCCGTCGCCATTGCCCACGATGAAATAGCTGCCGGGCACCGCGTTCAGCATGAAGGCGAAATCGTCGCTGGCCTGCAGCGGCGCCATGTCGGGGATCAGCGCCTTCTCGCCCATCGATTCGAGCGCGAGCCGGCGCGCGAAATCGGTCGCGGCCTCGTCGTTGATGCAGGGCGGCACCTTCCACTGGTAGTCGACCGTCGCCGTCGCGCCGTGCACGGCCGCCTGCGCGTGCGCCATCGCAGTGATGCGCTCGCGCAGGAAGGCGCGCACCTCGGGCCGGCGCGCGCGCACCGACAGCCGCAGCTCGGCGCTGGTCGGGATCACGTTGGGCGCCTTGCCCGCGTTCATCGCGCCGACGGTGACGACCGCCATGTCGTTCGGGTCGACCTCGCGCGACACCAGCGTCTGCAGCGCGAGGATCAGGTGCGCGCTGACCAGGATCGGGTCGACCGTGGTGTGCGGCATCGCGCCGTGGCCGCCCTTGCCGACGACCGTGATGACCACCGTGTCCGACGAGCTGTAGATCACGCCCGGCAGGAAGCCGAACTGCCCGGCCGCGAAGCCGGGTTCGTTGTGGTACGCGTAGACCGCGTCGCAGGGAAAGCGCTCGAACAGGCCGTCCTCGACCATGCGTTTCGCGCCCGCCAAGCCTTCTTCGGCCGGCTGGAAGATCAGGTTCAGCGTGCCGTTGAAGCCGCGCGTCACCGAAAGCAATTGCGCTGCGGCCAGCAGCGTGGCGGTGTGGCCGTCGTGGCCGCAGGCGTGCATGCGGCCCGGATGCCGGCTCGCGTACGGCAGCCCGGTGGTCTCGGTCATCGGCAGCGCGTCCATGTCGGCGCGCAGGCCCAGCCGCTTGCCGCCGCTGCCGACCTGGAGCGTGCCGACCACGCCGGTGCCGCCGAGCCCGCGGTGCACTTCATACCCCCAGCGCGCCAGCCGTTCGGCCACCAGATCGCCGGTGTCGAACTCCTCGTAGCCAAGTTCCGGATTCGCATGGATCTGGCGGCGCAGGCCGACCATCTCTCCGGTGCTGGCCGCAATGCCGGGAAGGATGGGAACGGAAATCATCGGGTGGCTTTCTCGTGAAAACAGAGGGTGCGGGAACGAATCCTGCATTCTCCGTGCCAATAATCCGGGCAAAACCCCATCGCGCAGGAATCCCCTCGATGACGCACAACAACACCCTCCTTTTGAACCGCCGCCAACTGAGCCTGGGTGCGCTCGCGCTGGCCGGCGGCCTCGCCACCACGCGCTACGGCCGCGCCGCCACCGGCAAGGGCACGGCGGTGCTCGGCATCGACGCCGATCCGCCGACGCTGAACCTCGGCACCACCACCGACTTCGCGGCAGGCGACGTGGCCGCCAAGATCCTCGAAGGCCTGGTCTGGCTCGATCCGCAATACAACCCGAAGCCTTCGCTGGCTACGGCCTGGACCGTGACGCCCGACGGCAAGACCTACCGCTTCACGCTGCGCAAGGGCGTGAAGTGGCACGACGGCCGCGACTTCACCAGTGCCGACGTCAAGTTCAGCCTGCTCGAAGTCATCGGCAAGCTGCATCCGCGTGCCGCGCCGGTGTTCAAGAACCTGGGCATCGAAGTCGACGCACCCGACGCCGGCACGGTGGTCGTCAAGCTGCAGAAACCGTACGCGCCCTTCCTGTCGCAGATGACGGTGTTCGACGCGCCGATCCTGCCGCGCCACATCTACGAGGGCAGCAACATCGGCGCCAACCCGGCCAATCAGAAGCCGGTCGGCACCGGCCCTTTCAAGCTGGCCGAATGGAAGCGCGGCGCCAGCATCAGGCTCGTGCGCAACGACCAGTACTGGGACGGCGACAAGCCCTTCCTAGAATCGATCATCTTCCAGGTGATTCCGCAGGCGGCCAACCGCGTGCCCGCGCTGCAGGCCGGCGAGATCGACGAGCTGCTCGACTTCTACACACCCAAGCCCGAGGTGCCGCGCATCCTGGCCGACAAGAGCCTGGCGCCGCGCCGCGGCGTCAACATTCCGGCGGTCTACTTCATGATGTTCAACACCCAGTCGCCGCTGTTCGCGAAGAAGGACGCGCGCCATGCGCTGGCCTTCGCGATCGACCGGCAGCGGCTGGTGAAGCAGGTGATGAACGGCATCGCGCGCCCCGGCGCGGGCGCGTTCGGCGACGGCTTCAAGTGGCTGTTCAACGAAGAGGTCGGCTACGCGAAGAAATTCCCGCTCGACCCGGCGCGCGCCAAGGCCCTGCTGGCCAAGGCCGGCGTCGCGGCCGGCACGATGACCGTGCGCATGCCGTTCGACGTGAGCCGTGCGCAGATGCGCGCTCAGTCGCAGATCATCCAGGACAACCTGCGCCAGATCGGCCTCGAGGTGAAGCTCGAGCCGCTGGAACGCTCGGTCTACTACGACCGCGTGTTCGCCAAGAAGGACTTCGACCTGACGCTCGGCTCCTATTTCTCCGCGGGCGATCCGGCCATCGGCTACACGCGGCTCTACAACACCTACACCGGCACCGCGCCCAACACCAACGCGAGCGGCTACGCCAACCCAAAGGTCGACGACCTGCTGAGCCAGGCCGCCACGGCGGCCGACCGCGAGGTGCGCGCCAGGCTCTACAAGGAGCTGCAGGTGATCCTCAACGAGGACCTGCCGACGCTGGTGCTGTTCGACGAGGAAACCGTCGACACCGCCACGAAGAAGCTGACCGGCATGTTCCCGGCCCTCGATGCCCGCGACCAGTGGGCCGGCGTCAAGCGTCTCGACTGATGCCGTCGTTCATCCTGCGCCGCCTGCTGCATGCGATACCGCTGCTGCTGGCGGTGGTGGTGCTCAACTTCCTGTTGATCGCCTTCACGCCGGGCGACCCGATCACGCTGCTGGTCGGCGACTTTCCGGCGCCGCCCGAATACCTCGAACAGATGCGCCGCGAGTTCGGCCTCGACCAGCCGATCTGGGTGCAACTGCTGCGTTACCTGTCGAAGGTCATGCAGGGCGACTTCGGCTATTCCTTCGCCAACCAGCAGCCGGTGGCGACGCTGATCCTGGAGCGCCTCGGCGCCACGCTCGAACTCACGCTGACCGCGCTCGCCTTCGCCAGCGTGCTGGGCATCGCCTTCGGCATCGTGGCCGCGCGTTCGGCCTCGCGGCCGGGCCGCAGCCTGGCGGATTCGGTGATCCAGGGTGCCTCGTCCGCCGGCTATGCCATACCGGACTTCTGGCTCGGCCAGTTGCTGATCCTGGTGTTCGCGATCGGGCTCGGCTGGTTCCCCTCGCAGGGCAACAACCCGGTGCGCGGCGTGGCGCCGGGCTGGGAAGGCTTCGTCGAACACCTGCGCTACCTGGTGCTGCCGGCCTTCGCGCTGTCGCTGCGCTACCTGACGCTGATCACGCGCATCACGCGCGCCGCGATGCTCGAGGTGATGGGCGCCGACTTCATCCTCGCCTCGCGCGCCCGCGGCGCCGGCGAATGGACGGTGGTCGTGGTGCATGCGCTGCGCAACGCGGCGGCGCCGGTGCTGACGGTCATTGGCTACAACGTCGGCTTCGTGCTCGCGGGCTCGGCGCTGATCGAGGCCGTGTTCGCCTGGCCCGGCATCGGCCGGCTGCTGTACGAATCGATCTCCAAGCGCGACTACCCGGTGATGCTCGCGATCCTGCTGATGGTGTCGGCCACGGTCGTCATCGCGAACCTGCTGACCGACATCCTGCACCGGCTCATCGACCCGCGGATCGAACGTTCATGAGCGACACATCCATGGCGCCCATCGCCGTGCCGCCGGTCGGCACGCCCTTGCGCAAGGCCGGCTTCCGCCAGCGGCTGCTGCGCCGCACGGCCACCGTGCTCGCGCTGGCTTTTCTCGTGCTGCTGGTCGCGGCGGCGCTGTTCGCCCCGTTCGTCACGGGCTACGACCCGCTGGGCGGCGGCAACGACGCGCTGCTGCCGCCGCTGTCGCCGGCCCACTGGCTCGGCACCGACGACCTCGGCCGCGACGTCTGGGCGCGCGTTCTCTACGGCACCCGCATCTCGCTGACCGTCGGCGTGGCGAGTGCGCTGTTCGCGGTCATCGTCGGCGTGATCGTCGGTGCGCTCGCCGGCTACTTCGGCGGCTGGATCGACACGCTGCTGATGCGCGTGGCCGAGTTCTTCCAGACGCTGCCGCGCTTCGTCGTGGCGCTGATCGTCATCGCGCTGTTCGGCACCAGCGTGTTCAAGATGATCGTGGTGATCGCGGCGCTGTCGTGGCCGCAGCTCGCGCGCGTGGTGCGCGCCTCGGTCGCGACGCTGCGCCAGTCGCAGTTCGTCGACGCGGCGCGCGTGGCCGGCATGGGCAGCGGCGCGATCATCGTGCGCGAGATCCTGCCGAACGTGGCCGCGCCGATCGTGGTGCTGGGCTCGCTCGACATCGCGATGGCGATCCTGATCGAGGCCAGCCTGAGCTTCTTCGGCCTCGGCGACCCGAATCACGTGTCGTGGGGCGCGATGCTCAACGACGCGCAGCAGTACCTCCGCAGCGCCTGGTGGATGTCGGCCTTTCCGGGGCTGGCGATCGCGCTCACGGTGCTGTCGTTCAACATGCTGGGCGATGCGCTCAACGACGCGCTCAACCCGCGGGGAGAAGGCCGATGAACGCACCCGTGCGCCCAGCGAGCGACGCGCTGCTCGACGTGCGCGGCCTGTCGGTCGACATCCGCCGCGGCGCGTCGCCCGCGCTGCGCGTGGTCAGGGACGTGTCCTTCAACGTGCGGCGCGGCGAGGCCGTGGGCCTGGTCGGCGAATCGGGTTCGGGCAAGTCGATGACCGCCTTCGCGGTGATGAACCTGTTTCCGTCGCCACACGCGCAGGTCGGCGACGGCCAGGTGCTGCTGGACGGCCGCAACCTGGCGACGCTGCCGCCGGCCGAGCTGCGCCGCGTGCGCGGTGCGCAGGTCGGCATGGTGTTCCAGGACCCGACCAGCTACCTCGACCCGCTGATGCCGGTCGGCCGCCAGATCGCCGAGCCGCTGCGTGCGCACGGCCGCACCGACGGCCTCGACGCGCGCGTGATCGAGCTGATCGACCTGATGGAACTGCCCAACGCCGCGCAGGTGGCGCGCAAGTATCCGCACGAGCTGTCGGGCGGCATGCGCCAGCGCATCCTGATCGCGGCGGCGCTGGCGATGCGGCCCGCGCTGCTGATCGCCGACGAACCGACCACCGCGCTCGACGTGACGGTGCAGGCCGGCATCCTGAAGCTGCTCACCCGGCTGCGCAAGGAGCTCGACCTCGGCATCCTGCTGATCACGCACGACCTCTCGGTGGTGGCCGAGACCTGCCAGCAGGTGAACGTGATGTACGCGGGCGAGCTGGTCGAGAGCAACGACGTGGCGCCACTGTTCGCCGCGCCGCGGCATCCGTACACACAGGGGCTGCTGAAGAGCATCCTGAATCCGCAGTCGCGTGCGCGTTCGCTGTTCTCGATTCCCGGCGGCGTGCCGGTCGCCGGCCATTGGCCGCGCGGCTGCCGCTTTCACACGCGCTGTCCGATCGCGCAACCGGGCCTGTGCGATGCGGCCGGGCCGCCGCTGAAGCTGCAGGGTGCCGTGGATGGGGCCGTGGATGGGGCTGTGCACGGGGCCGGCAGCGACCGCTGCCTGCGCAGCGACGAAGCGCTGGCCGCGCATGCCTGGTCGGCTGTCGCCACCTCACCCCAGCCCTCTCCCCAATCCTCTACCGGAAGCGGCGAGGGAGCCATGCCATGAGCGATCTCCCATTGCTCGAAGCGCGCGACGTGAGCCGGCTGTTCCCGGTGCGCGCCAGCGGCGGCCTGTTCCGCGCGAAGGCGATGCAGCGCGCCGTCGACGGCGTGTCGGTGCAGATCCGGCCCGGCGAAGTGCTCGCGCTGGTTGGCGAGAGCGGCAGCGGCAAGACCACGCTGGGCCGCATGCTGCTCGGTCTGACCGCACCCAGCGAAGGCGCGATCTTCTACAAGGGCCAGGACATCGCGCAGCAGCAGGGCACGGCCCGGCGCGACTTCCGGCGCGAGGTGCAGGTCGTGTTCCAGGACACCGGCGGCTCGCTGAACCCGCGCCGCAGCATCGGCCAGAGCGTGGCGCTGCCGCTGACCTACCACCGCGGCCTGTCGGGCCGCGAGGCCGCGAAGGAGATCGACGCGCTGCTCGAGCAGGTCGGGCTGCCGCCCGCGCACTTCCGCGATCGGCTGCCGCACGAGCTGTCGGGCGGCCAGCGGCAGCGCGTGGGCATCGCGCGGGCACTGGCCTCGAACCCGGCGGTGATCGTCGCGGACGAGCCGGTGTCGGCGCTCGACGTGTCGATCCGCGCGCAGATCCTGCGGCTCATGGCCGACCTGCAGCGCGAGAAGAATCTGGCCTACCTGTTCATCACGCACGACCTCGGCGTGGTGCGCGCGATGGCCGACCGCGTGATGGTCATGTACCAGGGCCGCATGGTCGAGACGGGGGATGCCGACACGGTGCTGAACGCACCGCAGCATGCCTACACGCAGAAGCTGCTCGCCGCCACGCCGGTGCCCGACCCGTCGCGCCAGTCGGGCTGAAACTTCGCATGCGCCTCAGTACACTGCGCGCCCGCGCCGCGACTTTCGCGCGCCGCCGCCTTCCCCACCCGACCGCATGACCCCGCATTTCACCGAAGCAACGACCGACTACTGGCAGCGCATCGTCGACGCCGACACGGCCGCCGCGTCCGACACAGCCGCGCCCTGGCGCCATGGCTACCCCGCACGGCTGCCCGATGGCCGCGTGCTGGTGCTGCCGATCCGCCAGCTCGCCAGCGAACCGACGCACGCGGTGGCCTCGCTGATCTGCAACCAGGCCTCGCTGGAAGTCATCGAGACGCTCGGGCGCATGCTGGCCGAGCGCCTCGCGCCGTTCAAGCCGGACGTGGTGGTCGGCATCCCGACGCTGGGCCTGACCTTCGCACCCGTGGTCGCGCGCCATCTGGGCCATGCGCGCTACGTGCCGATGGGCTATTCGCGCAAGTTCTGGTACGACGAGGCGCTGTCGGGCGCGGTGCAGTCGATCACCACGCCCACGCCGGGCAAGCGCGTGTACCTCGACCCCAACCTGCTGCCGCTGGTGCAGGGCAAGCGCGTGGTGCTGGTGGACGATGCGGTCAGCAGCGGCAGCACGCTGAAGGCGCCCTGGACGCTGATGGAAGACATCGGCGCCGAGGTGCTGGCCTGCGGCGTCGCGATGCTGCAGGGCCATCGCTGGAAGGACACGCTGGGCGCCGAGCGCGCCGCCCGCATGGTCGGCGTGTTCGAGAGCCCGCTGCTGCAGGCGGTGCCGGACGGCTGGGTCGAACGCGCCTGAACGTCCGCCGGGCTGCCGCTTGCCGGCAGTGCGGCGCAGTGCGCAATCAGCGCGGCTTGCGCATGCGGTCGAACTTCTGCCAGTAGGTGAACGCCTCTTCGTGCAGCTCGATGTCGATCTCCGAGATGCGCGCCTGCAGCCGCTCCTGCACCTCGGCCACCGCATGGTTGTAGACCAGCGGACCGACCTCTTCCAGGAAGAAGCCGAGCAGCGCACCCGCCGCGATGTTGCCGATGCGCTCTTCCATGTTCTCCCGGAAATAGCGCTCGATGGACGAAACCGCCTGCTGGCGGGCTTCCTTGGAAATCTCGATGGTCATGTCCGCCAGTCTGCCTGCGCACCCGCTTGGTACGCAACCTGCTTGCAGGCCATGCACTACTTTGCGTATCTTTTTTCGTATACGTTTTGGTGCATCGCGGTGAAGTAGCGCGAGGCACCGGCGTTTCCTGGAGTCCTTCATGCCCCAAATCCGCGCATCCGCCCTGTCGCCTGTCTCAACCTCGTCGTCGGCAGCCTCTTCCCTGTCGCGCCGCCGCCTGCTGCAGGCCGCTGGCGCCGCGACCGCCGGCAGCCTGCTGGGCGCGCCCGCCTTTGCGCAGACCCGCGCCATGAGCATCACGCTGCCGTGGGTCGTGAACGGCTCCAACTACTGGCCGATGGTCGGCAAGGAACTCGGCTACTTCAAGAAGCGCGGCATCGACCTGACCGTGTCGCGCGGCAACGGCTCGGTCGCCGCGGCGCAGGCCGTGGGCAACAAGCAGTTCGATTTCGGCGTCGTGTTCTTCGGCGGCACGCTGGTCAACATGGCGCGCGGCCTGCCGCTGCAGGCCATCGCCACCGTCGGCTACGACTCGCTGATGGGCAACCTGGTGCTGGCCGATTCGCCGATCCACGCACCCAAGGACTTCGAAGGCAAGCGCGTCGGCACGGTCGCCACCTCGGCCGAGTCGCCCTACTGGGCCGCCTACGCCGCCAAGACCGGCATCGACCTGACGAAGGTCACGCGCCAGCAGCTCGACGCCCGCCTGATCGAACGCGCCCTGATGGACAAGCAGGTCGACGCGATCACCGCCATCGGCTCGTCGAGCATTCCGGTGCTCGACTCGCTGGGCGTGAAGACGCGCTTCATCCCCTGGGCCAAGTCGGGCATCGAGCTCTACGCCGCGCAGGTGATCGCGCGCAAGGAAACGATCGATGCCGACCCGGGCCTGTGCCAGGCGATGGTCGACGGCATCCTGGAATCGGTGGTCTACACGCTGAAGAATCCGCAGGCCTCGCTCGAGATCCTCTACAAGGCGCAGCCCGAGATCGGCCTGGCCAAGGGCGGCAAGGAGAACGCGGTGCTGTCGCAAGGCCTGGCGCAGGCCACGATGGTCGCGCCCGAGGCGATCGACAACGGCATGGGTTACAGCAGCATCCCGAAGCTGGCCGGCATGATCTCGCTGGCCGCCAAGGCCGGCGCGCTGACCGCCGATGCCAAGCCGCTGCGTCCCGAAGACCTGGCGACCAACCGCTTCGTCGGCAAGATCAAGCTCAGCGCTGCCGAATGGGACGTGATCCGCAAGAACGTCGCGCCTTACGCCAAGATGGTCGGAGCCTGATGAACCTGGTGCTCCCCACACGGCCCGAGCCGCTCGAGGCCACGCTGGCCGAGACCGCGCTGGTGGTCATCGACATGCAGAACGGCTACCTGTCGCCCGGTGGCTATCTCGACCTGGCGGGCTTCGACGTGTCGGGCTCGCCGCCGGTCATCGAACGGGCCGCACGCGTGCTGCAGGCCGCGCGCCGCGCCGGAATGATGGTCGTGCACGCGCAGAACGGCTGGAGCCCGAACCTTGCCGAGACCGGCACGCGCAAGTCGCCGATGTGGCACAAGTCCAACCCGCTGAAGTACATGCGCGCCCATCCGGGCAGCGAGCTCTTGATCCGCGGCACCTGGGACCACGCGATCGTCGACGCGCTGCAGCCGCTGCCCGACGAGCCGGTGGTCCACAAGCCGCGCTACAGCGCCTTCGCGGGCACCAATCTCGAGATGCTGCTGCGCGCGCACGGCATCACGACGCTGGTCTTCGTCGGCGTGAACACCAACGTCTGCGTCGAGACCGCGGTGCGCGACGCCTTCCATCGCGAGTTCTTCGCGGTGATGGTGTCCGACGCCACGCTGCAGGCCGGCGCGCAGTCGATCTTCGACGCCAGCGTGTTCAACATCGAGAAGTTCTTCGGCTGGACCAGCACCACGCAGCAGATGGTCGAGATGCTCGACGGCCTCGACGAAGTGGCCCCGCGATGAACGCCAACGCCGACGACAGCGTCTTCCGGCGCATCGTGCTGCCGTTGCTGTTCGCGCTCGGCACGCTGGCGGTGTGGGAGGTTGCGGTGCGCGCCTTCGCGATCCGCGAAGTGCTGCTGCCCGCGCCCAGTGCGATCGCGCAGCGCCTGGTCGAAACCTTCCCGCTGCTGATGCAGCACGCCTGGCCGACGGTCTGGGAAAGCGTGGCCGGCTTCGCGATCGCGTCGGTGCTCGGCGTCGCGCTGGCCGCGCTG
The DNA here is from genome assembly GCF_059415645.1 of Variovorax sp. GW821-FHT10B04. Taxonomy (NCBI): domain Bacteria; kingdom Pseudomonadati; phylum Pseudomonadota; class Betaproteobacteria; order Burkholderiales; family Comamonadaceae; genus Variovorax; species Variovorax sp. GW821-FHT10B04. Next base: position 84,248 of record NZ_JBWKNQ010000007.1, read on the forward strand.
CTCAGCGCCTCGGGCCTGATGCGCAGCATGCTGTACCCGAACGTCGTGCTGTTCCAGCTGATACCGAAGATCGCGCTGGCGCCGCTCTTCATCGTCTGGCTCGGCATCGGTTTCCAGTCGCGGCTCACCTTCTCGGTGTTCATCAGCTTCTTCCCGGTGGTGATCGCGGCGCTGGCCGGGCTCGACCACGTCGACAAGTCGCTGCTGCGGCTGTGCCGCGCGCTGACCGCGTCGAGCTGGCAGGTCTTCATCTCGGTGCGGCTGCCGCACGCGCTGCCCTACGTGTTCAGCGGCATGAAGATCGCGACCACCTTCGCGATCATCGGCGTGATCGTCGGCGAGTTCATCACCTCGCAGGCCGGGCTCGGCTACCTGATCCTGTTCGCGTCGTCGCAGGCCGACACCTCGCTGATCCTCGCGGCCATCGTCGTGCTGTGCGCGTTCGGGCTGGTGTTCTATGGCCTGGTCGCGTTGCTCGAACGCTGGACCCAGCGCCTCTTCGGCGCATGACATGACCGTTTCAATGACCGATTCCCCCTCCTGGCTGCAGCCCCGCAGCATTGCGCGCGACCGCGACCGCAGCTACGTGTCGGTGCAGGCCACGCGCAAGACCTATTCGACCCGCAGCGGCGACGTGCAGGCGGTCGAACAGGCCGACTTCGATGTCGACGAAGGCGACTTCGTCACGCTGGTCGGCCCGAGCGGCTGCGGCAAGAGCACGCTGATGTCGATGATCGGCGGACTCGAGACGCCGAGCGCAGGCCGCATCCTCGTGAACGGCACGCCGGTCACGGCACCGCGGCGCGACTTCGGCTACGTGTTCCAGGACGCGACGCTGCTGCCCTGGAAGAGCGTGCTCGACAACGTGCTGTTCCCGATCCGCACGCAGAAGCGGCCGGTCGCCAGCTACATGGCCGAGGCCGAACGGCTGCTGCAGCTCACCGGCCTGTGGGCCTTCCGCGACAAGCGGCCGGCCGAGCTGTCGGGCGGCATGCGCCAGCGCGTGGCGATCTGCCGCGGGCTCATCAACGACCCGCAGCTGCTGATGATGGACGAGCCCTTCTCGGCACTCGACGCGATCACCCGCGACGACATGAACATCGCGCTCGCGCAGCTGTGGGACGAGGTGCGCAAGACCGCGATCTTCATCACCCACAGCATCCGCGAGGCGGTGTTCCTGTCGGACCGCGTGCTGGTGATGAACGCACGGCCCTCGCGCATCGTGGCCGACATCCGCGTGCCCTTTCCGCGGCCGCGCCGCGCCGAGATGCAGGAGACGCCGCTCTTCAACGAGATCTGCGGCTTCATCCGCGACAAGATCCACGAAGGCCATGGCCGCTAGCCCCGCCGAGACGCCGCTGGGCCAGCTCGCCCGCGCCCACCGCGAAGCGGCGGGCGGGCGGCTGTCCACCGACGACATCGTGCGGCTGCTGCAGGAAGCCATCGTGCGCGGCATGCTCGGCCCGGGCCGCGCGCTGCGCCAGGACGAGCTGGCCGACCTGTTCCACGTGAGCAAGATCCCTGTGCGCGAGGCGCTGCGCACGCTGGAAGCCAACGGCTTCGTCGAACTGCTGATGAACCGCGGCGCGATCGTCAAGGAACTCACACTGGGCCAGCTGCGCGACGCCTTCGAGCTGCGCATGATGGTCGAGCCGCACCTCATGCGCACCGCCGCGCCGTTGCTCAGCGCGGCCGAACTCGACGAGGCCGACAGCCTGGTCGCGCAGATGGACGACGCCGACCATGCCTGGGCCTTCAGCGAGCTCAACGCCCGCTTCCACGGCCTGCTCTACGGGCCCGCGGACAAGCCGCTGTCCAAGCAGATCCTCGCGATGCTGCAGGGGCACATCCAGCGCATGTCCTTCATGCAGCTGTCGCTCGCGGGCTTCAACCGGAGCTCGAACGAGGACCACCGGCTGATCGTCGCGGCCTGCCGGCGCGGCGAGCCCGAAGAGGCGGCACGCGCCGTCGCGGCGCACGTCGAGGGCGTGAAGGACATCGTGCTGGAGCTCTACGCGCAGCACTACACGCCGGCGCAGGCCCCAGCGCCGCGCAGCCGCCAGCGCGCTACGGCTGCAGCGCAGAGTTCAGGCGGTCGAACTCGACCGTGAACGCCTGCCGCCAATCGGCACGCGTGGCGTCGTCGACCCAGGCCGCGTCGATGCCGTTCAGCATGAAGCCGCGCAGGTCGTCGATCGAGAAGCCGAAGTCGGCCACCATCTTCATCCAGGCGCCGGTCGGCGTGACCAGGTGCAGCGTCGGGTCGTCGGTGTTGGGATGCACGCGCAGCCCGAGCCCCGGCATGCGGCGGATCGGATGGTCGAGCGCCCAGCGCTCGGGCGGCAGTGTGCGCAGGTAGAAGGAGTTGGTCGGCACCACCGTGAAGACGATGCCCGCGTCGGCGCACTGCCGCGCGAAGTCGGGCGCATCGACGATCGTGTAGCCGTGGTCGATGCGGTCGACCTTCAGCAGCTCGACCGCGGTGCGCACGTTGGTCCAGGGCATGCCGAATTCGCCGGCATGCGCCGTGGTCTTGAGGCCGGCGCGGCGCGCCACCGCATAGGCGTCGACGAAGAGTTCGGGCGGATGGTCGATCTCGCTGTAGTCGATGCCGATGCCGACCACCTCCTCGCGTGGCGCGGCTGCGACCCAGCCGACCATCTCGAGCGCAGCGGCCGGCGAGGCTTCGCGGTCGATCGACGGGATCAGCCGGCCGGTGATGCCGTGGTCGGCCTGCGCGTCGTGGATCGCGCGCACGATGGCGTCGAGCGCGACCGGGTAGGCCATCTTCGACTGCTGGGCCGTGCCGGTCGGGTTCCAGAAGAATTCGGCGTAGCGCACGTTGTGCGCAGCCGCGTCCTGCAGGTATTCGTAGGTGATGCGGTGCAGGTCGTCGGGCGTGCGCAGCAGGTGCGAATCGAGCGCGCGCAGCGCCTTCAGCACACCGACCGGCTTCTCGCCGCGGATGTAGAAGGCGTCGATCTCGGCATCGCTCAAGGGCGCATTGGCGCGGTGCGCGAGCATCTTGAAGGTGGCGTGGCGCACCGTGCCGAGCAGGTGGCAGTGCAGCTCGACCTTGGGGATCGCGTGGCAGAAATCGTGGAGCGCTCGTGTCATGGCAATGGACTTTCAATAACTCGGTGGCTCAGTCGCGTGCTGCGGCGGCCAGCGCGTCGAGCACGGTGCGCCGCACCAAGGCCTCGTCGGCCACGCTCGCGACCTGCGCATTGGCCGTGGCGCGCCGCGGCACGCGCCACTCGACCACGGTCATGCCGCGCGTGTGCGTGCCGTCGCACTCGGCGACGACGTGCGCGGCACGGAAGGCCATGGATTCGGGCGCGACCAGCGCGGCGGCGGCCGTCGGGTCGTACAGCGACATCGGCAGGCTGCCGTCCGGGCTCGCGATGCGCACGTAGCCCAGCAGCAGGTCGGCCAGCAGCGCGGCGCGCTCGGTGCCGATCGCGCGCAGCGTGTCGGCGTCGTGCGCATGCACGCGCACCTGGCGGCAGGCGTCGAGCACGACCATCTGCAGCGGCAGGCCGGCATCGAGCACGACGTTGATCGACTCCGGATCGACGCCCGCATTGAACTCGGCCGCGGCCGTGTGGTTGCCCGGCCCGGCGCTGCCGCCCATCCAGACCAGCCGCCCGATGCGCGATGCCAGCGCGGGCTGCGCCTGCAGCAGGCGCGCCACGTTGGTGAGCGGGCCGAGCGCGAGCAGCGTGACGGGTTCGGCCGCGCCGGCCAGATGCGCGGCCAGCGCAGCCACCGCATCGGAGGACGCCAGCGTGGCGCGCGCCGTCGGCAGGCTGCGCCCGGCCGACGCCATCGCGTCGTCGCCCAGGATGTTCTGCGCCGTGACCAGCTCGCCGACCAGCGGCCTGTCGCTGCCCGCATGGATCGCGAAGCGCCAGCCGAAGCAGGCCGCAGCGCGCTGCGCGTTGTCGATCACCACGTCGAGCGGTGCGTTGCCGGCGACCAGCGACATGCCGTCGATCGACCAGCCGGCCGACCCGGCGACCGTGAGCACGGCGGCCAGGTCGTCGAAGCCGAGATCGGTGTCGATCCAGACGCGCTGCGTCATTTCTTCAGGTGCCGGCTCTGGTCGTAGCTCGGCTGCGGCGGCATGTCGGCCAGGTGCCGCGTGTCGGCCCATTCGACGATCTCGATGGCCGCCGGCTCGGCCGCGTCGGCGATGCGGATGCGGTTGAAGCCGGCGTTCGGGATGTCGCTGCGGCGCGGGCCGTCGAGACCGAGGCCATGCACCGTGCGCCACACCATGTCGAGCACGCCGCCGTGCGTCACCACCATCACGCGCTGGCCGGTGTAAGTGCCGGCGATGCGGCCGAGCGCCGCGATGATGCGCGTGTGGAACTGGCGCGCCGACTCGCCCTCGGGCATCGCATGGTCGGCGCGGAATTCGAGCCAGTCTTCCCAGGCGCGCGGATGCAGCGCGCGGATGTCGTCGGCGCGCAGGCCTTCGGCCACGCCGAAGTTCTGCTCGCGCAGCGCGGCCTGCGTGATGACCTCCAGCGACAGCTGCTGCGCCGCGGGCGCCGCGGTCTGCTGGGTGCGCAGCAGGTCGCTGGCGAGCAGCACGTCGACCTTCTCGCCCGCCATGCGCAGGCCCAGGCGGCGCGCCTGTTCATGGCCGGTGCCGTTGAGGGGAACGTCGATGTGGCCCTGGAAGCGGAGTTCGCGGTTCCAGTCGGTTTCGCCGTGGCGGATCAGGATGAGGTCGGTGGATGGTTGTATGGGCATGGCTGTCGGCTATTGTCCCCGGTCACCCCGCCGGCGCGTCCGGTTCCCGCAGAATCCCCCGCATGACACGACTCGTTCTCCTCCCCGGCCTCGCCTGCGACGCCCGCCTCTGGGAAGCCCAGATCCCCGCCCTGCCGCCCGCGCTGGAAGCGCGCGTGAGTGACGCCAGCCAACGCAACGACCGCATCGAGACCATGGCCGCCGCCGTGCTCGCGGAACACGACGGGCCGCTGGTTCTCTGCGGCGCGTCGATGGGCGGCATGGTCGCGATGGAAGCCGCGCGCCAGGCGCCCGACCGCGTCGTGGGCCTCGCGCTGCTGGGCACCAGCGCCCGGCCCGAGACGCCGGAGATGCACAAGCTGCGCGAATCGGCGATCGAGGTGTTCGAACGTGGCGAAGCGCGCAGCGTGATCGAGCTCAACGCCGGCTTCGCGCTGCATCTCGCGCAGGCCGCCGACCGGGCGCTGGTGCGCGCCTATGTCGAACAGGTGCTCGACGCCGGCACCGAACAGCTGGTGCGACAGAACCGCGCCGTGATGCAGCGGCCCGATGCGCGCCTGCACCTGCCGCAGCTGCGCTGCCCGGTGCTGGTGCTGTGCGGCGACGGCGACCAGCTCGCGCCGCCCGAATGCTCGGAAGAGATCGCCGCGTTGGTGCCGCACGCCGAGCTGGCCTGGGTGCCGCAATGCGGCCACATGCTGACGATGGAAAAGCCGGCGGAAGTGAACGCGGCGCTCAACCGCTGGCTTGCCCGGTTTGTGCAGCCGGCCTAGACTGCCTGAAAGGCCCCGAGAGGCCGCGATGCCCGCGCGGGGCGTCAGGCCATCGCCATCACGGCGATGCCTTCGCGCTCCAGCGTCGAGCGGATGCGCCGCGCAAAGGCCAGCGCGTGCGCGCCGTCGCCATGCAGGCAGACGGTCTGCGCATTGACCGACACGATGCTGCCGTCGATCGCCGTCACCTGGTGGTCGCGCACCAGCGACAGCGTCTGGGCCAGCGATTGCTCTTCGTCGACGATCAGCGCGCCGGGCTGGCTGCGCGGCACCAGGCTGCCGTCGGGCATGTAGCCGCGGTCGGCGAACACCTCTTCGACCGGCTTCAGGCCGGCACGCTCGGCCGCCGAGATCATCCCGCTGCCCGCCAGCCCGAAGAAGCGCAGGTTGGGGTCGAAGCGCCGCACCGCCTCGCAGATCGCCGCGGCGAGTTCGGGCTCCTTCACGGCCTGGTTGTAGAGCGCACCGTGCGCCTTGACGTGCGCCAGCACGCCGCCTTCGGCCTTCACGATCGCGGCCAGCGCGCCGATCTGGTAGAGCACGCCGGACACGATGTCCTCGGGCGGCAGGTGCATCGTGCTGCGGCCGAAGTTCTCGCGGTCCGGAAAGCTCGGATGCGCGCCGATCGCCACGCCGTTGTCGATGGCCCAGCGCACGCACTGGCGCATGGTGGCCGCGTCGCCGGCATGCCAGCCGCAGGCGATGTTGGCCGAGCTGACGAGCGCGAGCAGCGCTTCGTCACTGCCGGCGCCTTCGCCGAGGTCTGCGTTGAGGTCGATCAGCATGGTCGTGGGCTCCAGGTGTTCGAACGTTCCGGGGAACGGGAGGAAAGTCTAGATCGCGGGCGGCCAACCCGCCGAGGCCAGGCCCTGCGCCACCTGGCGCAGATAGCGCTGCTGCGCGGCCCAGGCGGCCTGCGCACCGGCGGCGTCGATCTCGACCAGCCGCAGCAGGCCGAGCAGCGGCGCCTGCGCGAGCTTCCAGAGGTCGGCGCGGATCACGACGCCGATGCGCGGGTAGCCGCCGGTCGTCTGGGCGTCGCCCATCAGGATGATCGGCTGGCCCGACGGCGGCACCTGGATCGTGCCGGGAAGCACACCCGACGAGAGCATGTCGACCTGGCGCCGCCGTGCGAGCGGCGTGTCGCCGGCGAGCCGGCTGCCCATGCGGTTGCTCTGCGGCGTGATGCGCCAGTGCGTCTTCCACAGCGCCTTCTGCGAGGCGACGGTGAACTGCTCGAACTCGGGGCCGCACATGACGCGCAGCGCGATCGGTTCTTCGGCGCCCGCCGGCTCAGCGGGCGCGGCATCGGGTGCCCAGTCGGGCGCACGCACGCCGAACGAACGGCGCGCCAGCTGCGCTGCATCCAGGCGCGGCGCACCGACGGCAAGCAGGTCGCCCTTCTTCAGCGCACGCCCTTCATGGCCGCCGAAGCCGGCCTTGAGGTCGGTGCTGCGCGAGCCGAGCACCGGCTGGACGTCGATACCGCCCGCCACGGCCAGCCAGCTGCGCAGGCCCTTCTTGGCGGTCCCGACATTCGCGCCGCCCAGCCGCAAGGTCTGGCCGGCAGCGACCGGCACGCTCCAGTGCGCACGCAATGGCCGGCCGTCGAGCCGGGCGTCGAAATCGTCACCGGCGAGCGCGATGCGCGTGGGCTGCTCGAAGCGCAGCTCGCAGCCGCCCATCGTGAGTTCGAGTCCGGCGGCGCCATCGGCGTTGCCCACCAACCGATTGGCCAGCGTGAGCGCCAGCACGTCGAGCGCGCCGCCGGGGCAGATGCCGCGTTCGCGGTGGCCATGGCGCCCGAGGTCCTGCACGGACGCGAGCATGCCGGGCTTGACGACGACGATCACAGCGCGATGCTTTCTGCAACGAAGCGCACGCGGTCGCCGGGCCGCAGCAGCGTGGGTTCGGCGGCGTTCGGGTCGAACAATTCGACCGGGGTCCGGCCGATCAGCTGCCAGCCGCCGGGCGACACCAGCGGATAGACGCCGGTCTGCGCGCCGCCGATGCCGACCGAGCGCGCCGGCACGGCCAGGCGAGGTTCGGCGCGGCGCGGCGTCGCGAGTTCGGGCGGCAAGCCGCCCATGAAAGCGAAGCCCGGCAGGAAGCCGAGCAGGTAGACGGTGTAGCTGCCGCCGCTGTGGCGCCGCACGACTTCGGCCGGCGTGAGGCCGGTGTGCGCGGCGACATCGGCCAGGTCGGGGCCGTGCTCGCCGCCATAGGCGACGGGGATCACGATCTCGCGGCCCTCGATCTGCGCGGCCTCCAGCTGCGGCCAGACCGTGAGCACCTGCATTTCGAGTTCGGCCTGCTCGGCGACGGCCGGGTCGAACATCAGCGTGAGGTTGTTCATGCCCGGCAGCACCTCCTGCACGGCGGGCCAACTGCGGGCTTCGGCGGCGAGCGCCCAGATCTGCTGCTGCCGCGCCAGCGTGGCCGGCGCAGGAAGCTCGCACAGCAGGGCGGCATCGCCCAGGGCGTGCAGGCGGGGAGCGCTCATCGTGCGCGGCGGACGGCGGGCATCATTCCCGGCCGAGGCTGCGCACCTTGGCGGCCAGCTTCTCCTGCACGAACGGAGACACGAACTTGTCGACCTCGCCGCCCAGCATCGCGATCTCGCGCACGAAGGTGCTGGAGATGAACTGGTACTTGTCGCTCGGCGTGAGGAACACCGTTTCGACGTCGGGCATCAGCGAGCGGTTCATGCCGGCGAGCTGAAACTCGTAGTCGAAGTCGGTCACGGCGCGCAGGCCGCGCACCATGGCCTTGCCGCCGCGGGACACGACGAAGTCGCGCAACAGCCCCGAAAAGCTCTCGACGCGCACCTGGTCCTTGAAGGGCTCGGCGACGACACGGGCCATCTCGATGCGTTCCTGCAGCGAGAACAGCGCCTTCTTGTGGTGACCGGCCGCAACGGCGACGATCACGCTGGAAAACAGTTGGGTCGCACGCCGCACCACGTCTTCGTGGCCCAGCGTCATGGGGTCGAAAGTGCCTGGGTATACCGCGATCACGCTGGACATCGTGTTCCCTTGTTCCTGCTGCCGGGGCGGCCGCAATGCGGCGAATTATGCAGGCGCATTGCTGCGATGCCGCAACAAGTGCGCATGGACCGCGCCGGCTTTCAGATAGCGGAAGACTTCCAGGCCGAGCGCGGCCAGTTCGTCGTCAGCCCAACGCTGGGGCGCTTCGAGATAGATCGCGCCGTCGACATGCACGGCGCGCGCGGCGGCACGCAGGGCAGGCGCATACAGCGCGGCGTTCTCGAAGGGCGGGTCCAGGAACACGGCCTGCAGGCTGCCGGCCACGGCGCGCTCCAGCGCGGTGACGCCGTTGCCGCGTTCGATGCGCACGGCGTCGGCCTTGAGCTTGGTCTTGATGGTCTGCAGTTGCGCGACCAGCGCCGGGTCCTGCTCGCAGAGCAGCACCGACGCCGCGCCGCGCGACGCGGCCTCGAGCCCGAGGGCGCCGGTGCCGGCGAAGGCATCGATGCAATGCCAGCCGGGCAACTCGCCGCCGCCGGCGCCAGCCAGGCTCGCCAGCCAGTTGAACAGCGTCTCGCGCACGCGGTCGGGCGTCGGGCGCAGGCCGGGCTTGTCGGCGACGGCGAGCCGGGTGCGCTTCCATTCGCCGCCGATGATGCGGACTTCATGTGGCCGGCGGTCGACACGGACCGGGGTCTTCGCTGCGGGTTTCTGGGCTGCCTTCTTGGCAGCGGGTCGGTTCTGGGGCATGAACCGAGCTTACCTGCGAAGCGCCGGCCCGCAGCTCAGGGCCCGCCGAACGATCGGCGCGTCAGGGCTTGCCGCCGACCACCACCGTCACCATGCGATCGGGCTGCAGCTTGTGCGCGAACGCCGCCTTGACCTGCGCCACCGTGACCGCGTTCATGCGCGCGATCCAGGTGTCGAGGTAGTCCAGCGGCAGGTCGTTCCACGCGATGTTGGCGACGTTGCCGAGCAGCTTGCGGTTGCTGTCGAGCAGCAGCGGATAGCCGCCGATCAGGTTGTCCTTGGCGGCCTGGAGTTCGGCCTCGGTCGGTCCGTCGGCGACGAACTTGCGCAACACCTCGCGCGACACGCGCACCGCCTCGTCGGCCTGGTCGGGCCGCGTCTGGAAGGCCACGCGGAAGGCGCCCGCATGCAGGCCCGGCGAGAAGCCGCTGTAGACGCTGTAGGCGAGCCCGCGCTTCTCGCGCACCTCTTCGGTCAGCCGCGACACGAAGCCGCCGCCGCCCAGCACGTAGTTGCCCAGCGTGAGCGCGAAATGCTCGGGGTCGCTGCGCCTGTAGCCGGGCTCGCCGATCAGCACGTGCGCCTGCGCCGACGCGAACGGGATGCGCTCTTCCTTCGGTGCGGTGAGCGGGGCGATCTCGGCCACCGGCGGCAGCGGCGCGCAACCGGCCGCAGGCACCGGCAGGCGCGCCAGCAGCCGCGTGGCGATGGCATCGGCCTGCGCACGCGTCACGTTGCCGACGATGCTGACCTTGGCGCGGCAGGGCTGGATCAGCTGCGCATAGCGCTGCCGCATCGCCGCCACGTCGATGCGCGCGAGCGTCGCTTCGGTCGTCTCCTGCCCGTAGGGATGCGCGCCATAGACGGCCTGCGCGAAAGCCTTGCCGGCTGCGGTGGCGGGCTTGGTGTCGGCCTCCCGGATGGCCGCGTTGATCTGCTCGCGCTCGCGCTGCCAGATGTCGTCCGGAAAGGCCGGTTCGCCGATCTCGCGGGCCGCCAATGCGACCGCCTTGTCGAGCAGCGCCGGATCGGACAGCGTGCGCAGTGTGAAGCTGGTGCGCTCCGAGCCCGCACCGGCATCGAAGCTCGCGCCCAGGTCGGCCCAGGCTTCGCCGAGCGCGTTCTCATCGAGCGCCGGATCGGCGCCATTCGCGCGCACACCCTTCTCGACCATGCCCGCACTCACGCTGGCGAGGCCGGCCTGCGCGGCTGGATCGCGCCGGCTGCCGGCATCGAAATCGACCTGCGCATCGACGATGGGCAGCGCATCGGTGGCGGCCAGGTAGACCTTGGCGCCATTGGCCAGCGTCCAGTGCTGGATCGGAATCGCGGCTTGGGCGTTCAGGCCGCACAGCAGGCCGGCGCAGGCCAGGGCTGCCGCCGCGGCGCGTTGCTGGAATTTCGTCATCGTCAGGTGATCCTTCAACGCAGTTCTCCCTGCGTGGCAAAGCCGCGGGGCCGGCGGGTCTTGTCGGGCGGCAGCGGCCGCAGGATCGCGACGGTGAGCTGGTCGTCGCCGAAGTACCTGGCGGCCACGGCCTGCACCTGCGCCGCGGTCACGGCCTGCAGGCGCGCGACCATGCGCTCGCTCGCGTCCAGCGGCAGTTCGCGCACCCAGTTGCTGCCGAGTTCGCGCGCCTGCGCCATCACCGAGTCGCGCTTGTAGGTTTCGCTCGCGACCCATTGCGTCTTGACGCGCGCGAGTTCGGCCGCGCCGACGCCCTCGCTGGCCACGCGCGCGATCTGCGCACGCAGCGCGGCCTCGACCGCCTCCGGCGTCTTGCCCTTGGCGGGCACGCCGTCGAGCACGAAGATCTGCGGGCCGCGGCCGATGAAACCGGCGTAGGAGCCGGCGGAGTCGGCCACCCGGTCGGGGCCCTGGATGAGCGCACGCTCGAGCCGCGCGCCGGTGTAGCCGTCGAGCAGCGCCGAGAGCACGACCAGCGCCAGCGCGTCGTCGGTGGCTGTCGGCTCGCAGCGGCCACCCGCCGGCGGCGTGCAGGGCGGCGCGATCAATTCCGCCGGTTCGAGCTTGGGCATGCGGAAGGCCAGCGACACATAGGCCTGCTCGGCCGGCGCCTTGTATTCGATGCGGCGGATGCCGCGCTGCTCGGGCTCGGTCCGCGGCTTGCGATCGGGCAGCGCCCGTGCCGGGATGGCACCGTAGTACTTCTCGGCCAGTGCGCGCACCTGCGCCACGTCGACGTCGCCGGCCACGACCAGTGCGGCATTGGCGGGCACGTACCAGCGGCTGTGGAAGTCGCGCACGTCGTCGGGCGTCATCGCGTCCAGGTCGCTCATCCAGCCGACCACCGGCCGGTGGTACGGCGACGCGATGTACACCGCGGCGTTCTGCTGCTCGCCGAGCAGCGCGCGCGGCTGGTCTTCGGTGCGCATGCGGCGCTCTTCCTTGACGACCTCGATCTCGCGCTTGAATTCGTCGTCGGGCCACTGGTTGTTGGCGAAGCGGTCGGATTCGAGCTGCATCGCCGCTTCGAGACGGTTGGCGGGCAGTTGCTGGTAATAGCCGGTGTAGTCGCGCGTGGTGAAGGCGTTTTCCTGGCCACCCAGCGCCGCCACGCGGCGCGAGAACTCGCCGGGCTTCACCGTCTTGCTGCCCTTGAACATCATGTGCTCGAGTGCATGGGCGACGCCGGACGTGCCGTCGACCTCGTCCATCGAGCCGACGCGCACCCACAGCATCTGCACCACGGTCGGCGAGCGCCGATCGGGCTGGACGATCACCGTGAGGCCGTTGGCCAGCGTGAACTGCTCGGCCCGCGCCGCGCCGGATGCGGCAGGCGCCGCGACGGGAATGGGAGGGGGGTTCTGTGCAAGTGCGGGCAGCGACCCGGACGCGATGAGCGCCAGGGCGACCACTGCACCGGACGCCGCGCGGCGTGGCAGGGGGTGTTTCATAGAATGGGTCCGATTGTAAAAAGCGCCCAATGTTCAGTTTCTTCAAGAAAAAACCGCCGCCCGACAGCCCCGCGAGCCCCGTGCCCGCGCCCGAGACGGCTGCGCCGGCAGAGGAAACGCCGGCGCCGGCCAAGTCGGTGTTCTCGCCGTCGAGCTGGTTCGGTGGCAAGCCGGCGGCACCAGCGCCGACCTCCGTGCCGGCACCCGCGCCGGTCGTGACCGCACCGACACCCGTGGCGCCCGCGCCGGCGCCGGCGCCGTTCACGGTGCCAACGCCGACCCCGGCGCCAACGCCAGCCATCGCTCCGGCGCCGATTGCGGTGCCGGCTCCGTTCGCAACGCCGAAGCCGGCCAGCGTGCCTGTTTCGCCGCCCGTCGCGCTGCGTCCGACCGCACCGCCGCCGCCCGCCGAACCGGAGCGCCGCAGCTGGCTCGACAAGCTCAAGACCGGCCTGCGCAAGACCGGCACCGGCATCCAGGCGGTCTTCGTCAACGCGCAGATCGACGACGCGCTCTACGAGGAGCTCGAAGCCGCGTTGCTGATGGCCGACACCGGCGTGAAGGCGACCGAATTCCTGCTCGAGGACCTGCGCCGCCGCGTCAAGAGCCAGATGGCGACCAATGCCCAGCAAGTGCGCGTGCTGTTGGCCGACGCCATCGCCGACCTGCTGAAGCCGCTGGAAAAGCCGCTGGTCATCGGCGAGCACACGCCGACGGTGATCATGGTCGCGGGCGTCAACGGCGCCGGCAAGACGACCTCGATCGGCAAGCTGACCAAGCACCTCGCGAACGAAGGCGCCTCGGTGCTGCTGGCCGCGGCCGACACCTTCCGCGCCGCAGCGCGCGAGCAACTGCTGGTCTGGGCCGATCGCAATACGGTCGAGATCGTGAGCAACGAGGGCGGCGACCCGTCGGCCGTGAGCTTCGACGCGGTCAACGCCGGCAAGGCGCGCGGCAAGGACGTCGTGCTGGTCGACACCGCCGGCCGGCTGCCGACGCAACTGCACCTGATGGACGAGCTCAAGAAGATCAAGCGCGTGGTCACCAAGGCCGACGCGACCGCGCCGCACGAGGTGCTGCTGGTGATCGACGGCAACACCGGCCAGAACGCGCTGGCCCAGGTGCGCGCCTTCGACGACACGCTGGGACTGACCGGACTGATCGTGACCAAGCTCGACGGCACGGCCAAGGGCGGCGTGCTTTGCGCCATCGCGCGCGAACGGCCGATCCCGGTCTACTTCATCGGCGTGGGTGAGAAGCTCGAGGATCTCGAGACCTTCAACGCCCGCGAATTCGCGCAGGCGCTGCTGGGCTGAGGCTGCGGTAGGTCAGGCCGTCAGCACGACCTTGCCGGCGCGACCCGGCACGGCGCTGGCGGCAGCGGCACTGGCCGCATCGGCGATGTCGAAGGCCGCTTCCACCGGCAGGCGCAGTTCGCCGGTGCCGGCGAGGCGCATCAGCTCGCCGATCAGCCGCGCGATGTCGGCGCGTGGCGTCGACTCCATCCGCTTCGCGCCCCAGAAACCCCGAACCGTGGCCTGCTTGAACAGCAGGTTGGCCGCGCTCAGTTGCAGCGGCTCGCCGGACATCGCGCCGAACGAGACCAGGGTCGAGCCTTCCGCCGCCACGTTCATGATCTGGTCGGCGGCCCGGCCGCCGATCGAATCGACCGCACGCACGATGAGCGCGCCGCCAACGATCTCTTTCACGCGATCTTCCCAACCCGGCTGCTCGGTCGACACGGCGTTGCCGATGCCCAGCGCGGCCAGTTCGGCGATGCCGGCATCGCGGCGAACCAGGTTCACGACATTGACGCCGCGCGCCTGCGCCAGCATCGCGACGGTCTTGCCGACCGCGCCGTTGGCGGTGTTCTGCACCATCCATTCGCCGGCCTTCAGCTGGAGGTCTTCCAGCAGCATGGCTGCCGACAGCGGCATCGCGATCAGTTGGCAGGCGATGCCGTCCGGCAGCGCATCGGGCACCGGAATCAGCTTGGCGGCCGGCGCCAGGAAATATTCGGCCCAGGCGCTGCTCGCGCCAGCCAGCATGACGCGCTGGCCGGTCTTGAACTGCGACACGCCCTCGCCCAGCGCGTCGACCACGCCGACCGCTTCGGTGCCGGGTGTCGCCGGCAGCGGCGGATTGTAGCCGTAAACGCCGCGGACGATGGCCAGATCGTGGTTGTGGATCGGCGACATCCGCATGCGCACGCGCACCTCGCCGGCCGCGGGCTCGGGTTGCGGACGTTCCGCCAGCCGGAGCACGTCAGGGGGATGGCCAAAGGATTCGAGAACGACTGCGCGCATGGGAGGATGGGATGAAATCCGAGTTGAAAGACGCTGGACCGGCGCCATCTGTCCTGGAGAGAACCCGCCGGACAAGGCAGCGCCAGGAGGGGGAAGTCGGCCGACATGAAAAAGCTATCGGCGCGATTGAAATAAGGGGGAACCCTGAGCTTAGCACTCCCTCTAACCGAGTGCTAATATGAACGCCAACGAAGGAGTTTCCCCAATGACAAACCTGTCTGGAGCCTCTGTGAACCAGCTTGCGGTCGCCAACCCTTGGTCGATGGTGCCGCCGCTCGGCAATTTGGACGCCTACATCTCCGCAGCCAACCGGCTGCCCATGCTGACGCTCGAAGAAGAGCAGGGTTTTGCGCGCAAGCTGCGCGATCACAACGACCTCGAAGCCGCTGGCGCGCTGGTGCTGTCGCACCTGCGGCTCGTGGTCTCGATTTCCCGCCAATACCTGGGCTACGGGTTGCCGCATGGCGACCTGATCCAGGAAGGCAACGTCGGCCTGATGAAGGCCGTGAAGCGTTTCGACCCCGACCAGGGCGTGCGGCTCGTGAGCTACGCCATGCACTGGATCAAGGCCGAGATCCACGAGTACATCCTCAAGAACTGGCGCATGGTCAAGGTCGCAACGACCAAGGCGCAGCGCAAGCTGTTCTTCAACCTGCGCTCGATGAAGCAGGGCTTCAAGGCAGACGATGCAGCCGCCGATGGCGACACGCACCGCGCAACGCTGACCGACAGCCAGGTCACGCAGATGGCCGAGAAGCTCAACGTCAAGCGCGAAGAAGTGCTCGAGATGGAGATGCGGCTGTCGGGCGGCGACGTGCTGCTCGATCCGTCGCCCTCCGACGACGGCGACGAGGCTTTCGGTCCGATCGCCTATCTGGCCGACGTCACGCAGGAACCGACCGCACAGCTCGAATCGCGCCAGCGCGACCGGCTGTCGAGCGACGGCATTTCGACCGCACTCGAAGCGCTGGATGCACGCAGCCGCCGCATCGTCGAGGAGCGCTGGCTGAAGGTCAACGACGACGGCTCGGGCGGCATGACGCTGCATGAACTGGCTGCCGACTATGGCGTGAGCGCCGAGCGCATTCGCCAGATCGAAGTGGCGGCCATGAAGAAGATGAAGAAGGCGCTGGCCGAATACGCCTGATGCAGGCTGAGGCGCAGGCCTCGCCGTCTCCCGAAGAAGCCCGGTACTCCCGGGCTTTTTTTATACTCGTGCGCTCGCTTTCGCCTCATTCACTCCAAGAGACAACTCCATGCCCGCTCGCTCTTTCGGCCGTCTTTCCCGCCGTTCCTTCACCGCGCTTGCCGCGAGCGCCCTGCTCGCCGGCCCGGCATTCGCCGCTTCGCCGCTGGACGGCTGGCCCAACCGGCCACTGCGCATCGTGGTCGGCTTCCCGGGCGGCTCGACGCCCGACCTGACGGCACGGATGATCGCCGAGCCGCTGTCGAAGGCGCTGGGCCAGCCGGTGATCGTGGACAACCGCGTGGGCGCGGGCGGCAACATCGCCGGCGAAATCGTGGCGCATGCCACCGACAACCACACGATCAGCGTGATGATCAACGGCAACATGACCATCGCGAAGCTGCTCAACAGCAAGCTGCCGTACGACCCCGTGTCGGACCTGCAGCCGATCACGCTGGTCGGCACCGCGCCGCTGGTGTTGGCGGCGCCGGCCAATGCGCCGGGCGCGACGGCCAAGGACTTCCTGGCCGCCGCGCGTGCCTCGGGCAGCAGCTGGAGCTACGGCACGCCGGGCGTCGGCACGGTCGGCCATCTCGGCATGGAACTGCTCAACGGGCAGCTCAAGATCCAGTCGGTGCACGTGCCCTATCCCGGCTATCCGCAGGTGATCAACGGCATCATCGGCGGCCAGTTGCGGTGGGCGCTGCTGCCACCCGCGCCGGCCATGGCGCAGGTGCGCGCCGGCAAGCTGAAGGCGATCGGCGTGACATCCGCCGGCCGCAGCACGCTGGTGCCCGAATTGCCGAGCCTGGCCGAGCTGGGCGTGCCGGGCTTCCAGCTGGAGATCTGGAACGCCGTCGCCGCACCGAAGGCCATGCCCAAGCCGATCGTCGACAAGCTGGCCGCGCTGATCGGCGACATCGTGCGCACGCCCGATGCGCGCGACAAGCTGTTCGTGCAAGGCTGGCAGGTGGTCGGCTCGTCGCCCGAGGGGCTGGCCAACCGGATCAAGGCCGACACCGCCCTGTTGGGCGGCGTGATCAAGGCGCGCGGGATCAGCGCCGATTAAGACCGGCAACCCGGCCGCCGGGTGACCGCCCGTCGCGGCCCCGGCCGCTGTTCCGGCGTGCGCTCAGCCTTGCCGGATCAGCGTCTGGACATCGGCCACCATCGGCGCGACGCCGGCGCCGTAGCGCGCATAGAGCCGCAAGCGGCCCTGCATGTCGTAGACGTAGCTCGCCGCGGAGTGGTCCATCGAGTAGCTGGTGGGCGTCTTGCCGTCGACCTTCTTGTAGTACGCCTTGTAGTCCTTCGCCATGGCGACGAGTTGCTCCGGCGTGGGAATCAGTGCGGTGAACGACGGGTCGAAGGCTTCCATGTAGGCCTTCATGACCGTCGGCGTGTCGCGTTCCGGGTCGACCGTCACGAACAGCACCTGCAGCTTGTCGCCGTCCTTGCCGAGCTGCTGCTTGACCTGCGCCATTTCGGTCATCGTGGTCGGGCAGACGTCCGGGCACTGCGCGTAGCCGAAGAACAGCACGACCACCTTGCCCTTGAAGTCGGCCATCGTGCGGACCTTGCCATCGGCGTCGGTCAGCGAGAAGTCCTTCGCATAGTCGGCGCCGGTCATGTCGACCGCATTGAAGCTCGGCTTGGCTTCTTCGCTGCAGCCTGCCAGTGCGCCGCCCATCACGGCAGCGGCGGCGATCCAGCCCATGCCGGCTGCCAGGGTCTTCAGGGCTTGTCGCTTGTTCATCATGCGGATCAAAGCAGGTAGTGGTCGACCAGCAGCGCGGCAAACAGCACGCTGAGATGGATCAGGGAGAAACGGAAGGTCCGGCGCGCGAGCGCGTCGGAATAGTGGCGCCACAGCGCGAAGGCGTAGCCGCAGAAGCCGAGGCTCACGACCACCGCGACGGCCAGATAGAGCCAGCCGCTCATGCCATAGGCGAACGGCATCAGGCAGCCCGCGAACAGCACGAAGGTGTAGAGCAGGATCTGCAGCCGCGTGAATTCGTTGCCGTGCGTGACGGGCAGCATCGGCAGGCCGGCCTTGCGGTAGTCCTCGACGCGGTACAGCGCGAGCGCCCAGAAGTGCGGCGGCGTCCAGAGGAAGATGATCAGGAACAGGATCAAGGCCTCGGGACCGACGTTGTCGGTCATGGCGGCCCAGCCCAGCAGCGGCGGCATGGCACCCGAAGCGCCGCCGATCACGATGTTCTGCGGCGTCAGCGGCTTCAGGATCACGGTGTAGATGACCGCATAGCCCACGAAGGTCGCGAAGGTGAGCCACATCGTGAGCGGGTTCACGGTGAACCACAGCAGCGCGGAGCCGGCCGCGCACAGCACGGCGGAGAAGATCAGCGCCTGCCGGTCGCTGAGCTCGCCGCGCGCCGTCGGCCGCCAGGCGGTGCGCTTCATCTTGGCGTCGATGCCCTTCTCGACCAGGCAGTTGAACGCGGCCGCGGCGCCGGCCACGAGCCAGATGCCGATGCAGGCGAGCACGGCGCGCTGCACGTCGGCCCAGCTCGGAGCGCCGGGCACGGCGAGCACCATGCCGATCAGCGCGCAGAAAACGATCAACTGCACGACGCGCGGCTTGGTCAATGCATAGAACTGGCGCAGCACGCTGGCCGTGCTCGGCACGGCGGCTGACGGGGAATGCACGGGCGTGCTCATGGGAGGACCTCGGAGACCTGGCTGCCGCGCACGCTGCCGGGTGCGTTGTATGAAGTGGTCGGGTGCGGCATGCTCATGCGGCTCCGATGTTGCCTGAGCCGGACGCACGCGGCCCGGCAGCAGGCTGGGACACTTTGACCGGGGCCCGGCGGCTCTCGCACAGCGTCCAGGTGAGGACAACCGCCAGCGCCGCCGCCCCGCCCGTGTGCAGCACGGCCGCCGCCAGCGGCCAGCCGAGCAGCACATTGCCAAGGCCGGTGGCGAGCTGCAACAGCGCGAGGCCGGCCAGCCAACCCGCGGGCTCACGCAGCGCGGGCACGCGGCGCAGGCGCCAGGCGAGCACGCCCAGCGCAACGAACACGAGGTAGGCCATCAGCCGATGGACGTAGTGGATCGCGGTGAGCGCGGCGAAATCGACCGGCACACCGGCTGCCGTGACGCCGAGCTCACGCCAGATCTCGAAGCCCTGGGTGAAGTTCATGGCGGGCCACCAGCTGTCCTGGCAGGTCGGGAACTGCGTGCAGGCCAGCACGGCGTAGTTGGTGCTGACCCAGCCGCCCAGCGCGATCTGCAGCGCCAGCAACACGCTGGTGACGACCAGCAGCGTGCGCAACGGCGACGGCAACGCTGCAGGCGCGCGCGCGGCAGCGGCCTGGCGATAGCGCACGGCCTGGACGCACAGCAGCACGAGCAGCACGATCGCGCCGAGCAAGTGCATCGTGACGACTGCGGGGTAGAGCTTGAGCGTGACGGTGAGCGCACCGAAAGCGCCCTGCAGGCAGACCCAGACCAGCGTCGCGGCCGGCCACCAGGCGCTGAGCGCCGCGGGGTCGGCGGCGTCCGCATTGCCGCCAGCCGTCGCTCGCGCGGGTGCTCGGCGCTGCCGGCGGCGCACGATCCAGGTCGCCATGGCCAGCGTGAGGATCAGCACGCCGACGCCGGTGGCCAGATAGCGATGGACCATCTCGATCCAGGCTTTGCCGTGGGTGACCGGGCCGGTCGGCTGGGCCGCCTGCGCCATGGCGATGTCGTGGCGTGCGCCGATCGGACTGGCATTGCCGTAGCAGCCAGGCCAGTCGGGACAACCCAGGCCGGAATCGGTCAGGCGCGTGAAGGCGCCGAACATCGTGAGGTCGAAGGTCAGGAACAGCGTCAGGACGGTGAGCGCATGAAGACGCCGCGCGGGACCGGCGCCCGCATTGCGCCGCCATACCCAGACCAGTGGCCCAAGCGCGATCAACACGCCCATGCCCATGAGCCAGGCGACGGGCGTCAGGTCGTACGGTGACGGGACATTCATGCGTCGTGCCTCGTGTTCAGCGTCCGGGCTCGTCCCAGGACGCCGACGCGCGCATCAGCCGGTCGAGGTCGCGCTTGGCCCGGGCCGCGCCCGCTGCGTCCATGCGCGCCGGGAAACGCATCATCCAGTTGCCCAGCGGATCGACGACGAACAGGTGCTCGGCCAGCGCGTGGCCGGACGTGGGCGTGAGCCACTGCGCCAGATCGGCGGCCGGTACGCGCAGCACGGTGGCGCCATGCAGGCCGTTGTCGAGCCGTTGCGGCACCGGCGCGGCGTCGCTGACCAGCCAGACACGGTCCATGCGGTCCTTTTCGCGACCCAGGCTTTCGCGCAACTGGCGCTGCAGATAGAGCTGCTGCTCGCACAGCGCGTCGCATGCCGCGTCGGCGACTGCCACCAGCAGCCATTGACCCTTGAGCGACGACAGCAGCACCGTGCGGCCATCGGGCGTGGTCGCGTTCACCGACGGCAGCGGATGCTGCGGATCGATGAGCTCGCCGTACACGCTGCGGCCTTCGGGCCGGACCACGTAATAGGTGAAGTACGACGCGATCACCGGCGCAGCGCAGCACAACAGCACGAGGATCATCTTCCAGCGCCCGAGCACCGTCCGCCGGCCTTCGGCGCCATCCAGCGCCTGCGAAGGCGAGGGCATCGAGTGGACGGTCAGCCCGAGAGGCTCGTCAGAAGCTTGCATGGTTGGCCTTGCGCCGCGGCGCGATGAGTTGGAACCAGACATAGAGGAACACGACGAGCGCCGCGATCCCGAACCACTGGAAGGCATAGCCGTAGTGCTTCTCGACGCCCAATGCGGGCGCGGGCCAGTTGCGCTGAAGTCCCTCGGAAGCGTCGCCGACCTGCTGCAGCGAGACGTCGGTGCGCAGCGGCAGCTTGGTTTCGGCGCGGAACGCTTCCAGGTCGAGATTCTGCCGGATGGCCGAAGACCCCACGGGACTCGCCGCAGTGGCTGCGCCGGAAGCGCTGGACGTGCCGGCAGCACTCGGCGTACCGGACGCCGTGGCCATCGGCACCGACGCAGCGGCCGCGGGCGGCGGGGCCGTGCCGAGGTCCAGCAGGTGCGCTGGCGGCGGAGCGACCAGGCCGGTGACTTCGACGAGGCCGGCGGGCGTCGTGACCTCGCCAAGTTGCGTCCGGTCGTTGAAATTGCGCTGGATCCAGCCGCGCTGGACCATCACGGTCTGATCGCTGCCCTCGATCGCCAGCGGGGTGACGACGTAGAAGCCGGGCACGCCATTCATCTGCCGGTTGTCGAGATAGACCGTCTGCGAGCCGAGCCAGAGCCCGTACAGCGTGACGGGCCGGTGCAGCGCGTCGGTGCCCTTCTCGAGCCCGAGGAATTCCTTCTGCGGGATCGGCGGCAACTTCTTCTGCGCGTCGATCTCCGCCTGGAGCGCTTCTTTCTGCGCCGCGCGAGACAACTGCCAGCGGCCGAGCGAGACCGTGACGGCAATCGTCGCGACCGCCGCGACCGTGATGATCCAGAAGCGTGCGCGGCCGCGCCCTGGCGTGGGGGCGTTCGCGTTCAGCACGCGTTCGGGGCCTGGCGGCCGATAATGAGCTTCATGAAATATCTCGTCGCCCTTGCGTTCCTGGGCATCCTGGCCAGTCTTGCCGGCGCGTTGTTCTTCATGTTGAAAGACGGGCGCGAGGGGCGCCCCAAAAGCGGCGGCATGGCCCGCGCGCTCACCGTTCGGATCGGCCTGTCGGTGGTTTTGTTCCTCTGCATCCTGCTGGGCTGGAAATTGGGCTACCTCCACCCGGGCGGGCTCCCCGTCGGCAAGTAGATCGTGCTCATTCCAGAGCCGCCATGAAAAAAGCGCCTTCCGGCGCTTTTTTGTTGTGCCGTGGAGATCGCTCAAAGCCAGTAGACCAGCACGTAGAGACCGAGCCACACGACGTCGACGAAATGCCAATACCAGGCTGCGCCCTCGAAACCGAAGTGACGCTCGGGCGTGAAGTGACCCTTGCGCAGACGCAGCGTGATGAACAGCAGCATCAACATGCCGATGAACACGTGCAGGCCGTGGAAGCCGGTCAGCATGAAGAAGGTCGAGCCGTAAGCGCCCGAGCTGAGCTTGAGGTTCAGCTCGGTGTACAGGTGGTAGTACTCGTAGCCTTGCACGCAGAGGAACACGATGCCCAGCAGCACCGTGAGCCACATGAAGCGGATGCACTGTGCACGGTGGTCGGCGCGCAGCGCGTGGTGAGCGATGGTCAGCGTCACGCCCGAGCTGAGCAGAAGCGCCGTGTTGATGGTCGGCAACCAGAACGGGCCGACGGTCTGGAAGGGCTCGACGATGTCGGCCGGTGAGCCGGTCACGCCGGCCGCCATGCTGGGCCAGACGGCCTTGAAGTCGGGCCAGAGCAACGCGTTGTCGAGGCTGCCGAGCGCCGGCAACGCATGCGTCCGGGCCCACCACAGCGCCGTGAAGAACGCACCGAAGAACATCACCTCGGAGAAGATGAACCAGCTCATGCTCCAGCGGAACGACAGATCGATCTTGTGGCTGTACTGGCCGGACTCGCTCTCGCCGATCGCTTCGCGGAACCACTGATAGAGTACCGTCCACCACCACAGCAAGCCGAAGGCGAGCGAATAAGCGCCCCACTCGTGGCCGTTGATCCATTGGCCCGCACCCAGAATCACGAAGAACAGGCCGATCGCGGCCATGACCGGATGGCGCGACGGCCCGGGCACGAAGTAGTAAGGCGTGGTGCCGTGGGTGGTTGAACTCATATCAGCTCCTGGCTTTTTTCTTTGGATTCGAATCTGTGGGGCATGTCTCTGTCAGGACGAGATGGCGAGCTTCACGAGCACGATCAGCACACCGACGAACAGCAGCACGCCAACCAGCCCGACCGCCACGATGTGCAGCGGCGACAGCTTGGCGATGTCCTCCTGGTAGGCGCTGTTCTTGCGCACACCGAAGAAGCCCCAGGCTACCGCCTTGACGGTTCGCCAGAGAGACCCGCGGCGCGGCACGTCGGGCGCATTCATGAACGCGCCTCGCCCGTTGGCGGCACGGTGCTCGGCACCAGCGCGGCGGTGGGCGCCGGCGGCGTCTTTCCGCCGACCTCGAAGAAGGTGTACGACAGCGTGATGGTCTTCACGTCTTTCGAGATCTTCGGATCGATCACGAAGGCGACCGGCCATTGTTTCTTTTCACCGGCATCGAGCGTGTACTGGTTGAAGCAGAAGCACTCGAGCTTGTTGAAGTACGGCGCGGCCTGCTGCGGCGCGTAGCTCGGGATCGCCTGCGCCGCCATCCGCCGGTTCTGCACGTTCTGGAACTCGTACATCACCGTGTTGAGCTGACCGGGATGCACCTGCATCGTCGCCTGCGCGGGCTTGAAGTCCCAGAGACCGCGCACGTTCGAGTCGAACTCGACCGTGATGGTGCGGCTCATGTCGACCTGGGTGTTGTCCGGAACGCGGACGTTCTTGCCGCCCGACGCACCACCGGGCACATCCAGCTCGGACAGCGCCAGGATGTTGATGCCGGTCATCTCGCAGATCGCGCGGTACAGCGGAACCAGCGCATAGCCGAAGGCAAACATGCCTGCAGCCACCACGACCAGCTTGCCGACCATGCGGACGTTCTCGCGGCGGATACGTTGGCCGATGCCCATGCGATGCTCCCGCTCAGTGGCCGAGCCACACCATTCGGATGATGAAACCGACGAAGAACAGCACGGCGATCGAGGCCAGCGTGAGCCCCATGCGCCTGTTGTTCTTCCTTTGTTCAGGTGTCATCGCGCGCAGCCGTTCAACCGATGACCTTGGTGGCCGTCGCGTCCAGGCGTGGAGGCGTCTCGAAGGTGTGGAAAGGCGCCGGCGACGGCACTTCCCACTCGAGGCCTTCCGCAGCTTCCCAGGGCTTGGCAACTGCCGGCTCGCCCTTGCCGCGCATGGCGGGCAGCACGATGAAGAAGAAGAAGTAGACCTGCGCAAAGCCGAAGGCAAAGGCGCCGACCGAAGCCACCGCGTTGAAGTCGGCGAACTGCATCGGGTAGTCGGCGTAACGGCGTGGCATGCCGGCCAGTCCCAGGAAGTGCATCGGGAAGAAGGTGACGTTGAACGAGATCAGCGACCACCAGAAGTGCACCTTGCCGCGCGTCTCGTTGTACATCACGCCGGTCCACTTCGGGCACCAGTAATAGAAGCCGGCGAACATCGCGTACAGCGAGCCGGCCACCAGCACGTAATGGAAGTGGGCCACCACGTAATAGGTGTCCTGCAGCTGGATGTCGATCGGCGCCACGGCCAGGATCAGGCCGGTGAAGCCGCCCATCGTGAACACGAAGATGAAACCCACCGCGAACAGCATCGGCGTCTCGAAGGTCATCGAGCCCTGCCACATCGTCGCGATCCAGTTGAAGATCTTCACGGCCGTCGGCACGGCGATCAGCATGGTCGCGTACATGAAGAACAGCTGGCCCGTCACCGGCATGCCGGTCGTGAACATGTGGTGCGCCCACACGATGAAGCTCAGGATGGCGATCGACGAGGTGGCGTACACCATCGACGCGTAGCCGAACAGGCGCTTGCGGGCGAAGGCCGGCACGATCTGGCTGATGATGCCGAAGGCCGGCAAGATCATGATGTAGACCTCGGGGTGGCCGAAGAACCAGAAGATGTGCTGGTACATCACCGGGTCGCCGCCGCCTGCGGGATTGAAGAAGCTGGTGCCGAAGTGGCGGTCGGTCAGCGTCATGGTGATGGCGCCGGCAAGCACGGGCATCACGGCGATCAGCAGGTAGGCGGTGATGAGCCACGTCCAGCAGAACATCGGCATCTTCATCAGCGTCATGCCGGGCGCGCGCATGTTGAGGATGGTGACGATGATGTTGATCGACCCCATGATCGACGAAGCGCCCAGGATGTGCATCGCGAAGATGCCGGCATCCATCGACGGGCCCATCTGCAGCGTGAGCGGCGCATACAGCGTCCAGCCGGCAGCCGGCGCACCGCCGGGCATGAAGAAGGACGACACCAGCATGATGGCCGCCGGAATCATCAGCCAGAAGCTGAAGTTGTTCATCCGCGCAAAAGCCATGTCGGACGCGCCGATCTGCAGCGGGATCATCCAGTTCGCGAAGCCGACGAAGGCCGGCATGATCGCGCCGAACACCATGATCAGCCCGTGCATCGTGGTGAACTGGTTGAACAGCTCGGGGTTCACCAACTGCAGGCCGGGCTGGAACAGCTCGGCACGGATCAGCAGCGCCAGGACGCCGCCGACCATCAGCATGGTGAACGAGAACAGCAGGTACAGCGTGCCGATGTCCTTGTGGTTGGTCGCGAACACCCAGCGGCGCCAGCCGACGGGCGCACCGTGATGGTGGTCGTCGTGCGCATGGCCATCGTGGTCGGGGTGGGCGTGACCGTGGGGGTCGAGGACTGCACTCATGTCTGTTCCTTGCTGTTTCTACGTCGGGGCGTCGAAAGCTTTACAGCTTCGCCCGTTCGGCCTTCA
Organism: Variovorax sp. GW821-FHT10B04; assembly: GCF_059415645.1. NCBI lineage: Bacteria > Pseudomonadati > Pseudomonadota > Betaproteobacteria > Burkholderiales > Comamonadaceae > Variovorax > Variovorax sp. GW821-FHT10B04. Next base: position 109,407 of record NZ_JBWKNQ010000007.1, read on the forward strand.
CTTCGGCCGGCTGCACCAGTTGGCCCGTCTTGTTCGACCAGCTGTTCTTCGTGAAGCTCACCACGGCAGCGATGTCGGTGTCGCTCAACTGCTTCCACGACGGCATCGCGCCGTTGTTCTGGCCCTTGAGCAGCACGTCGATCTGCGTCGCATGGTTGGCATCGAGCACCTTTGCCGAGCCGTCGAGCGGCTTGATCGGGCCCGCACCCTTGCCATTGGCCTGGTGGCAGGCTGCGCAATTGGCCGCGTAGACCTTCTCGCCGCGCGCCAGGATCTCGGGCAATGCCCAGACCTTGTTCGGATCGTCCAGCTTGGCCGCGGCCTCCTTGCGCTTGACGTCGACCCAGCTCGTGTAGTCGGCGGCCGAGACCACCTTCACGTGGATCGGCATGTAGGCGTGTTCCTTGCCGCACAGTTCCTGGCACTGGCCGTAGTAGTCGCCGATCTTCTCGGCACGGAACCAGGTGTCGCGCACGAAACCGGGGATCGCATCCTGCTTGATGCCGAACTGCGGCACGGCGAACGCATGGATCACGTCGTTGGCCGTCGTGATGATCCGGATCTTCTTGTCGACCGGCACCACCAGCGGGTTGTCGACCTTGAAGAGATAGTCGGCCGGAATGTCGCCCTTGGCACCGGCGTTGGACATCGCGCGCTGCGAACTGTCGAGCGTCGAGATGAAGCCCAGGCCCTGGCCTTCGCCCGTGATGTAGTCGTAGCCCCACTTCCACTGGTAACCGGTGGCCTTGATCGTCAGGTCGGCGTTGGTGGTGTCCTTCTGGGCGACCAGCACCTTGGTGGCGGGCAGCGCCATCACGATCACGATGAGGAAGGGCACGATGGTCCAGATGACTTCCACCACCACCGACTCATGGAAGTTGGCCGCCTTGTGGCCGACCGACTTGCGGTGCTTCCAGATCGAATAGAACATGACCGCGAACACGGCGATGAAGATCACGGTGCAGAGGATCATCATCACGGTGTGCAGGAAATGCTGTTCCTGCGCGATCTTCGTGACCCCGACCGGCATGTTCAACTGGCGCACCGACGGGCCGCCGGGCAGGTCGTTGACCGCATGTGCCGCGCCGCTGAATGCCGCGCCGGCCGCCAGCAGCAGATTCGACAGCCTGTACTTGTTGCGCCAAATGCTCTTCATCGTGTTTGCTTCTTCAATTTCCGTTTTACCGACCGGCTTGTCGTCCATTGCCGGAGGCCCCCGCCACGCTAAGCGCCGCGTAGCGCCATGCGAATCTCGCGCGCCAGGGCCGCACGCAGTTCGGGGCGCACGTAGCGCCCCACCCTGACCGAACGCCCCTGCCCTGACACCTCGATCAGCGAGCGGTCGCTCGCCTGGGGTTCGATCCGCACCTGATGCGGAAGGAACTCCGTGCGCTCGTAGTGCCCGCCGTTCTCGAGCTCCACCACGAGCCGACCGCCTTGAAGTGCGATCCTCTCTCCATCGGTCGCATGCCGTGCATACGACATGAAAGCAAACCCGACCGCGGCAAGCTCCAGCCATGCAAAAGGCAGGACGAGCCTTGCGCCGTTGAGCCAGAAGCCCGCGCCGATGCCAAGCGAAATCACACACAGCGACGCGTAGAGCCAGCCCAGCTGGCTCGGCGTGACCGAGCAATTGCGCTTCAGGAACCAGTGAACACTCTGGCCCGAAACAGTGGCAAAACGAAACACGGAATTCGACACGGACGAGTTCGGTAAATCGGTACGTTCGCGGCCACCCAACCTACGCTCGACGGCCTTGATCACAGGAAGATCCCTGGAGTTCACGCTCGGCGGATTGTAGCGGGTGAACCACGCCAGACCGTCCCCTTGGCGTCGCGGAAGAACGCCGGAAATCCCTGATATCCGCGATTCAGGAGCCGGGACGGCCGCGTTGCAGCATCTCGCGCATGTCGCGCAGCGAGACCGCGCTCTGAGGCGACAGCGCGACCCGCGGCGCGGGCTTGAAGGCATGGCCGTAGATGATTTCGAAGGTCATCGCGATGCGGCCATCGTGGGCGCCAGGCACGGCCATGGAGGCCAGAGCGTCCTTCAACGCGGCGTGCCAGCGGCGCCCGCGCAGACCCGCCGGCCGCGCCGGATGCAGGTTTCGGCCCAGCGTGCGCAACTCGGCGAGCGCCGCCTCCGGCGTAGCCCAGCTCAGCACGATGCGCTCCATGTCCATCACCGGCTCCGCGAAACCTGCGCCGACGAGCATGTCGCCCCAGTCGTGCATGTCGGTGAATTCGTGTGCCGGCGGCGGCCAGCCGAGCTGCGCATAGAGACTGCGCAACTCGCGCAGGGTGTCCGGTCCGAGACAGGAGAACATCAGAAAGCCGTCCGTCATGACCGAACGGTGCCATTGACCGATCAGCGCCTGCGGATCGGCCGCCATGTGCAGCGCCATGTTGGCCCACAGCATTCCGACACCCGATTCGGGGAGGGCATCGAAGCGCGCCTGTGCCCCCTGCCATCGGCGAGCGCTCCACCACGGCGCGACCAGCCGATCGGCGGAACGCGTGGCCAGTTCGGGTTCGCGCTCGATCACGTAGGCGCGCGCGTTGCGATAGCGGCGCGCCACCAGGGCGTGGGCGTCGAGGCCGCCGCGCAACGGCGACCAGTCGGCCCAGGTCTCCGGCGCGCGCGTGATCCACTGCAGGCGGTCTTCCATGCGCCGGCCGACTTCCTCGTGCAGCCACGGGGAGTCCGCCTCGGGCGGAAGGCTGGCCCAGCGTGCAGCCGCCGCGGGGTCGATGGTCGGCGGTCGCTCGGTGGGAAGGGTTGCCATGGGGGCGCTCAGTATATTGAGGGGATGTTGTCCTGGTTGAACGCCCGACTTTTCTCCGCATGGCCCGGCCGCGTCCCCAGCCAGTGCGCGGTCTGCCGATCGTGGCCGTCACAGCCGGTCTGCGACGCCTGCATTGCGCGTTTTGCGCCGCCGGCCGAACGCTGTGCGACCTGCGCGCTGCCGGTGGCCACGGGCACGACGCATTGCATCGACTGCCGACGCCAGCCTCCGCCGCTCGACGGCTGCATTGCCGCCTGCGGCTACAGCTGGCCCTGGCCAGGCGTCATCGGCGACTTCAAGTTCCGCGGCGAGCCCGGCTGGGCCGCCCCGCTCGCCATGCTGATGCGCAGCGCGCCGTGGGCCGAACCCGCGCTGGAACGCGCCGACCTGGTTCTTCCGATGCCACTGTCACCGGCCCGGCTGCGGGAGCGGGGCTTCAACCAGGCGTTCGAACTCGCACGCCGCCTCGCGCGGGACAAGACCGATGCCGGCCTGCTGATCCGCACGCGAGACACGCCGGCGCAGAGCGGCCTGACACGCGCCGAACGCCTGCTCAACCTGCAGGGTGCCTTCGCGATCGAACCGCTGCGCGCAGCGCAGGTCCACGGGCGGCGCATCGTGCTGGTCGACGACGTGATGACCAGCGGCGCCTCGCTGTTCTCGGCGGCGCAAGTGCTGCGCACCGGCGGCGCGGTGCACATCGCCGCGATCGTGCTGGCGCGCACCGAACTGCCGGACTGACGCCGTCCCCGCGCCGGCGTGGCGACAATCGGCGGATGTTTCACATCGTCCTGGTCGAACCCGAAATCCCGCCCAATACCGGCAACGTGATCCGGCTGGCCGCCAACACCGGCTGCACGCTCCATCTCGTGGAGCCGCTCGGCTTCTCGATGGACGACAAGCTGTTGCGGCGCGCCGGCCTGGACTATCACGAATATGCCGACGTGCGACGCCATGCCGGCTGGCAGGCGCTGCTGGACGAGGAGCAGCCCGCAACCGACCGCATGTTCGCGCTCACGACCCACGGCAGCCGGCCGGCGCACGACATCCGCTTCCTGCCCGGCGACTGGCTGGTGTTCGGCGCCGAAACGCGCGGGTTGGCGCCCGAGTTGCGCGAGCGTTTTCCGCTCGATCAGCGCTTGCGCCTGCCGATGCGCGCCGGCCAGCGCAGCCTGAATCTGTCGAACGCCGTCGCCGTGACGGTGTTCGAGGCCTGGCGCCAGAACGGCTTCAGCTGAGGTTCGGCTCGAAGCCGGTACGGCCGATGTCGGGCGGTGTCTTGAGGAAATCGAGGAAGGCCCTCGTGCGCGCCGGCAACAGCTTGCGGCTCGGAACCGCGGCGTAGATCGTGAAGCGGCCGAAGATCCAGTCGGGCAGCAACTGCACCAGTGCGCCGCTCTGCAGGTCGCGCCGGGCCAGCGCGGTGGACAGCGCGGCGATGCCCGCCCCTTCCAGCGTGGCGCGGTAGAGCACGTCGAAACTCGCCGACTGCAGCGCCACCGGCACGTCGACTTCCACCAGCGCACCACCTTCCTCCGCCGGCTGCAGCCGCAGGCGCCGCGCACTGTGGCCGGTGGCCTGCTGCCAGGGAAACTTGAGGTACTGGTGGCTCGCAAGATCCTCGGGACGGGCTGGCGTGCCGGCACGCGCCAGATAGCCCGGCGCGGCGCAGAAGATCATCTTCGTATGCGCCAGCGGGTACGCGATCGCGTTCAGATCGAGTCCATCCTCCAGCAGCAGGAAACTGACGTCGAAGGACTCGACCCGGTGCTGCGGGAACGGGTCGACCACGATGTCGAGCATCAGCTTGGGATGCAGCGCCCGCCAGCGTGCGATGCGCGGCGCCAGCAGATGGGTCGCCAGCACCGGCGTCGACAGGATGTGCAGCGTGCCGTGCAACTCGCGGGTGCTCGCGACGGCGGCGGCCTCGGCAACATCGATGTCGCTCAAGATCGAACGCAGGCTTTCGAGGTAGCGCTCGCCGGCATCCGTCAGGCTGATCTTGCGGGTCGTCCGCTGGATCAGCCGTGCGCCGAGGTGGGTCTCAAGGTCGCCGATCAGCCGCGTCACCGCGGCCGGCGACAGCTCGAGCGCACGCGCAGCCGCTGCAAAACCACCTTCGTCGATGACGCGCTGGAACACACGCATCGAAAGCAATCTGTCCATGAGTTCCCAATCGTTGCGATTACTGGAATGCTCAATTTAAAACTGAGTAGTTCACATCATAGACTCTTGAGTCTACATTTGGTCCATCGATGCAGCGAACCCTTCAGGCAGGCATCGAAGTCGTCCACTTCAACCACGCTCACCGGAGTCTTCCCATGAACACCAAGCTCATCGCCATCGCCGCCCTTTCCAGCTTTGCCGCCTTCGGCGCGCAAGCCTTCCAGGGCGAAATGAATCCGAACCCGCCGCAGCCCTTCCAGTCGATGCAGAGCCGCGCCGCGGTCCAGACGCAAGCCATGAAGCCGGTGCAGATCAGCAACGGCGGCACCGGCGTGCTGACCATCAGCAGCACCACGGATCGCGCCACCGTGCGCGCCGCCGCGGTCACCGCCACCCGCGAAGGCACGACCACCAGCGGCGAGATGTGATCGCACGCGCCCCGGCGCGGCGATGAAAAAAGAAAAAGCCGTCCGGGGCGACCCGGGCGGCTTTTCTGCATTCACGCGCCGGAGCGGCCGGCGCAGACGGCTTCAGGGATATTGGCGAACGACGGATTCGGCCACGCAGGCCGGCTTGGTCGCACCCTCCAGCTCGATCGTGTTTTCCCAGGTGGTCTGCAGCCCGCCGTTCTCGATCGGCGTGGCCGTCAGCAGCTTGATGCGGCCACGCAGCCGGCTGCCGACCAGGACCGGCGACATGAAGCGCACCCGGTTGAGGCCGTAGTTGACGCCCATGCGCACCTCGCGCACCTCCACCGACGACTCAAAGAAGCGCGGCAGCATCGACAGCGTGAGAAAGCCGTGCGCGATCGGTCCACCGAACGGTCCGGCCTTCGCCTTCTCGACGTCGACATGGATCCATTGGTGATCGCCGGTGGCCTCGGCGAACTGATTGACCTGTGCCTGGGTGACAGGAATCCAGTCGCTCACGGCGACTTCCTGGCCGACGCAGGCGGCGAGTTCCTGAAGGGTCTGGAATGTTTTCATGCGGCCACTCTAGCGGCCACGCAAGGCGCCCGGTGTCGGCACCGCGACAAGTCGAGGGATTCTCCTGACCCGACACCGGCGCCGCGGCCCGACCTGCGATATGTTCGCAGCCATGAACACAATAACAACGCCAGGACCGCTGCCGCACGCCGCGACCCCGGCAGATCCAGCCGCCGACAGCCCGGCCGTCGGCGGCGCCGGCCCGGGGGCGGCGATCTACGTGCTGGCGGCACACCCGCACTGGCGCGACTCGCGCGTCAACCGCCGGCTGCTGGCAGCGGCGCGCACGCTCGGCAGCGTCGACGTCAACGATCTGTACGGGAGCTATCCCGATTACGTGATCGACGTGCCCGCGGAACGCGCCCGCGCGGCCGGCGCGCAGTTGATCGTGATGCTGCATCCGATCCACTGGTACTCGATGCCGCCGCTGCAGAAGCTCTGGCTCGACGAGGTGCTGGGCTACGGCTGGGCCTACGGCGACGGCGGCAACGCGCTGCAGGGCAAGGACCTGTGGCTGGTCGCGACCACCGGCGGCCCCGAGGAAAGCTACCACCCGCAAAGCTACAACCGCTATTTCTTCGACGCGTTCCTGCCGCCCTACGAGCAGACGGCCGCGCTGTGCGGCATGCGCTTCCTGCCGCCGCTGGTCCTGCACGGCGCGCGCAGCGCGAGCGCGGCCGACGTCACCGCCCACACCGACACGTTCACCCAGCGCCTGCAGAGCTACCCCGACTGGCCCGAAATGGACGAACTCGGCGACTGCCCGACCTGCGTGGTGCCGGCGGTCGACCGGCCGCAGCAACCCGAACCCGAACGCGGCGAGCTGATCGCCAATGCACTGCTGAAAGCGCTGCACGACCACAACGCCACCGAGATGAAAGTGAAAGCCTGACATGGGACACGCACCCGCCTGGCTCACCAGCTCGCTGATCTACCTCGGCGCCGCCGTGCTCGTGGTGCCGCTGTCGCGCGCACTCGGACTCGGATCCATCATCGGCTACCTGGCCGCCGGCATCGCGATCGGGCCCTGGGGCCTGGGGCTCGTGTCGAGCGTGCAGGAAGTGCTCCACTTCGCCGAGTTCGGCGTGGTACTGATGCTGTTCCTGGTCGGCCTCGAACTCGAGCCCGACCGCCTGTGGGCGCTGCGCCGGCCGATCTTCGGCTGGGGCTCGGCGCAGGTGATGGGCTGCGCCGCCGTGCTGTTCCTCGTCGGCTGGCTGGCCGGCGCGAGCTGGCAGGTGGCGCTGGTCGCGGCGCTCGGCTTGTCGCTGTCCTCCACCGCGATCGCGCTCAACGTGTTCAGCGAGCGCAACCTGCTGCCGACCGCGAGCGGCCAGGCCGGTTTTTCGATCCTGCTGTTCCAGGACGTCGCGGCGATTCCGATCCTCGCGCTGCTGCCGTTGCTGGCCGAAGGCAGCGCCCACGAGCCGATCAGCGGTGCCGCGCGTGCGCTGCAGGCCGCCAAGATCGTCGGCGTGATCGGCGGCATCGTGTTCGGCGGACGGCTGCTGCTGCGGCCGGTGCTGCGCTGGATCGCACGCAGCAACACGCCCGAGATCTTCACCGCCGCCGCGCTGCTGCTGGTGGTGGCGATCGCCGCGCTGATGCAGTTCGTCGGGCTGTCGATGGCGCTCGGCGCCTTCCTGGCCGGCGTGCTGCTGGCCGAGAGCGAATACCGGCGCGAGCTCGAAACCGACATCGAGCCGTTCAAGGGCTTGCTGCTGGGGCTGTTCTTCATCGCGGTCGGCATGTGCATCGACTTCGGCGTGCTGATGGCGCAGCCCGGCCTGATGGCGCTGCTCGTGGTCGGCTTCCTGGTGCTCAAGTTCGCGGTGATCTACGGGCTGGGCATGGCGATGGACGTGCCCTTCCAGCAGCGGCCGGTGTTCACGCTACTGCTCGCGCAGGGCGGGGAATTCGCATTCGTAGTGTTCCAGGCCGCCGGGCCCGATGTGCTGCCGCCCGCGACGTCGTCGCTGCTGATCGGCGCCGTGGCGCTGTCGATGCTGGTGTCGCCGCTGCTGCTGGTGGTGATCGACAAGTACGTGCTGCCGCGCTACAGCCGCGGCAAGTCGTCCGGGCTCGAGGAGATCTCGGAACAGCAGGAAGCCAAGGTCGTGATCTGCGGCTTCGGCCGCTACGGCCAGATCGTCGGCCGCGTGCTGAGTGCACAGGGCCTCAAGGTGACGGTGCTGGACCACGATCCGGACACGGTCGAAGGCCTGCGTGAATTCGGCTTCCGCGTGTTCTACGGCGACGCCACCCGGCTCGACCTGCTGCGCATCGCGGGTGCCGGCAACGCGACGGCGGTGGTGGTGGCGGTGGACGACATCGACCAGTCGCTCGAGATCGTCGACCTCGTGCGCGAGAACTTTCCGCAGGCCGCGATCATCGCCCGCGCGCGCAACGTGAGCCATCTCTTTCGACTGCGCGACCGCGGCGTCGAATACATCGAGCGCGAGCTGTTCGAGTCCTCGCTGCGCAGCGCGCGTTCGGTGCTCGAAGTGCTCGGCTGGCCGGCACACGAGGCACGGGAGCAGGTCATGCGCTTCCGCCAACGCAACCTGAAGCTCACGGCCGAGAGCTACCCGCACTACAAGGACCGCGCCAAGTTCATCGCGGTCGCGAAGGAAGGCCGCCAGCAATTCCAGGAACAGATGGCGCGCGAGCGCGAAGAGCGCCAGCAGCGGCTCGGCGCCAGCTGGGACCGCAGCCAGGACTGAAGCGATCCGGTCCGAAGGACGTCAGGCGGCCGGTGCAGCAGGCGCGGCCACTGGCGTCGCCTTCTTCTGGTCCGCCAGCCGCAACAGGCGCACCGCGTTGTCCTTCAGGATGCCGGGCATCACTTCCGGCTTGAAGCCCGCGTCCTGGAAGTCCTTGAGCCAGCGGTCGGGCGTGATCAGCGGGTAGTCGCTCGCGAACAGCACGCGGTCCTTCAGCAGCGTGTTCGCGTATTGCACGAGCTGCTTCGGGAAGTACTTCGGGCTCCAGCCCGACAGGTCGATCCAGACGTTCGGCTTGTGCGTGGCCACGCTCAGCGCCTCGTCCTGCCACGGGAAGCTCGGGTGCGCCATCACGATCTGCATGTCGGGGAAGTCGATCGCGACGTCGTCCAGGTGCATCGGATTGCTGTATTCCAGCCGCAGCCCGCCGCCGCAGCGCATGCCCGAGCCGATGCCGCTGTGGCCGGTATGGAACACGGCCGGCAGGCCGTACTCGGCGATCACCTCGTAGATCGGCCAGGCCATCTTGTCGTAGGGGTGGTAGCCCTGCACCGTCGGGTGGAACTTGAAGCCCTTGACGCCATGCTCCTCGATCAGGCGGCGCGCCTCGCGGGCACCCATCTTTCCCTTGTGCGGATCGATGCTGCCGAAGGCGATCATGATGTCGCTGTTCTTCTGCGCCGCCTCGGCGATCTCCTCGTTGGGGATGCGGCGACGGCCCATGTTCGACTCCGCGTCGACCATGAACATCACCAGCCCGATCTTGCGTTCGCGGTAGTAGTCGGCGCTCTCCTGGATGGTCGGGCGGCGGCCCGACTTGAAGTACTTGTCGGCGGCGCGGTCGTACTCCTCGCCATAGTTGTCGAACGGATTCCAGCAGCTGACTTCAGCGTGCGTGTGGGTGTCGATGGCGATCAGATTCTCGTAGTCCATGCGTGTCTCCTGTGATGCCGCAATGCGTGGCGGGATGCGGGTAAGCCCTCATGCCAAGGCCTTCGTTTTGCCTTGAATTGGTTATTTTCCATAACCATAATCGAAGCCAGAACGGAACGCAATCATGACCCACCCCGACCTCTCCATCGACATCCAGGGCGACATCGCCGTCATCCGGCTGACCCGCGGCGCCAAGCGCAACGCGCTGTCCGACGGCCTCATCCTGGCGCTGCGCGACGCCTTCGAGAACCTGCCGTCCAGCGTGCGTGCCGCCGTGATCGACGGCGAAGGTCCGCACTTCTGCGCCGGGCTCGACCTGAGCGAACTGCAGGAGCGCGATGCCGGCCAGGGCGTGTACCACTCGCGCATGTGGCATGCCGCACTCGACCGCGTGCAGAACGGCCCGGTGCCGGTGATCGCGGCGCTGCACGGCGCGGTGGTCGGCGGCGGGCTCGAGCTGGCCAGCGCCTGCCACATCCGCGTGGCCGACGGCACCACCTTCTACGCGCTGCCCGAAGGCTCGCGCGGCATCTTCGTCGGCGGTGGCGGCTCGGTGCGCATCCCCAAGCTGATCGGCGTGGCCCGCATGACCGACATGATGCTGACCGGCCGCGTCTACAACGCCGAGGACGGCGAACGCGCCGGCTTCGCGCAGTACCTCGTGCCCGAAGGCACGGCGCTCGACAAGGCCATCGAACTCGCGAAGCGCATCGCCCAGAACGCGCCGCTGACCAACTACGCGCTGATGCACGCGCTGCCGCGCATCGCGGAACAGTCGAGCGACCACGGCTTCTTCACCGAAGCGCTGATGGCCGGCATCGCGCAGAACGCGCCCGAGGCCAAGGAACGCGTGCGCGCCTTCCTCGAAGGCCGCGCGGCCAAGGTCTCCAAGGACTGAACGCCACACCCGAAGAAGAACAACGATGAGCGAGACCCACACCCTGACGCCGCCCGCTGCGGCCACTGCAAGCGCCGCGGCGACGCCCGCGCGCTACCGCCCGCTGGCTTTCGGCATCACCCGCGCCAGCCTGCGCGAGGCCGATGGCGGCGTCCAGTACCTCGAGGCCGAGCAACCGCTCGGGCCCTATGCGCACCGGCTGACCGACCGGCTGCTGCACTGGGCCGAGGTGGCGCCCGACCGCACCTTCGTCGCGCGCCGCGAGCGCCTGCCCGACGGCCGCACCGGCGACTGGCAGCACGTGAGCTACGCGCAGGCGCTGCAGCATGCGCGCCGCATCGGCCAGGCGCTGATCGACCGCGGGCTGAACGAAGAGCGTCCGGTCGCGATCCTGAGCGAGAACAGCATCGAGCACGCGCTGCTGGCGCTGGGCTGCCTGTATGCGGGCGTGGCCTATTGCCCGGTGTCGCCGGCCTACGCCACGATCAGCCAGGACTTCGAGAAGCTGCGCCACGTGCTCGGCACGCTGACGCCGGGCCTGGTCTTCGCCGCCGACGCCAGGCGCTATGGCCGCGCAGTCCTGGCCACGCTGGGCGACGACGTCGAAGTGGTGCTGGGCGAAGGCAGCATCGACGGCCGCACGACCACGCCGTGGGCCGACCTGCTCGCCACGCCGGCCACCGACGCGGTCGACGCCGCACTGCACGCCACGCATCCGAGCACGATCACCAAGTTCCTCTTCACCTCGGGCTCGACCAAGAACCCGAAGGCCGTGATCAACACGCACCGCATGATGTGCGCCAACCAGCAGCAGCTGCTGCAGTCGATCCCCGCCATCGGCGACGAGCCGCCGGTGCTGGTCGACTGGCTGCCCTGGAACCACACCTTTGGCGGCAACCACAACCTGGGCATCGCGCTCTACAACGGCGGCACGCTCTACATCGACGACGGCAAGCCGACGCCCACGGGCATCGCCGAGACGCTGCGCAACCTGCGCGAGATCGCCCCCACGCTGTACTTCAACGTGCCGACCGGCTTCGAGGCGATTGCGAACGCGATGGAGAGCGACACCGTGCTGCGCGACACGCTGCTGTCGCGCGTGAAGATGTTCTTCTACGCCGGCGCCGCGCTGCCGCAGCCGGTGTGGGACACGCTGCACCGCATCGAGGAAGCCGCGATCGGCGAGCGCATCGTGATGGGCACCGGCCTGGGCATGACCGAGTCGTCGCCCTTCGCGCTGTACATCACCGATCCGTACGTCACCTCCGGCGACCTCGGCCTGCCGGCCGCGGGCATCCGGCTGAAGCTGGTGCCGACCGACGGCAAGACCGAGGTGCGCTACAGCGGCCCGAACATCACGCCCGGCTACTGGCGCATGCCCGACGCCACGCGCGAGGCCTTCGACGACGAAGGCTTCTTCTCGACCGGCGACGCCGTCGCCTGGATCGACCCGTCGAACATCCACCGCGGCCTGCGCTTCGACGGCCGCATCGCCGAAGACTTCAAGCTCGCCACCGGCACCTTCGTGAGCGTCGGCCCGTTGCGCGCCAAAGTGATCGCCGCCGGCGCGCCCTACGTGCAGGACGTGGTGCTGACCGGCATCAACCTGAAGGAAGTCGGCGCGCTCGTGTTTCCGACGCAGGCGGTGCGCCAGCTCGCCGGCCTGCCGGCCGGTGCGCCGATGCAGGACGTGCTCGCCAGCGCGCCGGTGCAGGCGCACTTCCAGGGCGTGCTGGACGAGCTCGCAGCCAACGCCACCGGCAGCGCCAACCGCATCGCGCGTGCGCACCTGGTGGCCGAACCGCCTGCGCTGGACAAGGGCGAGGTGACCGACAAGGGCTCGATCAACCAGCGCGCCGTGCTCAAGCACCGGGCCGACGTGGCCGACGCGCTGCACGGCGGCACGCTGCCCTTCACGCTGAAGCCGCGCTGAAGACACGTCGATCACGGCGCGAACACCACCGACTGCAGAAAGAGACACACCATGAAGATCGAAGGACAGAGCGCACTGGTCACCGGCGGCGCGTCGGGGCTGGGCGAAGCAACGGCACGCGAGCTGGCCCGCCTCGGCGCCAAGGTCGCGGTGCTCGACCGCAATGCAGCGCTCGCGGAAAAGGTCGCGGCCGAGATCGGCGGCATCGCGTGCGTCTGCGACATCACCGACGCCGCCAGCGTCGAGGCCGCACTCGAACGTGCCGTGGCGGCACACGGCCCGGCCCGCATCCTGATGAACGTCGCCGGCATCGGCAGCGCCAGGCGCATCGTCGGCAAGGACGGCAACGCCGCGCCGCTGGAAGACTTCGTGCGCGTGGTCACGGTCAACCTGATCGGCGCCTACAACATGAGCCGCCTGTTCGCCGCGCGCTGCGCGAAGCTCGACGCGCTGGACGGCGGCGAGAAGGGCGTGATGCTCTTTACTGCATCGGTCGCGGCCTTCGACGGCCAGGTCGGCCAGCAGGCCTACAGCGCATCGAAGGGCGGCCTGGTCGGCATGACGCTGCCGATGGCGCGCGACCTGGCGCAGCACGGCATTCGCGTGTGCACCGTGGCGCCGGGGCTGTTCGCCACGCCGCTGCTGCTGGAACTGCCGGAACCGGTGCAGCAATCGCTGGCCGCGTCCATTCCGTTTCCGCCGCGCCTCGGCAAGCCGTCGGAGTTCGCGGAACTGGCCTGCCATGTCGTGACCAACGGCCATCTGAACGGCGAGGTCATCCGCCTCGACGGCGCGCTGCGCATGGCGCCGCGCTGAACCTTGTGCTGCAATCGCGGCCTTCCCCGAATCCAACCAGGAGACATCGATGAAATTGAAGAAGACAAGTGTCGCGGCCGTCATGGCCTTTCTCGCCATGGGCGTGGCCCATGCGGACCTCACCATCGGCGTGGTGCAGCCACTGACCGGTCCGGCCTCCGGCCTGGGCATCCCGGTCAAGAACGGGATCGCGATCTGGCCCAAGGCCATCGCTGGCGAGACGCTCAAGGTCATCGTGCTCGACGACGCCTCCGACCCGACGACGGGCGTGAAGGACGCGCAGCGCCTGGTCACCGAGGACAAGGCCGACGTGATCGTCGGTTCGAGCGCCACGCCGGTCGCAACGCCGATGGCCGACGTCACGGCCGAAGCGGGCACGCCGCAGCTCTCCACCTCGCCGGCCGGCCTGCCGCCTGGCAAGGACAAGTGGTTCTTCCGCCTGCCGCAGTCGAACGACGTGATGGCCTTCGCAGTGGTCAAGCACATGAAGGCGCACGGCGTGAAGACCGTCGGCTTCCTGGGCTACACCGATGCCTACGGCGAACTCTGGCTCAAGGCCATGACCGCCGAAGCCGAGAAGAACGGCATCAAGATCGTCGCGACCGAACGCTTCGCGCGCGCCGACACCAGCGTGACCGGCCAGGTGCTGAAGCTGAGCTCCGCCAACCCGGACGCGATCCTGATCGTCGCCTCGGGCAGCGGTGCGGGCATGCCGCAGAAGGCCGTGATGGAACGCGGCTACAAGGGCAAGGTCTACCAGACCCACGCCGCCGCCACGCAGGACCTGATGCGCACCGCCGGCAAGGACGCGGAAGGCACCTTCGTGGTGTCCGGCCCGGCCACGGTCGCCGAGCAGTTGCCTGACAGCCACCCGTCGAAGGCCGCTGCGGTGGCCTTCGTGCAGGGCTACGAGAAGGCCTACGGCCCGGGTTCGCGCAACCAGTTCGCCGGCCACGCGGCCGACGCGCTCACGGTGCTCGAGAAGGCCGTGCCGATCGCGCTGAAGAAGGCCAAGCCGGGCACGCCGGAGTTCCGCGCCGCGCTGCGCGACGCGATGGAAACCATGGGCCGCACCGTGCTCGCGCATGGCGTGCTGAACTGGACCGCGCAGGACCATTGGGGCTACACGACCGAGACCGGCGTGATGCTCAAGGTCGTGGACGGCAAGTTCAAGGTCGAGCAGTAAACACCCAGGCGGGCCACCGGACGCCGTCCGGCGACGGCCCGCCACCCTCCTTTCCTCACCGGCGCCGCCATGGACCTCTCAATCGCCAGCATCCTGATGCTGGACGGACTCACCAACGGCGCGATCTATGCCCTGCTCGGGGTCGGGATCGTGCTCGTCTTCACGGTGACCCGCGTCATCTTCATTCCGCAGGGCGAATTCGTGGCCTACGGCGCGCTGACACTGGCCATCTTCCAGACCGGCAAGACGCCGGGCACGGTCTGGCTGCTGCTGATCCTGGCCGGCGTCGCGGCGCTGATGGAGCTGGGCACGGTCTGGCGGCATCGCGGCCGTGCGGCGCCCGCCTTCATGGCGGCGCTGCGCACCTTCGCCATACCCGCCGTGGTGTGCGCGGTCTCGGCCTGGGCCGGCCCGCGCAACCTGCCGCTGCCGGTGCAGGCGCTGCTCACGGTCTGCATCGTCACCGCCTTCGGCCCGCTGGTGTACCGCGTGGCCTACCAGTCGCTGGCGGGCGCCAGCTCGCTGGTGCTGCTGATCGTCTCGGTCGGCGTGCATTTCGCGATGACCGGCCTCGGCCTGCTGTTCTTCGGTGCGGAAGGCTTTCGCAACCCGCCCTTCCTCGACGTGCGCATCGCGCTCGGCCCGCTCACGCTGAGCGGCCAGACGATGATCATCTTCGGCGCCTCGGCCGCACTCATCGTGCTGCTGTGGCTCTTCTTCGAGCGCAGCCTGTACGGCAAGGCGCTGCGCGCCACGGCCGTGAACCGGCTGGGTGCGCGGCTCATGGGCATCTCGACCCAGACCGCCGGCCAGCTCACCTTCGCGATGGCCGGTCTCATCGGCGCGCTCTCGGGCCTGCTGATCGGGCCGACCACCACCGTGTTCTACGACTCCGGCTTCCTGATCGGCCTGAAGGGCTTCGTGGCCGGCGTGATCGCCGGACTGGCGAGCTACCCGGGCGCGTTGCTCGGTGCGCTCGCGGTCGGCGTGATCGAGGCCTTCGGTTCGTTCTGGGCCAGTTCCTTCAAGGAAGTGATCGTGTTCACCATCGTGCTGCCGGTGCTGCTGTGGCGCTCGCTGCGCAGCGGCCATTCCGACGAGGAACACTGAAATGAGCACGCTCGTGAATCCTCCCACCGCAACGACGCTGGCCGCGCCTCGCAAGAGCGCACTGCGCACCTGGGGCCCGCTGGCGCTCGTGCTGGTGCTGATCGCGCTGCCGCTGCTGCCGCTGCCCGACTTCTGGATCATCCAGCTCAACTACATCGGCATCTACACGCTGCCGGTGCTGGGGCTGGTGCTGCTCACCGGCGTGGGCGGGCTGACCTCCTTCGGGCAGGCCGCCTTCGTCGGCATCGGGGCCTACACCACCGCCTACCTGAGCGTGAACTTCGGCCTCTCGCCCTGGCTCACGCTGTTCATCGGGCTGGCGCTCACCGGCATCAGCGCGGCCGTGATCGGCGCGATCACGCTGCGCATGTCGGGCCACTACCTGCCGCTGGCCACCATCGCCTGGGCGCTGGCGCTCTACTACCTGATGGGCAACCTCGATGCGCTGGGCAAGTACGACGGCATCCTGGGCGTCAAGGGCCTGTCGCTGTTCGGCTTCGAGATCGGCCAGCGCCGTGTGTTCTACGCGGTCGTCTGGGCCTTCGCGATCCTCGGGTGCTTCGCGGTGATCCGGCTGCTCGACTCGCGCAGCGGCCGCGCGATCCGCGCGCTCGCGGGCGGCACGCAGATGGCCGAGGCGATGGGCGTGAACACGCTGCGCTTCAAGGTCGGCATCTTCGTGCTGGCGGCGATGTTCGCGTCGATCTCGGGCTGGCTCTTTGCGCACTTCCAGCGCACCGTCAACCCGTCGCCCTTCGGTATCAAGATGGGCATCGAGTACCTGTTCATGGCGGTGCTCGGCGGCTCGGCGCATGTCTGGGGCGCGGTCGCCGGCTCGGGCATCGTCAAGCTGCTGGAAGACCAGTTGCAGGTGCTGCTGCCCAAGCTGATCGGCACCAGCGGCAACTACGAGCTGATCGTGTTCGGCATCATGATCGTGCTGGTGCTGAAGTACCTGCCCGACGGCCTGTGGGAGTTCGTCGACCGGCAACTGCCGCGCCCCTGGCGCGCGGTCGACTGGCACGACGCGGCCGACCTGCCCGCGCGCAGCAAGCCGGCGGCCGGCGAGGTGGTGCTGGACGTGCAGGCGATCCGCAAGACATTCGGCGGGCTGGTGGCGGTCAACGACATCAGCTTCCAGACGCGTGCCGGCCAGATCGTCGGCCTGATCGGGCCGAACGGCGCCGGCAAGTCGACCACCTTCAACCTCGTGACGGGCGTGCTGGGCCTGTCGGGCGGCAACGTGCGCTTCCGCGGCGAGCCGATCGGCGGACTGGGCGCACGGCAGATCGCCGAGCGCGGCGTCTCTCGCACCTTCCAGCACGTGAAGATGGTGGCGGACATGACGGTGCTGGAGAACGTGGCGCTGGGCGCGCACCTGCGCGGCCGCAAGGGTGCGATATCGGCCATGCTGCGGCTCGACCGCAACGAGGAGCGCGAGCTGTTCCGCGAGGCCGAGCGCCAGTTACGCCGCGTCGGCATGGGCGACTACCTGCACGAGACGGCGGGCAACCTGGCGATGGGCCAGCAGCGCCTGCTGGAGATCGCGCGCGCACTGTGCGCCGACCCGGCCCTGCTGCTGCTCGACGAGCCGGCCGCCGGCCTGCGCCACAAGGAGAAAGAGGCGCTCGGCCAGGTGCTGCGCACGCTGCGCGGCGAGGGCATGAGCATCCTGCTGGTCGAGCACGACATGGGCCTGGTGATGGACATCTGCGATCACATCGTGGTGATGGAGTTCGGCACCCACCTGATGGAAGGCACGCCGGGCGAGGTGCAGCGCAGCGACAAGGTGCGCGCCGCCTATCTGGGAACGGAACACTGATGACCACCACGACCAAGACCGCCACCACCACGCCCCTGCTGCGCGTGCGCGACCTGCACGCCGGCTACGGCCGCGCCGAGGTGCTGCACGGCATCGACCTGCAGGCCGACGCCGGCAGCGTCGTCACGGTGATCGGGCCGAACGGCGCCGGCAAGTCGACGCTGCTCAACTCGCTGATGGGCGTGCTGCCCGCCAAGGGACAGATCGAGTACATGGGCCAGCCGATCTCGGGCCTGTCGCTGGAAGAGCGCGTGATGCTCGGCATTGCGCTGGTGCCCGAGAAGCGCGAGCTGTTCGGCACGATGCCGGTCGAAGACAACCTGGTGCTCGGTGCCTTCCGCCAGGTGCGCCTGCGCAACCGGCAATGGCGCGACCAGCTCGACACCATCTACGCGCTGTTCCCGCGCCTGAAGGAGCGCCGCGCGCAGCTCGCCGGCACGCTGTCGGGCGGCGAGCGCCAGATGCTTGCGGTCGGCCGCGCGCTGATGTCGCGGCCCACCCTGCTGATGCTCGACGAGCCCAGCCTCGGCCTCGCGCCGCTGGTGGTGCAGGAGATCTTCCGCACGGTCGACGCGCTGCGCGCCACCGGCGTGACGATCCTGCTGGTTGAACAGAACGCACGCGCCGCACTCGAAGTGGCCGACCATGGCTACGTGCTCGAAATGGGCAGCGTGAGCCTGGAAGGCCGGGCGTCGGATCTCGCGGTCGACTCGCGCGTGATCGACACCTACCTGGGTGCCGCGAAGGCCGCCTGAAGCAATGCGGCCCGTGCCGCGACA
Source organism: Variovorax sp. GW821-FHT10B04 (assembly GCF_059415645.1). Taxonomy (NCBI): domain Bacteria; kingdom Pseudomonadati; phylum Pseudomonadota; class Betaproteobacteria; order Burkholderiales; family Comamonadaceae; genus Variovorax; species Variovorax sp. GW821-FHT10B04. Next base: position 127,544 of record NZ_JBWKNQ010000007.1, read on the forward strand.
TGGAGACGACATGACAAGACAGCGCCACATGAAGGTCGGCCTGGGCGCCAGCGCGCTCGGCCTCATCGCCCTGCTCGCGGCCTGCGCCGGCGCCGGTCGCGGGGCATCGCCGACGCCGCCCACGCTCGCGGCGGCGCGCCCCGGCACGCTGCAGGCCTGCCAGGACCTGGCCGCCCGCGCCGCACTGCCGGGCACGGTCTACAGCAGCATCACGCAGGTGCCGGCCGGCACCGTGACGGTGGGCGGCAGTGCCATGCCCGCGCCCGCGCACTGCCTGGTGCAGGGCCGCACGAACGAGCGCACCAGCGCGGTCGACGGCCAGCGCTATGCCATCGGCTTCGAGATGCGCCTGCCGGTCGACTGGAACGGACGCTTCTTCTACCAGGCCAACGGCGGCCTCGACGGTGTCGTGATTCCCGCACTGGGCGGCATCGGCGGCGGCGGCCCGCGCAGCAGCGCGCTGCAGATGGGCTTCGCCGTGATCAGCGCCGACGCCGGCCACGCCGGTGCGATGGGCCCGCGCTTCGGGCTCGATCCGCAGGCGCGGCTCGACTACGGCTACAACGCAGTCGCGCAACTCACGCCGATGGCCAAGAACCTGATCGCCCAGGCCTACGGCCGCGGTCCCGATCGCTCCTACTTCGGTGGCTGCTCGAACGGCGGCCGGCATGCCATGGTCGCGGCCGTCCGGTCGGCCGACCAGTACGACGGCATCCTCGCAGGCGACCCCGGCTACAACCTGCCGAAGGCCGCCGTGGCGCAGTTGTATGGCGCGCAGCAGTACGCCGGCGTCGCCAGCGGCAAGACGCCGGCCGGCCTGCCCGATCTGCAGAGCGCCTTCACGCCCGCCGAGCTCACGCTCGTGTCCGATCGCGTGCTGGCGCGCTGCGACGCGCTCGACGGGCTGGCCGACGGCATCGTGTCGAACGTGCAGGCCTGCCAAGCCGCCTTCAACCTGCAGACCGACGTGCCCACCTGTGCCGCCGGCACGCGCGACGGCCGTTGCCTGAGCCCGGCGCAGAAGACCGCGCTGTCGAACGTCTTCGCGGGTGCGCGCAACAGCGCGGGCACGCCGCTCTACAGCAGCTTCCCCTTCGATTCCGGCATCGGCGGCAGCAACTGGCGCGACTGGAAGTTCAACAGCTCGCAGACGCGCGACACCGGCGCCGTCGGCTTCATCTTCACGACGCCGCCGCTGGCCGACCGGGCGCAGGGCCTGCCCTTCGCGCTGGGTTTCGACATGGACCGCGATGCGCCACTGATCGCCACCGCGAGCGGCGTCTTCGGCGAGTCATCGCTGTCGTTCATGACGCCGCCCGATGCCGCCAACCTGTCGGCGCTGCGCAACCGCGGCGGCCGGATGATCGTCTACCACGGCACCAGCGACCCGGTGTTCTCGTCCGACGACACGGCCGCCTGGTACACCCGCGTGCAGGCGGCGAACGGCGGCGACGCATCGGCCTTCGCGCGCTACTTCCCGGTGCCCGGCATGAACCACTGCGCGGGCGGCCCGGCCACCGATCAATTCGACATGCTGAGCGCGCTGGTCGACTGGGTCGAGCAGGGCCGCGCGCCCGACGCCGTGACGGCCAGCGCCCGCGGCGCCGGCACGCCGGTCGCCAATACCGAAGTGCCGGCCAGCTGGTCGCCGCAGCGCACGCGTCCGCTGTGCCCCTATCCACGCGTCGCCGTCTACACCGGCGGCGACACCGAAACGGCGGCGAGCTTCGCCTGCCGGCTCCCCACGCCCTGACCTGATCTGACATTGAACCGACGATGGACTACCAGCCCCGCCCCGACGACATCCGCTTCGTGCTGAACGCGGTGCTCGACGCGCCTGCGCGCCTGCAGGCGCTCGCCCCCTTTGCCGAGATCGACGGCGACCTGCAGGCGCAGGTGCTGGAAGAGGCGGCACGCTTCGTCGGCAGCGCGATCGCACCGCTCAACCGGACCGGCGACACCGTGGGCTGCCGCTTCGACAACGGACCCGATGGCGCAACGGTGACCGCACCGCCCGGCTTCGCCGAGGCCTACCAGGCCTTCGTCGACGGCGGCTGGCCGGCGCTCGCGGCCGAGACGGCCGATGGCGGCCAGGGCCTGCCCGCGGTGCTCGAGGCCGTGCTGTACGAATGGCTCAGCGCGGCCAACCACGGGTTCACGATGGCGCCCGGCCTGCTGCACGGCGCCTACGACTGCCTCAAGCACCACGGCAGCGAAGACCTCAAGGCACGCTATCTGTCGAAGATCGCCACCGGCGAATGGCTCGCGACGATGTGCCTGACCGAAGCGCATGCCGGCAGCGACCTGGGCCAGGTGCGCACCCGCGCCGTGCAGCAAGCCGACGGCAGCCTGCGCGTGAGCGGCAGCAAGATCTTCATCTCCGGCGGCGAACACGACCTGACGCCGAACATCGTCCACCTCGTGCTGTGCCGCCTGCCCGATGCGCCGGCCGGACCCAAGGGCCTGTCGCTCGCGCTGGTGCCGAAGCAGTTGCCGGACGACACGCGCAACGCGGTGCACTGCGAGCGCATCGAGGAGAAGATGGGCCTGCACGGCAGCCCGACCTGCGCGATGCGCTTCGACGAGGCCACCGGCTGGCTGGTCGGCGAGCCGAACCGCGGACTGGCCGCGATGTTCGTGATGATGAACGCGGCGCGCCTGCACGTCGCGCTGCAGGGCATCGGGCTGCTCGACGCGGCCTGGCAGAAGGCCGACGCCTATGCGCGCGAGCGCCGCCAGATGCGTGCGCCTGGCGCGCTGCCCGCGAGCCGCGGCGGCGAGGCGGCCGACCTGATCGCCGAGCATCCGGCCGTCCGCCGCATCCTCGACACCCAGCGCGCCTGGATCGACGGCGGCCGCGCGCTGGCCTATCGCACCGCGGTGATGCTCGACGTGGCGAAGCACGACGCCGACTCCAAGGCGAAGGCGCGCGCGCAGCGCTGGTGCGCGCTGGTCACGCCCGTCCTCAAGGCCGCCTGCACGCAACAGGGCTTCACCGGCACGAGCGAGTGCCTGCAGGTCTTCGGCGGCCACGGCTACGTGCGCGAATGGGGCATCGAACAGGTGCTGCGCGACGTGCGGGTCAGCATGATCTACGAGGGCACCAACGAGATCCAGGCGATCGACCTGCTGGTGCGCAAGGTGCTGCCCGATGGCGGTGCCGCCATGTCGGACGTGCTGATCGAGCTGCGCGACGAGCTCGACGCCTCGCGCGAAGTCGACGCCGACGCGCAGCGCCGGCTCGCCCAGTTGCGCTACCTGACGACCAGCATCGCGATGGCCGCGCATGCGGCGCCGACGCTGCCCTACGAGGTCGCCGACGACTACCTGCGCGTCACGATGCTGGCGATGCTGGGCTGGGCCTGGGCACGCATCGACGTGGCGGCCAACGGCGCGGAAGGCATCGACGGCGAACGCTGGGCGAGAGCCTCGGCTGCGTTCCATCGCCACGTGCTGCCCGAATTCGAGATGCGGCTCGGCATGGTCAAGCGCGCCTGCGACGCCGTCACGGCCGCGGCGGCAGCGGCGCATGCGTGACGTGGCGTCGGCCGGAACGCGCGGCGCACTGCGATAGGCTCGCCGGATGGCCACGACACGCAAGAAGACCACCGACACAACGGCAGCCCCCGCCACGGGCGCTGCCGCCCTCAAGGCCGAAAGGCTCGACACCGGCGTGCTCGAGAAACTCGTCGGCTACAACGCGCGGCGTGCCTGGCTCGTGGTCACCGCGCTGTTCGCCGAGCGCATGGCGGTCTACGGGCTCAAGCAGGCCGACTTCTCCGTGCTGTCGCTGCTGGCGCACAACCCCGGCGCGACCTCGCGCGAACTCTGCGCGACGCTCGACATCCTGCCGCCCAACCTGGTGAGCCTGATCGCCGCGATGGACAGCCGCGGACTGATCGAGCGCCGGCCCCATCCGCGCGATGGCCGCGCACTCGGCCTGCACCTGACGCCGGCCGGCGAGCGGCTGATCGCCGAAGCCGAGCGCGCCGTGGTGCAGCTGGAAGCGGAGGCCAGCGCCCGCCTCAGCGCCCGCGAGCGCGACACGCTGGTGCGGTTGCTGCAGAAGCTCTATCTGTAGCGCCGTCGCCCGGTGGTCGGGCTCGGGCACTTTACGGCGTTCAGGCGAAAAAGCCGTCCCAGACCAGCTTGAGCCCGGTCAGCAGCATGCCCGCATAGACGAAGCGATAGAACCAGGTCGCGTCGATCCGGCGCGCGATCCGGATGCCGATCCACACGCCCAGCGGCGCGAAGGGCAGCAGCACCAGCGAGGTCGCCATGTTGCGCAGGTCGAGCAGACCGAGCCATGCGTAGGGAATCCACTTGCCCAGGTTCACCGCGAAGAACAGGTAGGCCATGGTCGCGGTGAACACGACCGGCTTGAGCCGCATCGGGATCACGTAGGCATTGACCGGCGGGCCGCCCGCATGCGCGATGAAGCTGGTGAAGCCGGAGATCGCCGTCAGGATGGCGCCGACCCATTTCGGCGCGTGCGGGTCGCCGGGCTTGGGCGGAAAGAGCACCCGCTGCGCGAGGAAGAGCAGCGTGAACACGCCGACGATGCCGGCCACCGTGTGCGGCGACAGCCAGCGGAACAGCAACGCGCCGATGACCACGCCGACCAGCCCGCAGGGAATCAGGAACTTCAGCAGCGCCAGGTCGAAGTCGCGCCGGAACGCGGCGATGCCGAGCAGGTCCATCAGCAGCAGCACCGGCATCAGCATGGCCGCGGCCTCGGGCACCGTGACGGCCAGCGCCATCAGCGGCACGGCGAGCGAGCCGAAGCCCGCGCCAAAGCCGCTCTTGCTGATGCCCAGCAGCAGGACTGCCGGAATCGCGACCACGTAGAAGAACGGGTCGCCGACGATCGGCAGGCTCAAGCGCCCGCCACCCGACGCTCGGCGTGCGGGTTCACACGCGTTCGAGGATCACGGCGATGCCCTGGCCCACGCCGATGCACATCGTGCACAGCGCATAGCGGCCGCCGCCCTTGTGCAGCTGGTTCACGGCCGTGGTCGCGAGCCGTGCGCCGCTGGCGCCCAGCGGATGGCCCAGCGCGATCGCGCCGCCGTTGATGTTGACGCGCGCGTCGTCGTCCTTCAGGCCGAGCAGGCGCAGCACCGCGATGCCCTGTGCCGCGAAGGCTTCGTTGAGCTCGATCACGTCGATCTGGTCGATCGTCAGGCCGGTCAGTGCCAGCACCTTCTGGGTGGCGGGCGCGGGGCCGATGCCCATCACGCGCGGCGCGACGCCGGCCGTCGCCATGCCGACGATGCGGGCGCGTGGCGTGAGGCCGTACTTGCCGGCTGCCGCCTCGCTGGCGAGCAGCAGCGCCACGGCGCCGTCGTTCACGCCGCTGGCGTTGCCGGCCGTCACCGTGCCGTCGGGCCGCACCACGCCCTTGAGCTTGGCGAGCGCCTCGAGGCTGGTGTCGCGCGGATGCTCGTCCTTGCTCACGATGATCGGGTCGCCCTTCTTCTGCGGCACGTGCACCGGCACGATCTCGCTGTCGAAGAAGCCGGCCTTCTGTGCCGCCACAGCGCGCTGCTGCGAGGCCAGCGCCATGCGGTCCTGCGCTTCGCGCTCGATCTTGTAGTCGGTGGCGACGTTCTCGGCGGTCTCGGGCATCGAGTCGACGCCGTACTGCGCCTTCATCAGCTTGTTGACGAAGCGCCAGCCGATCGTCGTGTCATAGACCGCGTTGTTGCGGCTGAAGGCGCTTTCGGCCTTCGGCATCACGAAGGGTGCGCGGCTCATGCTTTCGACGCCGCCTGCGATCATCAGGCCGGCTTCGCCCGACTTGATGGCGCGTGCCGCGGTGCCGACCGCGTCCAGGCCCGAACCGCAGAGGCGGTTGATGGTGGCGCCGCCGAGCTCCATCGGCAGGCCGGCCAGCAGCGCCGACATGCGCGCGACGTTGCGGTTGTCTTCGCCGGCCTGGTTGGCGCAGCCGTAGAGCACGTCGCTCACGGCTTGCCAGTCGACGCCCTTGTTGCGCTCCATCAGCGCCTTGAGCGGGATGGCGCCGAGGTCGTCGGTGCGGATGCTGCTCAGCGCGCCGCCGTAGCGGCCGAAGGGCGTGCGGATGGCGTCGCAGATGAAGGCTTCTTGGTTGCTCATGTTCGGTGTCTCCAGGATGTTCAGGCGGCGATGGGCAAGCCCACGAGTTTCTCGAGTTCGGCATGTTCGAGGCCGTCGACCTTGTCGATCAGCTTCAGTCCGCCGGGCGTGCATTCGAGTGTGGCGAGGTCGGAATACACGCGCTTGACGCAGCCGATGCCGGTCAGCGGATAGCCGCATTTCTCGACGATCTTGCTTTCGCCCTTCTTGGTCAGCAGGTCCATCATGACCCAGGTCTGCTTGGCGCCGATGGCGAGGTCCATCGCGCCGCCGACCGCGGGGATCGCGCCTTCTTCGCCGGTGCTCCAGTTGGCCAGGTCGCCGGTGGCCGAGACCTGGAACGCGCCGAGCACGCAGATGTCCAGATGGCCGCCGCGCATCATCGCGAAGCTGTCGGCGTGGTGGAAGAACGCGCCGCCGGGCAGCAGCGTGACGGGCTGCTTGCCCGCGTTGATCAGGTCGTAGTCTTCCTCGCCGGCCGCCGGCGCGGGGCCCATGCCGAGGATGCCGTTCTCGCTCTGCAGCACGACCTCGCGGCCGGCCGGCAGGTGATTGGCCACCAGCGTGGGCTGGCCGATGCCGAGGTTGACGACGGCGCCGTCGAAGATGTCCTGCGCGACGCGCGCGGCGAGCTGGTCCTTGGTGCGACGTTGGTAGGTCATGTGTGCTCCTTATGCCGCTTTCTTGAAGCCGCCGGCTTGCGTGGCGACGCGTTCGATCTGCACGATCTGCTTCACGAAGATGCCGGGCGTCACGATGGTCTCGGGGTCGATGGTGCCGAGCTCGGCGATCTCGTGCACGGTCGCGATGGTCTTCTTCGCGGCCATGGCCATCACCGGGCCGAAGTTGCGCGCGGCCTTGCGGTAGACCAGGTTGCCCCAGCGGTCGCCCTTCTCGGCCTTGATCAGCGCGACGTCGCCGTGGATCGGGTACTCGAGCACGTATTGCTTGCCGTTGATCTCGCGCGTCTCGCGGTCGCCGGCCAGCTGCGTGCCGTAGCCGGTCGGGCAGAAGAAGGCGCCGATGCCGGCACCGGCCGCGCGGATGCGCTCGGCCAGGTTGCCTTGCGGCACCAGCTCGAGTTCGAGCTTGCCGCTGCGGTACAGGCCGTCGAACACCTGGCTGTCGGCCTGGCGCGGAAAGCTGCAGATGATCTTGCACACGCGGCCGGTCTTCAGCAGTGCGGCCAGGCCGGTCTCGCCATTGCCGGCGTTGTTGTTGACGACGGTCAGATCCTTCGCGCCCTGCGCGATCAGGCCGTCGATCAGTTCGTTGGGAATGCCGGCAGTGCCGAAGCCGCCGATCAGGACGGTGGCGCCGTCCTGGATGCCGGCCAGCGCGTCGGCGACCGAGGCGGCGATCTTGTTGATCATGGAGAAGTCTCCGGAAGGGTGGACGAAACGGATGCGTGCATCGGCGAGGGCACGAGGCGGCTGGCAAGGCAGATGTCCCGGGCCGCTCCCGATCCAGTCGCGGCACATTTGTTCGACATACGAACATTTGTTCTTATAATGAATTCTAGAGAAGATCAACCCGCATGGCAATCACCCGCTCCAAGCCGGCCGACAAGGCCGAACCCGACGCTGTCGCGACCGGGACAGCGCCTCCGGCACCGGGCGACAGATACGTGCAGTCCTTCGCGCGCGGCCTGCTGGTGATCCGCTCCTTCAACGCCGCCGCGCCGCGCCAGACGCTCAGCGAGGTCGCCGCCGCGAGCGGCCTGTCCCGTGCCGGCGCACGCCGCATCCTGCTGACGCTGCAGACGCTCGGCTACGTCGACACCGACGGCAAGCTCTTCACGCTCACGCCGCGCATCCTCGACCTGGGCTTCGCCTACCTGTCGTCGATGCCGATCTGGAACCGCGCCGAGCCGGTGATGGAAAAGCTGGTGCAGCAGGTGCAGGAGTCGTGCTCGGCCGCGGTGCTCGACGCCGCCGACATCGTGTACGTGCTGCGCGTGCCGACGCACAAGATCATGCGCATCAGCCTGGGTGTGGGCTCGCGGCTGCCGGCCTATTGCACGTCGCTCGGCCGCGTGCTGCTGGCCGGTCTTCCGGACGCCGAGGTGCAGGCGCGGCTGGCCGCGATGCCGCGCGAGACGCTGACCAGGAACACCGTGACGGACCCCGACGCGCTGCTCGCGAAGATCGTGCAGGCGCGGCGCCAGGGCTGGTGCCTGGTCAACCAGGAGCTGGAAGAAGGCCTGATCTCGATCGCCGCGCCGCTGGTCGACCGCAGCGGCCGCACGGTGGCCGCCATCAACATCAGCGGGCAGGCCAACCGCACCAGCGCGAAGGTGATGCAGGACACGATGCTGCCCGCCCTGCTGGCTGCAGCGCGCGAGATCTCCGCGCTGCTCTGATCGCCTTCAGCCCCGCAGCGACAGCCCCGAGAGAAAGCCGGACACCGTGTCCGCGAAGGCTTCCGGCAACTGGTCCGGCAGCGGCACCATCGCGCCCGGAATGTCGATGCGCGTGCTGCCGGCAATCGCCTGCGCCACGCGCGGCGTCGCCGGGAACGCATGCGGATCGTCGGGCGCGCCGATCACCAGCGTCGGGCACGCGACCCCGCCGACGCGGTGTTCCATCTCGTAGCGCCCGACCACGTGGTGGCCCTCGGCCGCCATCGCGCCGCACTTGAGCGCATCGGCGACGAAACGCTGCAGCAGGTCGATGTCGCCAGCCGGATAGAAAGGTTGGCGGCGCTGCCAGAGTTCGGCAAGATGCGCACCGCTCGCCGTCGGTTCGACCTCGTCGATCACCCGCTTGCCGTGGTGGCTGGCGCGCCGCGCCGCATCGACGAAGGGGCAGGACGACAGCACGAGTGCGGCGGCCCGCGACGGCCGGCTCGCGGCCATCTCCATCGCGATCACCGCCCCGGTGTGGTGGCCGACGAACGCGGCGCGCTCGATGCCCAGCGCGTCGAGCAGGTCGAAGGCGGCTTCGGCCCAGCGCTCGATGGTGTTGGCCTGCGGTGCGATCGGCAGCGGCTGCGAATCGCCGAAGCCGACGGTGTCCATCGCGATCGCCTGGAAGCCCCGGCCGAGCAGTGGCAGCACGTCGCGGTATTCGTCCCAGGAGCGCGGCGTCTGGTGCAGCAGCAGCACCGGAAAACCCTGACCGGCGATCGCGACGTGGATGCGGCCCGAAGCGGTCGGAACGAAGCGGCGTTCCACCGCCACGGCGACGGGATTCGACAGCGCGCTCATGGTGCGGACTCCGGCACGCCGCCGGTGCGCAGCGCACCCACGGCGTCGGCAAAACCCTGCGCGACGACATCGATGTCGCTGGCGGCCACCACCATGCCGTAGCCGGCCGCGCGCGATGCGAGTGCGGCGGCGCGCGTGCCGGTGAAGATGCCGCAAGGAAGCACCGCCGCGTCGCAGGCGCTGCGGATCGATGCGCAGGCCTCGGCGAGGCGCGGATCGGCGCCGCCCACCTGCAACGACAGCGACAGGTCGCCGGAGCCGATGAACACCATGTCCAGCCCGGGGACGGCCGCGATCTCGGCGGCCTGCGCGAGGCCGGCCGCGGTCTCGATCATCACCATCACCGCAATCTGGTGCGCGCCCTGCACGTAGGCACCGAAGTCCTTCAGCGGACGCACGCCACCCGCGGACCGTGTGCCGTGCGGCGGGTACTTCGCGTGGCGCAGCGCCTGCGCGGCGTCGGCGGCGCTCTCGATCATCGGCACCATCACGCCCTCGGCGCCGGCATCGAGCGCGGTGCCGATCGCGAGCGCCGAGTTCTCGGCGACCCGCACGATGACGGGAATGTCGGCCGGCACCAGGCCGATCGCGGCCTCGAGATCGCGCCGCTCCCAAAGGCCGTGCTGCAGGTCGAGCACGATGGCGTCGGCGCCGGCACGCGCGGCGATCTCGGCCACGGCCACCGAGCCGAGCGCGAGCCATGAAACGGCGAGGCATTCGCCCGCGGCGATGCGGGTCTTGAGAGTGGGACGGTCGGGATAGAACATTTCAGTTTTCCACCATGCTGCCGCGTGACGCGCGACGTATGAAACAGGCGCGGCCGAATACCAGGAACACCGCGGAACCGGCTTCGCCGGGCCGCTGGTGTTGCCCCCGGTAGGGGGTTGGCGAAGCGACACGAAGTGCGCGAAGACTGGGGGCGAGCCTCATTCCGTGCGCAGGCCGGCCTGCTTCATCAGCGGCAGCACGCGTTCGCAGAAGAAAGGCAGCTCGTCGGCATAGTTGACGAAGGTGAGCGCAGCACCGGCATAGCCCTCCTGCGAGATGCGCACGAGGTCGTCGACGATCTTCTCCGGCGTGCCGACCAGCGGATAGGTGCCGGCGCCGCCCGCGAAGCGCTTGCGGTAGAGGTCGAAGGCGTTCTTGTCGTGGGAGTTGGCGAACTCCTTCTTCTGCGCCATGTGGTTGTCGACCGCGGCATGGTCGGCCTCGGTCACCGCGTAGCGCTCGTAATAGTCCTCGGCCTCGCGCTGGGTCTCGCGCGCCACCACGTGGCAGACCGTGTAGATGCCGACGTCGCGGCCCTGCAGCGCGGCGCGCTCGCGGATGTCGGCGACGTGCTTGCGGCCGTCCTCGATGTTGGAGAAGGGCGAGAACAGGAAGTCGCATTTCCTGGCTGCGAAGTCGCGTCCCGGCGAACCGAAGGCGGCGTTCATCGTCACTGGGCGTGGCAGTTGCAGGCTGGCCGGCCGGCTCACGACGCCCTTCAGCGCGTAGTGCTTGCCTTCGAAGTCGAAAGGCTGGTCGTCGCCGTAGCAGCGCTCGATGATCTCCATCCATTCGGCCGCCTGGCCGTAGGCATCGTCATTGAGCCTGGCGCCGAACATCGCGAACTCCTGCGGGTTCCAGCCGCAGACCACGTTGAGCCCGGCACGGCCGCCGCTGATGTGGTCGACGGTCGCGAGCGCCTTGGCCGCGTACACCGGATGCACCAGCGGCACGTGCACCGTCATGAAGAGGCCGATGCGCTGCGTGACCGCGGCCAGGCCGGCGGCCCAGGTGAAGGTCTCGAAGGACCATTCGCGCACGTGGTTCTTGCCCCCGAAGCCACGCCAGCGCGCGATCGGCAGGAAGAACTCGAGCCTGGCCTGGTCGGCGATCTTCACGGCCGCCAGGTTGTCGGCCCAGCTGGCACGCCAGCGCTCGGGCACGTCGGTGATGGCCAGGCCGCCGTCGGCATTGGCGGAGAAGACGCCGAGCTTGAAACGGTTCGGGCCGTGGAGCGGATGGACGATGGTCATTCAATGCACCTTTCTGGTGGCGCGGCGGGCGGTTGTGACGGCTGTGGCGGGTGTGGCGGCGACCGCGGTCGTTGCACCGGTCGCGACAGGCTCAGGCACCGGCGGTGCGGCCGCGGCCGATGCACCGGCTTCGCGCCCGAAGAAGAACGCGTGCTCCGCCGCGTCCATGAAGTCCTTCATTTCCTCGCGCACCCGCACGTCGTCGCGCGCGCTGAGCGCGGCATGCAGGCCCTCGAGGCCGTCGAGCACGATCTGCCGGGTCTGCGCGTCGCTCAGCGTGTTGAGGCGCACGGTCTGCACGTGGTCGACGAAGCGCGCGATGGTGGCGGCCAGCCGCTTGTTGGCGACGCGGCTGAGCCATGCATGCCGGAAGGCCATGTTGGCCAGCATCATCTCCTCGCCGTCCTTGGCCTTGGCGGCACGGCGCGCCTGCTGCAGCGCCTTGGTCAGCGCCTTCAGCCCGGCCGCATCGATGGCGCGGGCCACGCTGGCGATGGCGTCGGGCTCGAGCATGCGGCGCACGTCGAAGATCTCGTGCATGTCTTCCTCGCTGAGCACGGGGGCCACGAAGCCGCGCGTGGTGCCGACCAGGTAGCCCTCGTTCACGAGACGCAGCAACGCGTCGCGTGCCGGCATGCGCGAAGTGCCATAGGCCGAGGCGACGTCGAGGTCGAGCAGCCGCTCGTCCGGCTTCAGCGGCAACTGCTGCAGACGCAGCCGCAGCTCGGCGTAGATGCGCTCGCTCAGGTTGCCCTCGCGGGACAGCGGCGTGGACAGGGACGTCTTGCGGGAAGTGGTCATGGACTGCGAATCAGCTTGCACGAACAAAAGAATACTGTATATAGTTTGCACGAGTTTGGACAGAAGAAGAACGGGTTTGGGGCACCCGACACGTCGAACCCGCAGCCGAAGGCGGCACGGGGGTTGCTATCAGGGCCTGTTGCCGGGCTTTTCCTGCACGCGCCTTCACCAGAGAGATCCACATGAACGAGCCACGCCGCATCGCCATTCAGGACACGCCAGCCGACCTGTCTCTTTCGTCCTCCTCGCCATCCGTGGCCGCATACGACGCGCGACGCCGCGGCCTGCTGCTCGGCGCGGTATCGGCCGGCCTCGGCGGACTCCTGCCGTGGGAGATGGCCGCCGCACAGGGCGTCGACAAGAACACGCTGTCGATCGCCTACCCGGTCGACATCCCGACCTGGGACCCGGGCGCGAACTCGATCCCGACGATCCAGGGCATCTACCAGACGGTGTTCGACTCGCTGCTGCGCTACTCGCCCGACCTCACGCTGAAGCCACGCCAGCTCAAGGAGTGGAAGTGGCTCGACGACAAGGCGACGCGCCTGGAGATCACGCTGCGCGACGACATCCTGTTCCACGACGGCACCAAGATGACGATGGAGGACGTGCGCTACAGCCTGTCCGAGCGCGCCAAGGCCGACAAGAAGCTGCTGGTCGGCGGCATGCTCAACACGCTGGCGGACGTCGAGATCCAGTCGCCCACCAAGGGCGTGATGGTCTACAGCCGACCGACCCCGGCCGCGCCGATCTACTTCGGCTTCCTGGCCACCTACATCGTGCCCAAGGCCTACATGACGCAGGTCGGGCCCGAGGGCTTCAACGCCAAGCCGATCGGCGCCGGCCCCTACCGCATGGTCGAGCACCAGCGCGGTTCGCGCATCGTGCTGGAGGCTTTCGACAAGTACTGGGGCGGCAAGCCCGCGATCAAGCAGGTGATCTTCCAGATCGTGCCGGAGCCCTCGGCGCGCGTCGCGCTGGTCGAGTCGGGCCGCGCCGGCCTGGGCGTGCAGCTGCCGGTGCGCGAGGTGCAGCGGCTCGCGTCCAAGCCCGGGCTGACGACCAAGATCTATCCGTATTCGGAGGTCTACATGCTGCGCATCCCCAGCTATGTGAAGCCCTTCGACGACGACCGCGTGCGCGCGGCGATGCACCTGTCGGTCGACAAGGCCGCGCTGTCCAAGGCCTTCTATGGCGGCATGGCGAAGCCGCTGTCGGTGATGACGCCGGAAGGCACACCGTCGTACGTGCCCGACTTCAAGTACCCGTTCGACAAGACCAAGGCGATCGCGGAACTCAAGGAAGCCGGCTACAGCACCACCAACCCGGTCAACATCACGCTGCTGTCGACCAACGGCACCTTCCCCAACGACTACGACATGGCGCGCGCCATCGCGCAGATGTGGAAGGCGGTGGGCATCAACGCCACCATCGAGGAAACCACGCCGGCCAAGCTGGTCGAGGCCGCGCAGAACGGCAAGCTCACCGGCGTGCTGCTCTACAGCTGGGCCAACAGCACCGGCGACCCGGAGAACTACGCCGGCCGCATCTTCGACCCGCGCCTGCGCTTCGCGACCTGGAAGGACATGTCGCTCGCGCCGCGCATCGACGGCCTGATGACCGAGGTGGAAGAACGCAAGCGCATGGCCGGCTACAAGGCGCTCAACGTCGAGTCGTCGGAGAAGTCCTGGGCCATTCCGCTGCTGCAGGCGGTGACCACCGTGGCCTATTCGTCGGCGCTGCAGCCCACGCTGTTCGACAACGGCTACGTGCTGCCGGTCGAATACAAGTACAAGTGACGAGGCCCGCGGCAACCCGATGCTTCAGTTGACCCTGGGAATCGCGCTGCGGCGCCTGGCCGTCGCGATTCCCACCCTGATCCTTCTCTCGCTGGTGGTGTTCGTGGTGCTGCGGCTGCTGCCGGTCGACCCGCTGTCGATGATGCTGCCGCCCTCCGCCACCGCGGCGGACTCCGCGGCGCTGCGCCAGCAGATGGGCTTCGACAAGCCCATCCCGGTGCAGTTCGCCATCTGGCTCTGGGAAGCCGCGCGCGGCAACCTCGGCCTGTCGATCAACTTCCGCCAGCCGGTCACGACGCTGATGGCGGCGGCCATTCCGGCCACCATCGAACTCGCACTGGCCGGCCTGTTCATCTCGCTCGTGATCAGCATTCCGGGCGGGGTGATCGCCTATGTGCTGTACCGCCGCAAGCGCGAGGCCGCGGCCGACCTGGTCGTCACGCTGCTGCAGTCGATGCCGTCCTTCCTGTGGGCCTTGCTGCTGATCGTCGTGTTCGGCGTGCTGTGGCCGGTGCTGCCCTTCAGCGGCCGGGTCGGGCAGGACGTCACGCTGCCCGGCATCACCGGCCTGGCGCTGGTCGACCTGCTGGTCACCGGCCAGTTCGACGCCTGGCTCAGCGCGCTGTCGCACCTGCTGCTGCCCGCACTGGCGCTCGCACTGAGCTTCGCGCCGCTGGTCATCCGCGTGCTGCGCTCCGGGCTGATCGACGCGGCGAACGAACCCTACGTCGAAGTCGCGCGGCTGCGCGGCCTGTCGGAGACCCGCATCCTCTGGCGCCACATGCTGAAGAACGCCGCGCTGCCGACCATCACGATGATCGGCGTGCAGTTCGGCTTCCTGTTCGGCGGTGCGCTGCTGGTCGAGATGATCTTCGGCTTCCCCGGCGTCGGCAACCTGATGGTGCAGGCGGTGAAGGGCAACGACCTGCCGCTGATCCAGGGCATCGCGCTGCTGTTCTGCGTGCTGATGCTGGGCATCAACGCGATCGTCGACGTTCTCTATGCGGTGCTGAATCCGCGACTGCGAAACCCATGACACGCGCCACCCTTCCCGTCGCGGCTGCGCAGCCGTCGCCGCTGGCCACGGCACTGCGCCAGCTGGCCCGCCAGCCGCGCGTGCTGATCGGCGGCGGCATCCTGCTGGTCGTGCTGCTGGCCGCGCTGTTCGCGCCCTGGATCGCGCCGCACGACCCGCTGGAGCAGGACCTGCTCAACATGCTGGCGCCGCCGATGTGGGCGCACGACGGCACGTCCGCCTTTCCGCTGGGCACCGACAGCCTGGGCCGCTGCGTGCTGTCGCGCGTGATCTACGGCGCCCGTGTCGCGCTGCTGGTGGCCATCGTCTCGGCGCTCGGCGCCATGCTGGTCGGCAGCGCGCTCGCCCTGGCCGGCGGCTACTTCGGTGGCCGCGTCGATCGCACCATCAGCTACGTCGTCGACCTCTGGATGTCGTTCCCGCCGGTCGTGCTGTCGCTGATCCTGCTGGTCGGCCTGGGCACCGGCGTCGACAAGGTGATCCTCGCGGTCGTGCTGGTCGACTGGACGCGCTTCTGCCGCGTGGTGCGCGCCGACGTGCTGGTCACGCGGCGCCGCGAATACGTGCTGGCCGCGCAGCTCATCGGCTTCTCGCACCTGCGCACGGTGTTGCGCGAAGTGCTGCCGGCGGTGGTGCCGCTGATGATCACGCTGTTCTCGATCGAGATGGGCATCGCGATCATCGTGGAGGCGACGCTGTCCTTCATCGGCCTGTCGGTGCCGCCGGACGTGACGACCTGGGGCCAGATGCTGGCCGATGCGCGCAGCGACATGCACAGCGCGCTGTGGGTGCTGCTGGTGCCGGTGGCCGCCATCGTCGTCACCGTGCTCGGCTGCAACCTGCTCGGCGACGGCCTGCGCGTGGCGCTCGACCCGCGGCTCAAGAAGCGTGGCGAATGAGGAAGGTCGACCCATGAGCATCCTGTCCCTCATCAACCTGGACCTGAGCGCGCGCGTCGGCGGCAAGCAGGTGGAGCTGCTGCGCGACGTGTCCTTCTCGGTCGAACGCGGCAAGGTGCTCGGCCTGGTCGGCGAATCGGGCGCGGGCAAAAGCATGATCGGCCGGCTCATCGCGGGCCACACGCCGCCGGGCTTCGAGGTGACGCGTGGCCGCGTGCTGTTCGACGGCATCGAGTTGCTGGCGCAGAAGCCCGACGCCTGGCGCGCGCTGCTGGGCCGCCGCATCGCCTTCGTTCCACAGGAGCCGCTGACCGCGCTGAACCCGGTGCTGACGATCGGCCAGACCTTCGACGAGCACCTGATGCTGCTGGGCGTGCCCGCGGCGCAGCGGGCCGAGGCCATCCGCGCGCAGCTTGCGTCGGTGCACCTGCCGAAGCCCGAGGAGATGGCGCGCCGCTATCCGCACGAGCTGTCGGGCGGCCAGTGCCAGCGCGTGCTGATCGCGATGGCCTTTGCGGCCGAGCCGGCGCTGATCATCGCGGACGAGCCGACCACCGCGCTCGACGTGGTGAGCCAGGCGCACGTGCTGTCGCTGGTCGCGCAACTGCAGCGCAAGCACCAGACCGCCGTGCTGCTGATCACGCACGACCTGCGGCTGGCGGCGCATGTCTGCGACGACATCGCCGTGCTCTACGCGGGCGAGCAGGTCGAGTACGGACCGGCCAAGGACGTGCTGCGCCAGCCGCGCCATCCGTACACCCGCGCGCTGCAGGCCGCCACGCCCGACGTGCACGGCGCACGCCGCGAGCTGCCGGCGCTCGAAGGCCAGATGCCCGGCGTGTCGACGCTCGCCAACATCGCAGGCTGCCGCTTCGCCTCGCGTTGCCCTACGCGCAACGCCGCCTGCGCGTCGAGCCCGCCCGCCTTGCACGAGAGCGCGCCCGGACATTGGGTGCGTTGCGCCACCACCTGCGAGGTGCCCGCGATCGCATCGGATGCGGCGTCGGACGCCACCACCGCTGACTGGCGCGCCCCCACCGGCGACCCGCAGGCCGCGCCGCTGGTCGACCTGCAGGACGTGACGCTGCGCTATACCGCGCGGCGCGGCCTGTGGGGCCAGCGCAAGGTGCACAACACGGCAGTCGATGCGTTGACGCTGTCGGTGCGGCCGGGCGAGTTCGTCGGCATCGTGGGCGAAAGCGGCAGCGGCAAGAGCTCGGTCGCACGGCTGATCGTCGGCGCCGAACGCGCCACCAGCGGGCGCATCGCGATCGAGGGCCAGCCGCTCGGCGACGCGAGCCCGGCGCTGCTGCGGCTCACGCGCGAGCATGTGCAGATGATCTTCCAGGACCCGCACTCGGCGCTGAATCCGCGCCGCTCGGTCTATCGGCTGCTGACGCAGGCCTACGAGGTCGACCGCACCGAGGCGAGCGCCATCGGCCGCGTGCCGCGCGCCGACCGCGCAGCCGAACTGCTGCGCGACGTCGGCCTGCCGGCGGACAGCCTCGAGCGCTTTCCGACGCAGCTGTCGGGCGGCCAGAAGCAGCGCGTCAACATCGGACGTGCGCTGTGCGTGATGCCGCGGCTGCTGGTCGCGGACGAGATCGTCTCGGGCCTCGACGTGTCGGTGCAGGCGCAGATCCTGAACCTGCTGCTCGACCTGGGCCGGCGCCACGGCGTGGCGCTGTTGCTGATCTCGCACGACCTGTCGGTGGTGCGCTACCTGTGCTCGCGCGTGATCGTGATGCAGGCCGGCCGCATCGTCGAACAGGGGCCGACCGACGCGGTCTTCGCCGACCCGCAGCATGCGTACACCCGCCTGCTGCTCGGCGCAGTGCCGCCGGCCGACGCCAACATGCCCTGGCCGCCGGTGCCGGCGGATGCGGCGGCGGCAATCGCCTGAGCAGGTGCCCGACCAAGGACCCACGATGCACGACAACCTGGAACAGGCCTTCGCCGCCGCCCTGCCCGAAGGCACCGTGGTCGGCCGCGAGGCGATCGACGCGAAGCACTGGCACGACTGGTCCGGCCTGCCGCCGGTGCAGCCTGCGCTGCTGCTGCGCCCGCGCAGCACGCAGGACGTGAGCATCGCGCTGCGGCTGTGCACGCAACTGCGCGTACCGCTGGTGCCGCAGGGCGGGCTGACCGGCCTGGCCGGCGGCGCGCAGCCGGTTGCGGACGGCGTGGTGATGTCCTTCGAGCGCATGAGCGGCATCGAGGAGATCGACACCGTGATGGGCACGATGACCGTGCTGGCCGGCACGCCGCTCGGCGAGATCCAGGCGCAGGCCGAGGCGGCGGGCATGCACTTCCCGCTCGACCTGGGCGCGCGCGGCTCCTGCACCATCGGCGGCAACCTGTCGACCAACGCCGGCGGCAACCGCGTGATCCGCTACGGCATGGCGCGCGAGCACGTGCTCGGGCTCGAGTACGTGCTGGCCGACGGCACGATCGTCAGCTCGCTCAACAAGATGATCAAGAACAACGCGGGCTACGACCTGAAGCAGATGCTGATCGGCGCCGAAGGCACGCTCGGCGTCATCACGCGCGTGGTGCTGCGGCTGCAGGCCAAGCCGCTGTCGGTCGCGACCGCGCTGTGCGGCTGCCCGGACTACGCCGCAGTGCTCACGCTGCTGCAGACCGCGCGTGCGCAACTCGGCCCCGCGCTGTCGGCCTTCGAAGTGATGTGGCCCAGCTTCGTCGACTGCATGACACAGGGCCTGCCGCAGTTGCGCCGGCCCTTCGACGCGCCGCAGGGCGTGTACGTGCTGATCGAGTCGAGCGGCTTCCACGCCGACGGTGAGACCGCGCAGCTCGAAGCCTGCCTGGGCGGCCTGCTGGAGCGCGACGTGCTGAGCGACGTGATCGTGGCCGCGTCGGAGCGCGACACGCAGGACCTCTGGGCGCTGCGCGACAGCCCGTCGGAGTACTCGCGCGTGCTCGGCCCGATCATCGGCTTCGACATCGGTCTGCCGACGGCCACGATGGCCGAGGCCGTGGCGTGGCTGGACCGCGACGTCAAGGCGCAATGGCCCGACGCGCGCGTGCTGTGCTACGGCCACATCGGCGACAGCAACCTGCACGTGGTGATCAACGTGCCGTCGGCCGGCGCCGTGCAGCCGAGCCACGCGGTCGACCAGGTGGTCTACGGCATCGTGCGCAGCCTGGGCGGCACGATCTCGGCGGAGCACGGCATCGGGCTGGTCAAGAAGCCCTTCCTGTCGTTCACGCGCTCGCCGGAAGAGATCGCGCTGATGCGCCGGCTGAAGGCCGCGATGGACCCGCTCAACCTGCTGAACCCCGGCAAGGTGTTCTGAAGAGCGGGCCCGTCCGGGTTCGCGCTCAGAACTCGTAGGTCGCCGACACCCAGAGCCTGCGGCCGTCGTAGTTGTTGGCGTACGAACTGCCGTAGGTCGGTGTGGCCGTGCCCGGCACGCTGTACGCGGTGTAGTCGATGAAGTCCTTGTCCAGCAGGTTGTAGACGGCGGCGCTGATCGTCCATTGCCTGTTCACCTGGTAGGCGCCGCCGATGTGCAGTTGGCCGTAGCCGCGGTAGTCGCCGAGCGCCTCCTTGGCCGCGATGGTCGATGCGCTGGTGCCCGGATCGCGGAAGCGGTCGCTGCGCAGTTCGGCGCGCAGCCAGCCGCTCCATTGCGCGTTCGCCTGCCAGTGCAGGCTGGCGTTCAGCGAGTGCTCTGGCGTGTCGGTCAGCGGCTTGCCGATGTTCGGTCCGCTCTTCTGCTCGCTGCGCGTGTAGGTGTAGTTGGCGCGGGCCGACAGCGTCGGGCTCAACGGCACGCGCGTCGCCAGCTCGATGCCCTGCGTGACCGCCTCGTCGACGTTGATGCTCTGGCCGAAGGTGTCGACCGCCGGCCAGTTGCCGAAGCTCACGCAGCCCGGGCGGTTCGGCGACACGCGGTAGCTGCAGTTGACCAGGCCCGGCCCACTGGTGATCTTGTCCTTGAACTGGTTGTGGAACAGCGACGCGCTCGCGGTGAAGCCGGCCAGGTTGTCGTAGTACGTGCCGATCTCGGCCGTGGTGCTGGTCTCGGGCTTCAGGTCCGGACTGCCGACCAGCGGTGTGCGGCCCTGGTTGCCGAAGCCGTTGATGCCGGGCGCGAGCTGCTCGACGCGCGGCGTCTTGTAGCCGTTGCTCACGCCGCCCTTGAAGGTCCATTGCGGTGTCGCGTTCCACACGCCATACACGCGCGGGCTGAGCTTGCCGCCGAACAGGTCGTGGTGGTCGTAGCGCGCGCCGAAGGTCAGGCCGAAGTCGTCGACGATGCGCCATTCGTCTTCCAGGAACAGCGCCTTCTGCGTGAAGCTGAACAGCTGCGGCGCGACGCCGTCCTTCATCTCGGCCTCCCACCACTGGCCGCCGACCGTGACCAGGTGGTTGCCCAGCCCGGTCACCAGCTTGCTGTCGAGCACGCGGCTCTCGACTTCGAGCGTGCGCGGCGATCCGGCCACGGCGCCGGGCGTGCCCGGCGGGATGGTGCGGCCCATGGTCTCGGTGCGGTTCACCATGTAGCTGGTGTCCCAGCGGCCGAAGCCGTAGCGGCCGGTGTGGGCCAGCGTGTACTGGTCGCGGTCGTAGCGCTGCTCGGGGCCGTAGCCGCCGGTGCCCAGCGTGCCGAGCTGGCCACGGCTGTTGTCGTAGGTCTGGCGCCCGATGTCGACGTCGAGGCTCAGGTCGTGGTCGCGGTTGGGCGTGAGCGTTGCGCGGAAGCCGAAGTTGTCGACGTCCGACCTGACGGGGTTGGCGCCCATCACCGGCGCGATCTCGGCGCCACTTTGGTCGAGGTAGCTGATGCGCGAGGCGTCGCGCCGGAACAGGCTGCCGCGCACCGCCAGGCCGAGCAGGTCCTGCTTCACCGGACCGCTCAGATAGAACTTGCCGGAACGCGTGTCGCCGAAGTCCGAATGCTCCTGCAGCGTGTAGTCGGCCGTGAACGAGCCGGCCCATTCCTTGCCGACCTTGCGCGTGATGATGTTGATCACGCCGCCCATCGCGTCCGAGCCGTACAGCGTCGACATCGGCCCGCGGATGACCTCGATGCGTTCGATCGCCGACACCGGCGGCATGAAGCTGGTCTGTGTCTCGGTGAAGCCGTTGGGCGTCACGTTGCCCGCGGCGTTCTGCCGGCGGCCGTCGATCAGCACCAGCGTGTATTCGCTCGGCATGCCGCGGATGCTGATGTTGAGCCCGCCGGTCTTGCCGGCCGCCGCGCCGACGTCGACGCCCTCCACGTCCTGCAGCGCGTCGGCCAGGCTGGAGAAGCGCTTCTGCTGCAGCTCCGCACGCGGGATCACGGTGATGGACGCGGGCGCGTCCTTGATGTCCTGCTCGGAACCGGAGGCGGTGACCACCACCTCCCTGAGCGGGGTGCCGTCCTGCGCGGACGCCGTGGTGGCCGTGGTGGTGGCGAGAAGGCCGGCGACGGCCAGCGAAAGAACGGACAGGCGCGGCTGCGCGCCGCGGGGTGCGTGATGCATCCAGGGAACTCCAGAGTGAAGAAGGAACGACGGGAAAAACCGGGAACGTCGCTCTGGAGTTTTTTGTTGCGCGCTGTCCGAAGGATGTCCGAATGTAAATGCGAACAGCTTGCATTTGCCGAAAAACCGCCGTGCCCGGCCGGGAATAGGCCGGTGCTACCCTCGCCGGATGTTCAATCCGTCCCAAGAAGAGGTCCGCCGTTTTTTCTGCGGCGCCTATGCCAAGAACCGCCAGGGGCTTCCGATGGAAGCGCTCGAAACCATCGCGGCCGGCTGGATCGACCAGCACCCCGAATACCACGCCGATCTCGCCGATGCCGACGCGGCCGTCACCCGCGTCTATGACGGCCAGGACGGGCGCGAGAACCCGTTCCTCCATCTGTCGATGCACCTGTCGATCAGCGAGCAGAGTTCGATCGACCAGCCGCGCGGCATCCGCCAGGCCGTCGAACTGCTGGCAGCGCGCCGCGGCTCGCTGCTCGAAGCGCACCATGAGGCCATGGAATGCATGGGCCGGATGATGTGGGAGGCCCAGCGCGCAGGCCGGCCGCCGGATGGCGATGCGTATGTCGAATGCGTGCAGCGTCGCGCGACGCGATAAAGCGTCCTCCCGGCGTCAGCGACGGACTGGCTTGGTTGCGGCGCCTTCGCGCAGCAGCCCGATGAGCGCCTGACGCGCGGCGGAAGGCTCGGCGTCGCTGCGCACCAGCAGGCCGACCGGCTCCTGCGTGCCACCGGTGTCGACGTCGAGCCGCACGAGCTGGCCCGACGCCAGGTCGTCGCGTGCCGCGCCCAGCGGCGTGAACCAGATCGAATCGGATCGCGCGAGCATCGCGCGGGCCAGCGCCAGGTCGAGCGTCTGCGTGGCCGCTGCAGGCAACGTCAGACCCAGGCCCGACAGGAAGCTCTCGGTGTGATGGCGCGGGATCGTGCCCTCGCTGTAGACGATCAACGGAAAACCCAGCACGCCCTGCAGCGACGGCGTCACCGCGCGGGCCAACGGATGGCCAGGCCGCGCGACCAGCGCCAGCGGCTCGGTGTAGAGCAGCTCGAAGGTCAGGCCGGCCATCAGTTGCGGATCGCTCATGCGGCCGGCGACCAGGTCGAGGTCACCGGCCCGCAACGCGTCGAGCAGGCCGGCGTTGGTGCCCGTATGCACCTGCAGTTGCAGCGCGGGCATTCGATCGCGCAGCGCGACCAGCGCATCGGGCAGCAGCGAAGGCGCCACGCTGGGCAACGCACCGATGCGCAAGCGCTCGACGCGTCCGCCGCCTCCGGGCATCACGGCCTGCGCGCTGGCATCGATCGCTTCGAGCACCCGAAGCGCCTGCGCCAGCAGCAATTGACCCGCGGCCGTGAAACCCTGGATGCCGCGCCGGCCCGCCGTGCCACGTTCCACCAGCCGTGTACCGGCCAGCGCCTCCAGTTCGGCAAGGGTCTTCGACATCGCCGGCTGGCTCAGTGCGAGCCGCTCCGCCGCGCGTGCCAGATGGCGCTCCTGCGCCACCGTGACCAGGCAGCGCAGATGCCGCAGTTGCACGCCGCGGACGAACAGCTCGGGGCTCGCGCTCATTGAATTACCCGTGGTTATGAAAAATCGATAAAAGATCAATTTACATCAACACCACGCATGAATACATTCATGCCATCCCTCACGATCCAGGAGACATCATGTCCTTGCCCTCCGACGGCGGCGCCCTGCCCGTCCTCTCGCCCCGCGACTGGCCCAGCCATCCCTCGTACCTCTACCCCGGCTACAAGTCGACCGCCAAGCGCGGCCCGACGCAGCCGCTGATCCCGCTCAAGGCCTCGCTCGGCGAACTGCGCCAGCCGGTCTACGGCCACAGCAGCATCGGCGAGTTCGACAACGACCTCACGCGCAACGCACGCCGCAACGGCGAGCCGCTCGGCGAACGCATGATCCTGACCGGCCAGGTGCTCGACGAACGCCGCCGCCCGGTGCGCAACACGCTGGTCGAGATCTGGCAGGCCAACGCCGCCGGCCGCTACGTGCACAAGGTCGACCAGCACGACGCGCCGCTCGATCCCAACTTCCTCGGCGCCGGCCGCTGCCTGACCGACGACGAGGGCCGCTACCGCTTCCTCACCATCAAGCCCGGCGCCTACCCATGGGGCAACCACCCCAACGCCTGGCGGCCGCAGCACATCCACGTGTCGCTGTTCGGCGAGCACTTCGGCAGCCGCCTCGTGACGCAGATGTACTTCCCGGGCGACCCGCTGCTGCAGTACGACCCGATGGTCCTGGGCACGCCCGAGAAGACCCGCAACCGCCTGATCGCCGACTTCAGCCTCGACGTCACCGAAGACGGCTACGCGCTCGGCTACCAGTTCGACATGGTGCTGCGCGGCGCCGATGAAACGCCTTTCGAGACCCGCTGAGGAGACCCGAGCCATGATGAGTTCGCTTGAAACCAACTTCGGACAGACGCCTTCCCAGACCGTCGGCCCCTATTTCGCCTACGGCCTGACCGCCACCCAGTACGGCTACGACTTCGACCAGCCCTTCGACGCCGTGGTGGCGCTCGACGGCGCGAGCGGCGAGCGCATCCGCCTAGAAGGCCGCGTGATCGACGGCGACGGCAAGCCGGTGAACGACGCGCTGGTCGAAATCAGCCACGTCGACGGCGAGGGCCGCTACCCGGCATCGGTCGAGAACGCCGCCGCCATCGGCTTCCGCGGCTTCGGTCGCGTGGGCACCGGCACCGATGCACAGAACCGCTACGTGTTCCAGACCGTCAAGCCGGCCGCCGAGGCGCCTGGCGAGGCACCGCACATCAACGTGATCGTGCTGATGCGCGGCCTGCTGCTGCACACCTTCACCCGCGTGTATTTCAGCGATGAAGCCGCCGCCAACGCCGAGGACGCGGTGATGCAGAGCGTGCCCGAAGCACGTCGCCAGACGCTGGTTGCCGAGCGCATCGAAGTCGGTGGCGCAGTGACCTACCGCTTCGACATCCACATGCAGGGCGCGCAGGAGACGGTGTTCTTCGACGTCTGAACGGCCCGCGGTCCAACGGACCGCGTGGACAAGAAAAAGGCCCGCGATGCGGGCCTTTTTCATTGGTTGCGCCTGGGCGCGCGGCGCTCAGTTGCCCGCGTGATGGAAGCGCGACTCGGGCACCGTCTTGACCTCGCCCGGCAGCGAGCCGATGTAGCCGGCGAGCTCCTTGAGTTCGGCCGTCGTGTACTTCTTGGCGATGCCGCCCATCACACCGTTGGAACGTCCGACCTGCGCATGGTTCTCGGCCTTGTAGGCCTTGAGTGCGACGAAGAGGTAGTCCGGATGCTGGCCCGCGAGCTTGGCGACCGTGCCGTCGTTCGGGGTGTTGAAGTTGACGCCATGGCACTTGGTGCAGGCATTGGCAGCGTCGCGCGCGATGAGCGCCTGCACACGCTCGCTGGGCGCCTTGGCGGTCGCGGGCACGGGCTCGCCGTCCTTCAGGCCAAGCTGGCTGTAATAGGCGCCGAGGTCGGCGATGTCCTGGTCGGTGAGCGAATCGGCGATGGCACGCATGGTCGGATGCTTGCGGTCGCCGGCCTTGTAAGCACCAAGCGCCGCCACGATGTAGCTGGCGCTCTGGCCTGCGATCTTGGGGACCTTGTGGATCTCGGGGAAGCTGGCCTGGTAGCCGATGATGCCGTGGCAGCCTACGCACATGGCGGTTTTCTTGGCACCGTTTTCAACGCTGCCGGTGATCTGCTGAGCCCCCGCGGCGAGGGTCACGCAAGCGACAGAAAGGCCAAACATCGTGGTCAACAACTTGTTCATTTTGCGCGCACAATCTCGTGGAGGAACAGTTTCAGATCAGCGTTTGATTATATGGGGCGCTCTTTTGAAAGAGCCATCCGCAGGCCCCCTCGAAAGCCCGCACAAGCCCGCAGAACCCACCGCATCAAACGCACCGACCCACCCATTTTCCTGCCGACGCCATCCATGAAATTCAAGGGTTCAGACAACTACGTTGCCACTCAGGATCTGATGCTCGCGGTCAACGCGGCCATCACGCTCAAGCGCCCGCTGCTCGTCAAGGGCGAGCCCGGCACCGGCAAGACGATGCTTGCGGAAGAGGTCGCGCAAGCCCTCGACCTGCCGCTGCTCCAATGGCACATCAAGTCCACCACCAAGGCCCAGCAGGGCCTGTACGAGTACGACGCGGTGAGTCGCCTGCGTGACTCGCAACTGTCCGATGTGGACGGCGGCGAGCGCGTCAAGGACATCCAGAACTACATCGTGAAGGGCGTGCTGTGGCAGGCCTTCACGGCCGACCGTCCGGTCGCACTGCTGATCGACGAGATCGACAAGGCCGACATCGAATTCCCGAACGACCTGCTGCGCGAAATCGACCGCATGGAGTTCTACTGCTACGAGACGCGCGAGCTGATCCGCGCCAAGCACCGGCCGGTGGTCTTCATCACCTCCAACAACGAGAAGGAACTGCCCGACGCCTTCCTGCGTCGCTGCTTCTTCCACTACATCAAGTTCCCCGACGCGACCACGATGAAGAGCATCGTCGACGTGCACTTCCCCGGCCTCAAGCAGGAACTGCTCACCGCCGCGATGAAGACCTTCTACGACGTGCGCAACCTGCCCGGCCTGAAGAAGAAGCCGTCGACCTCCGAGCTGCTCGACTGGCTCAAGCTGCTGGTCGCCGAAGACATTCCGCTTGAGGCGTTGCAGAGCAAGGACGAGAAGGTCGCGGTGCCGCCGCTGGTCGGAGCGCTGCTCAAGAACGAACAGGACGTGACGCTGTTCGAGAAGCTCGTGTTCATGCAGCGCAACAACCGCTGAGCGGCAGGCACGAGGCACGCATGAGCGAAGGACCGCATCCGCCGCGGCAGCTTCTGCAGCTCGGCGTCGCGCAGGCGCTGCTGTTCGTGCTGGGCGCCCTGCTCGGCCGCGGGCTCGGACTGCTGTTCGGTCTCGACGCGCTGAGCAACACGGGCTACGGCAACCGCGAGATCGCGGGCATCCTGCTGATCGGCCTGGGCGGCGGCGCGGGCGCGCAGCTCGGACGGCGCTGGTACGTCCGCAAATACGGCAACCCCAGATCCTGAGATCCCGACTCCATGGCATTCGTCGAACCCGTCACGCTCAAGCTGCGCGGCATCGCACTCGTTCCCCTTGCCCTTGCGCATGAAGACGGCCTGCGCGCCGCGGCCGCGGACGGCGAACTCTGGAAGCTGCGCATCACCTCCGTGCCCGAACCCGAGGGCACGCGCGGCTATATCGAGACCGCGCTGAAGATGCGCGAAGACGGCAACCGCTTCGCCTTCGCGGTGACCGACGAGGCCAGCGGCACGGTGCTCGGCAGCACGAGCTTCCACGACATCGTGCCGGCGATCAGGCGCGCGGAGATCGGCTACACCTGGTACGCCAAACGCTGCCAGCGCACGCACGTCAACACCACCTGCAAGCTGCTGATGCTCACGCATGCCTTCGAGGTGCTCGGCTGCAACGTGGTGGGCTGGCGCACCGACAACTTCAACTTCGCGTCGCAACGCGCGATCGAACGGCTGGGCGCCAAGAAGGATGGCGTGATCCGCGGTCATGCCATCCGCCGCGACGGCACGATCCGCGACACCGTGATGTACAGCGTGGCCGCGGGCGAATGGCCCGAAGTGAAGGCGCAACTGCTGTACCTGCTCGACAAGCCTCGCCAACCATGACCTGAACGGGGAGTTCCGCCATGCTGATCGACTTCTTCTACACGCTGCGCTCGGCCAAACTGCCGGTGTCGGTCAAGGAATACCTCACGCTGCTCGAGGCGCTGAAGTCCGACGTGGTGGGCCCGAACTCCGACGGCAACTACGGCATCGACGACTTCTACTACCTCAGCCGCACCGCGCTGGTGAAGGACGAAAAGCACTTCGACAAGTTCGATCGTGCCTTTGCCGGCTACTTCAAGGGCGTCGAGATGCTCACGGACTTCACCAAGGAAGTCCCGCTCGACTGGCTGCGCAAGACGCTGGAGCGCGAGTTCACGGCCGAGGAAAAAGCCAAGATCGAGAAGATGGGCTGGGACGAGCTCATGGAGACGCTCAAGAAGCGCTTCGAGGAACAGAAGGAACGCCACGAAGGCGGCAGCAAATGGATCGGTACGGGCGGCACGTCGCCCTTCGGCCATGGCGGCTACAACCCGCAAGGCGTGCGCATCGGCGGCGCGGGCAAGAACAAGAGCGCGGTCAAGGTGTGGGACCAGCGCGCGTACAAGGACTACGACGACACGCAGGAACTCGGCACGCGCAACATCAAGGTCGCGCTGCGCCGGCTGCGCAAGTTCGCACGCGAAGGCAACGTCGAGGAACTGGATCTCGACGAAACCATCGCGAAGACCGCCGCCAACGCCGGCTACCTCGACATCAAGATGCGGCCGGAGCGCCACAACAACGTCAAGGTGCTGCTGCTGATGGACGTGGGCGGCACGATGGACGAGCACATCCAGCGCGTCGAGGAACTGTTCTCGGCCGTGAAGACCGAGTTCAAGCACCTGGAGTTCTATTACTTCCACAACTGCGTCTACGACTTCATGTGGAAGAACAACAAGCGCCGCTTCTCCGAGAAGTTCGCGACCTGGGACATCCTGCGCAAGTACAACAAGGACTACAAGCTCATCTTCGTCGGCGACGCGACCATGAGCCCCTACGAGATCCTGCAGCCCGGCGGCAGCGTCGAATACAACAACGAGGAAGCCGGCGCCGACTGGTTGCAGCGCCTCACGCACACCTTCCCGAAGTTCGCCTGGATCAACCCCGAGCCGCAGGGCGTCTGGCAGTACCGCCAGAGCATCTCGGTGGTGCAGCAGCTGATGTCGCAACGCATGTACCCGCTGACCCTCAAGGGGCTCGAGGACGCGATGCGCATGCTGTCCAAGTAGGGCGCAAGTAGGACGGCTTCCCGACTTTTCCCCACGCATCCGTGGGGCTCCGCTGACGGCGCATGCCTTGCTGTCAGAATGCCCCGATGCTCAGGGTGGCTCCCATTTTTTCGCCGGCTTGGAAGCCGGCGTTGTTTTTTGCATGCGTCCTTCTGTTGCAGGGATGCAGCCTGCTGCCGCATCGCAATGCCGAAGACGACAGCGCCGGCGCGCATCCGGTGGCCGGCGCCACGACGTCGTCGACCAACGACACGGCGGACGGCAAGAAGCGCGACGCCTTCACGATCGAGGTCCATGGCCCCGACAGCGTGCGCGAGTACCTGACGCTGCACCTCGAACTCCAGCGCTACCGGCAGATTCCCGACCTGGGTGCGACCGAGCTCTCGCGGTTGATGGTCGCGGCCGAGACGAATGCGCGCGAGCTCATGGGCACGCTCGGCTATTTCACACCGACGCTCACGCTCGACCTCAAGGAAACGCCCGACAGCGACAAGGCGCCGCGCGAGATCATCGTCACGGTCGTGCCCGGCGAACTCACGCGGGTGGCGAAGGCCGAGATCAACTTCAGCGGACCGATCGAGAACGAGCCGGCCGCGAACTCACGGCGCGACGCCGTGCGCAACGCCTGGTCGCTGCAACCCGGCCAGCCCTTCACGCAGAACGCGTGGGACAACGCCAAGGCGGTCGGCCTGCGCAACCTGACGTCGCAGCGCTTCGCGACCGCCAGCATCGTGACCAGCCGGGCGGAAGTCGATGCCGACAGGAACACCGCGCAGCTCAGCATCAGCTACCAGTCCGGACCGGCCTACCGCTTCGGCGCGCTCAAGGTCAACGGCAGCCAGCGCTACGACCCCGACGCCGCGCGCCGCATCGCACGCGTGCCGACCGGCGAAGACTACGACCAGCAGAAGCTGCTCGATGCCCAGGCACGGCTGGCGAGCAGCGGCTACTACGACTCGGTCTTCCTCACGCTCGACACCGCGGCCGACGAGCCGCAGGCCGCCCCCGTGATCGCGCAGGTGCGCGAAGCGCCGCTGCAGAAAGTGGTACTGGGCGTCGGCTTCACGACCGACAGCGGGCCGCGGCTGTCGGTCGACCACATCCACAACCAGATACCGCTGCTCGGCTGGCGCGCCGTGTCGAAACTGTCGGTCGACCGAGAGACGCAATCGCTCGGCACCGAGTGGAATTCGGTGCCCGACGACAACAGCTGGCGCTGGGTCAGCTCCGGCCTGGTGAAGCGCGAGACCGCAGGCAGCTACGACGTCGACAGCGGCCGGCTGCGGACCGGCCGCAGCAAGGCCGACGACCACATCGACCGCGGCTATTACCTCCAGTACGACTACGCGAAGAACGTCGGCGACGGCGCGCCGCCGTCGGCCGCCGCGTTGAGCATCAACTGGGGCTGGACCGCGCGCTACTTCGACGATGCAGCCGCGCCGACGCGCGGCTACGGCCTGGCGGTCGAGCTCGGCACCGGCTACACGCTGATCGGCGAGCGGCTGCCCTTCACGCGCACCTACGCGCGCTGGCTCGGCATCGTGCCGCTGTGGACCGTCGAGACCACCGACGGCAGCCAGGCCCGCCGCAGCAGGCTGCAATTGCGTGCCGAAGGCGGCGCCGTGACGGCCAAGGACGCCGCGCAGATCCCGTCGACGCTGATGTTCCTAACCGGCGGCGACACCACCGTGCGCGGCTACAGCTATCGCCAGATCGGCACCGAACGCACGGACGGCTCGATCGTGGCCGGCCGCTACCTCGGTGTCGCGAGCGCCGAATGGCAGCGCCCCTTCGTCTGGAACGGCAAGCTCACCGAATGGGAGAGCGCGGTGTTCGTCGATGCCGGCGCAGTGGCCGACAACCCGAACGAGTTCAAGACCAAGGTCGGTGTCGGCGTGGGCGCGCGCTGGCGCAGCCCGGTCGGGCCGGTGCAGGCCGACCTGGCCTATGGCGTCGCCACCAAGAAAGTCCGGCTGCATCTGCGCCTGGGCTTCACCTTCTGACCGCGCAGCGCATGACGACCGAGACGACGCCACCCGCAACCAACCCGCCCACACCGGCGCCCGTGCGCCGGTCGCGCCTGCGCCGGCTGCTGCGCGCGCTCGCATGGACGCTGCTGGCGCTGGTGTTGCTGGCCGGCGTGCTCTTGGGTGGCGCCTGGTGGTGGCTCGGCTCCGACCAATCGCTCGGCTTCACGCTGGCGCGCGCGGCACGCTACCTGCCGGCGGGCCAGACGCTGGAGAGC
This sequence comes from Variovorax sp. GW821-FHT10B04, assembly GCF_059415645.1. Classification (NCBI taxonomy): domain Bacteria; kingdom Pseudomonadati; phylum Pseudomonadota; class Betaproteobacteria; order Burkholderiales; family Comamonadaceae; genus Variovorax; species Variovorax sp. GW821-FHT10B04. The sequence continues at coordinate 158,065 of NZ_JBWKNQ010000007.1, forward strand.
CGCGACGTGCACGGCTCGTTGCGCCGCGGCGGCCGCATCGGCTGGCTGCGCTACCAGAGCCCGGCGCTGTCTGTCGAAGTCAAGGGCGTCGACATCGGCTGGCAACTCGAGCCGCTGCTCAAGCGCAAGATCGAGCTCGGCGAGATCCATGCGGCCGAAGTGCTGGTCGAGCGCCGCGGCCCGGCCGAAGACAAGCCGGTGCAGCCGCTGGAGCCGATCGTGCTGCCGGTGGAGGTCGACCTGCCCTTCCGCATCGACCGGATCCGCTGGGCCGGCCCGCCGCCGCTCGAAGCGACGCAGCTCGAAGGCCGCTATCGCTACACCGACGCGCACCATCTGCTGGACCTGAAGGGCGTGGACGTCGCCGACGGGCACTACAGTGGCAACGTGAAACTGCAGGGTCCGGCACCGATGGCGATCGAGGCCGCGCTCGCCGCCCGTGTGCAGGCGCCGCTGACCGACGGACGCCGCCTCGAAGTCACCGGCACGGCCACAGCCAAGGGCACGCTCGCCGGCAACGATGCGCGGCTCGAAGTCGCGGCCGACCTGAAGCCTGCCAGCACCGACACGGCCGCGCCGATGCGGGCGCAACTGCTGGCCCACCTCGCGCCCTGGCTGCCGCAGCCGGTGATCGACGCCAGGGCCGAGCTGCAGAACGTGAACCTCGCCAGCCTCCTGCCCACCGCGCCCGCGACGCAACTCAGCGGCCAGGTGCTGGCCGGGCCCGGCGCCACGGGCAGCGGCATCGCCTGGCAGGCCAGCGCGGACATCCGCAATGCACTGCCGGGGCCATGGGACAGCGGCAAGCTGCCGGTCGAACAGATCCAGGGCCGCGCGCAATTCGATGGCGACAGCACCTGGACCGTGCCCGCGGCCACCGTGCGGGCCGGCGGCGGGCGCATCGATGCCTCGGGCCAATGGCGTCCCGCGCCGGCGCCGTGGCAAGGCCAGGTCACCGTGCGCAACGTGCGCCCCGGCGACCTGCACACGCAACTGGCCGGCGCGCCGGTGAGCGGCCAGGCGAAGGTCGAGCAGCGCGACGACGCGGTGGTGTTCGACGTCGACCTGCAGGCGCAGGGCGGCGCGGGCAGCCCGGCGCTGCAGGGCGTAAAGCTCGAACGCGCGCTCGCGCAGGGCCAGTGGAAAAACCAGGTGCTGGACCTGCGTACGCTGCGCATCGACGCGGCACGCACGCAGATCGACGGCACGCTGCAGTTGCGCGTGGCCGAGCAGGCCGGCAGCGGCAACCTGCGCGCGGTATTGCCGGGCGGCAGCGCCAAGGTACAGGGCCGCATCGCGCCCACGCAGGGCAGCGGCGAGATCCAGGCGACCGTGGCCGATGCAGCCTTGCTGCAACGCTGGGTCGAAAGCCTGCCCGGCCTGTCGAAGGTCTTCGCCGGCATGTCGGTGCAGGGCAACGCGCAACTCGACGCGCGCTGGCAAGGCGGCTGGCAGTCGGTGCAGCGCCGGCTGCAGAACGCGTCGGCGCCCGCCGCGCGCGGCACCGTCGAGCCGACGCTGCAGGCAACCCTCAACGCACCACGGCTCGACCTGCACATGCCGGCCGCGGCAGGCGCCGGCACCGCCCCGGTCGCGGCGAGCAACCCCATCCAGCTGCGCGGCCTGCGCGCCGAGATCGGCGGCAGCCTGGCACAGGCCACGTTGGCGCTGCAGGGCGACGTCCTCAGCGGCACCCAGAAGCTCACGCTCGACACGAAGGCCAGCGGCGGCATCGAGGCGACCGACCGCTGGCACGCCGCGATCGCCAGCCTGCGGCTCCAGGCACAGGACACCACGCGGCCCGGCCCCTGGACGCTGACGCTGCGCGACGCCGTGAGCGCCACCGTGCGTACCGGCGGATCGCAGTTCGAGATCGAGACGTCCGCCGGCGGTGCGGCCCTCCAGGGACCGGTGCCCGGTACCGTGCGGCTCGACTGGCAGCCGGTGCGCCTGCGCCAGTCGGGCACGGCGCCGCATCGCGCGCTGCGCGTGCAGTCCAAGGGCACGCTGCAGGGCCTGCCGATGGCCTGGGCGCAGGCGCTCTCGGACAACACCGCGCTGGCCGATGCCGGCATCACCGGCGACCTGCTGTTCGACGGCGCCTGGGACATCGACGCCGGCGACATGCTGCGTGCCAGCGCCAGCCTGTCGCGCCAGAGCGGCGACATCCGCGTGCAGGCCGGCGAGGCCGCGCTGGTCACGCGCATCCGCAGCCACGGCGCCGGCGCGCAGAGCGAGATCACGATGGAAACGTCGACCGGTGCGCAAGCCTCCGCGCCGCCCACGCCGGCCGGCGTGCGGCAGGCCGAGATCCGCGTGCAGACCGAAGGCGATGCCGTGAAGGCGAACCTGGTGTGGGACAGCGAGCGCGCTGGCGAACTGCGTGCCGAGGCCTCGACCCGTGTGCAGCAGCGCGACGGCGGCTGGCAGTGGGCCGATGACGCGCCGCTCGCCGGCCGCGTCACGGCGCGGTTGCCGAGCCTGGGCGTCTGGTCGATGCTGGCGCCGCCCGGCTGGCGCGTGGCCGGAACGCTGAACGCGGACGCCACGCTGGCCGGCACGCGCGCCGCACCGCGCTGGAACGGCACGCTCGGCGCCGACCAGCTCGCACTCAAGGCATTGGTCGAGGGCCTGGACCTGCACGACGGGCGCCTGCGCGCCACGCTGTCCGGCGAGCGGGTCGACATCACCGAATTCACGCTCAAGGGCGGCACCGGCAGCAGCGCGCGCATCGCGGGGCAGAGCGGCAACCGCAGCACCGTGTCGAGCGAGGCCGCGCGCGACGGCGGCACGCTGTCGGCGCGCGGCAGCCTGAGCTGGGGCGGCGCGGCGGCACCGGGCGCGTCCGGCATCCGGATGGACCTGCAGGGCCAACTGCGCGCGCTGCGCCTGCTGGTGCGCTCCGACCGGCAGGTCACGCTGTCGGGCGATCTGCAGGCGAAGCTCGATGCCGGCCAGCTCACGGTGCGCGGCAACCTCAAGACCGATCGCGCCGTGATCATCCTGCCCGACGAGACCGCGCCGAGCCTCGGCACCGATGTGGTCGTGCGCTCGGCCGCGAAGGACAAGGAAAACGCCGCCGCTGCCCAGCGCGAGATGGCGCGCAACAACGCGCAGATCGCCAAGCCCGACACCGCGAAACCGCCGGACATCGCCGTCAACTTCAACCTGGGCGACGACTTCGCGGTGCAGGGCCGCGGGATCACGACGCGGCTGGAGGGCGAGCTCGACATCCGCACGACGTCGCTGAGCGGGCCGCCGCGCATCACCGGCGAGGTGCGCACGGTCAAGGGCCAGTACCGCGCCTACGGGCAGCAGCTCGACGTCGAGACCGGGCTGGCGCGCTTCAACGGCCCGTTCGACAACCCGTCGCTCGACATCCTCGCGATCCGGCCGAACATCTCGCAGCGCGCGGGCGTCCAGGTCACCGGCACCGCGCAGGCGCCGCGGGTGCGCCTGTATTCGCAGCCCTCGCTGTCGGATGTGGAAACGCTGTCGTGGGTGGTGCTGGGCCGCGCGTCGGCCACCAGCGGCGGCGAATCGGTGCTGCTGCAGCAGGCCGCGCTGGCGCTGCTGGGCGGACTCGGCAAGGGCGGCACGGGCGGCAGCCTGGCCAGCCGCTTCGGCCTGGACGAGATCGGCTTCAAGGGACCGGGCAGCGGCGGCGACGTGCGCGAGTCGGCGGTGACCGTGGGCAAACGACTGGCCAACGACTTCTACCTCACCTACGAACGCAGCCTGGCCGGCACGCTGGGCACGCTCTACATCTTCTACGACCTGACCCAGCGCCTCACGCTGCGCGGGCAGGCCGGGCTGCAAAGCGGCATCGACCTCATCTACACGCTGAAATACGACTGAATGAACTGGTAAAGTCGCTGCCGCCCAAGTCCTCGTAGTTCAATGGATAGAACGGGGTCCTCCTAAGACTCAGATACAGGTTCGATTCCTGTCGAGGGCACCACCCGCGCTTCGGCATCAACGCCTTGCCGATCTGCAATGAATCACAACATTTCAGTCTTGAATGCGCTGCGGGCTCTTGCCGCGTTCTGGGTGATCACCGCGCACTGCGTGATCTGGGGCGGCGCCGCAACGTCGATCCCGCTCCCCTCTCCGAAGACCGCCGTCGACATCTTCATCGTGCTGTCGGGCTTCCTGATGTCGTACACGGTCACTGCCCGTGAGCCCAGGGAATCGATGTCGTCGAAGAAAAACTGGCTCCGCTTCTACATTCGGCGGTTCTTTCGCCTTGCGCCTGCGTACTACCTGTCTCTCGCACTCGCGGTCTTGCTGGCCGCCGACTTCCTGGGTGGCTATTCGCTGTTGCGCGGCCTGAACCCGGCCTTCTGGCAGGGCGACGTGGTCTATGACCCGGCGAACACGCGCTACACGGCGACGAACATCCTGCTGCACGTGTCCTTTCTGTTCGGCTTTCACCCCACGTATTCGTTCTCGACATTCCTGCCCGACTGGAGCATCGGGCTGGAGATGCAGTTCTACCTGGCCTTTCCGGCCATCTTTCTGGCCATGCGGCGCTTCGGCGCCGGATACGTCTGCCTGGTTCTCGCGGCGGTGTCGTTCGCTTTGGAACGAGCCCTCGCACAAGGAGCAACGGCGGAGACCATACCGGCTTTTTACGAGCCATCGCTGCTCGTCTTCCGGCTGCCGATCTTCCTGGCCGGCATGCTGCTCTTCGAGGCGGGGCGCACGACGGACCGGTCGGTGCGTACCGCCTACGCCTTGCTCGCCCTGGTGTTCTGTGCCCAGATGGGGCGCAGTTATGGTCTGGATGTCCTGTGGCTGCTCGGTGCCGTGGCACTGATGGCCGCCTGTGTGATTCCGGGTCGAGAGCCTCGCCGTCGTCTGCACATCCTCGATCGCGTCTGCGGTACGCGCGCCGTCACGTTCATGTCGGACGTTTCGTATTCGGTCTACCTGTTCCACGGATTTTTTCTGGCGATCGTCGGCTCCCGGGTCGGCCTTGCAGCCCACGCCATGGGCCTCTCGCTGAACGTGGGAACCCTCGGGATCTGGCTGGCCGTCGTTCCCCTGACCTATGCGTTTGCCTATGCCACGTACCGCATCGTCGAATTGCCCGGCATGCGGCTGGGCTCGGCACTGTGTGGCAGCCGGGCGGTGCCGAAGACGGCGGCCGGACGGTAGGACGACCGGCACGATCCCGGCGCAGACGGCCAGGAGTGAGTCAGCTCACCAGCATCTTCCGCTTCTGCTGGACAAACTCTTCCGGCGTCAGGATCCCCCTGTCGACCAGTTGCGCAAGGCGCTCGAGGCGACCGACCACGTCTTCCAGCGCGGTGCTGCCGCCAGGGCCAGGCGATGACCGTCGCATGGCGATGCGCCGGGCCTCGATCGCATCGCGTGCCCGGCTGCTGAAGGTCAACACCGTCTTCTTGCGAACGCGCTCGATCACGCGCTGGGCGCCGGCCTCTTCGATCACCAGCTTGCCGGAGAAGACACCGAGATGGCTGGACACCGCGTTGACCTTGACCAGGTCGATCGAGGTCTGCTGAAGCGTCTGCAGCCAGCCCTTGTGCAGGAACAGCAGGCGCCGGTCCGTCAGGGCGATCAACCAGTGATGTCCACCCATGGCACCCGCCGTGAAGCTCAACACGGGTTCGCGATCGGCGAGCACCTTGGGCAACTGCCGCAGTTCGCGTCGACCGAGCAGGCCGTTGTCACCCATGTCCTTGGCGATGCGCGCGCATTCGCGCTTCCTGTCCGTCGCTCTGGCGTTCTTGAAATCGAAAGGCATGACCCATCCTCGAGAGAGTCCGCCGTAGCGACGGCGGTTTGCATGTTGTTTCAATCAAGTCAACATTGACACAAACATGTTCTCACGTTGCGCGACCCGTGTGGGGCTCGCGATATCCCATGTTCGGGGGATGCCGAGGGTTTGCACTGAAGCTGCGCGACCCGATAAGCTGCCCGAATGCCTTCTTCCACGCTTCGTCGCCTCACCTTGCTTCTGCTCGCCGCCGCGGTGCTCATCGGCTGCTGGGTCACCCCGTTCGACCAACCCGCACGGGCGCAGATCGAGGCTGGACTGCAACGCGCGCTGACCGCGTTCGCGGCCGCACGGGCGCTCGGCGCGGTGATCTCGGTTGCCCAGGGCACGCAGCTGGATGTGACGCCCGGCGGCTTCGGCGTCAGCCTCGCGCCGGGGCAGGCGCTTCAGCCGCTGAACGAACTGGTCGATCGCTTCGGCGCCATCATGCTGGTCGCCAGCGTCGCGTTCGGCATCCAGCTCCTGTTGCTGAACATCGGCGCGCATGCCTTCGTGTCGGGGTTGGTGTCTGCGGCCGTGCTGCTCTGGCTGGTGCTGCGCTGGCGCAGCGGCGACGCACGCGCCGGACGCTGGCTGCAGCCGTTGCTGGTTGCCCTGCTGCTCGTGCGCTTCGCCGTGCCCCTGTCGGCGCTGACGAACGAAGCGATCTACCGCACCTTCATGGCCGACGAGTACCACGCGGCATTGGCCACGATCGAGAAATCGCCGGCTTCGGTCTCGGGCCGCGGTCTGGAATCCAATGTGGGCGGTGACGGATTGATCGAACGCATCCGCAACTGGTGGAAGAGCCTGCCCGACGTGAAGGCCGGCTACGACGCCATCCTGAACGCGGCGTCCGACTGGACGGCCAAGATGGTCCGGCTGATGGCGCTCTTCATCCTGCAGACGATCGTGTTGCCGATCGCCTTCCTGGCGGTGTCCTGGTGGACGATCCGCTGGGCAATGTCCGGCCTGGCGCCGGCACGCTGAACCTCTGTCGTCAGCCCACCAGGCGGGCGATGTCGGGCCAGCAAACCACGGCCAGCAATAACAGCAGCGCGAACGACAGCGCCGAAATGCCGGCCATCAACCTGGATGCAAACAAGCCTTGGGCGGCTTCTGCCTTGGCGGGGCGCGGTGCGGGTGGAGCAGGTGGCGTCTTGGCGGCATCGGCCCGAACAGCGGCCGGAGGAGTTGCCTCGACCGGCTCGGGCAAGGCGTCCCACTTGCTGGCCCACGGCGCGATGTGAACGTCAGCCGCACCGGCTGACGTGTTGGAGGATGGTCCGGAATGTGGCTCTGATGCCATGTGATGGCTCCCTTGCATGCAATGCAGGCAAGCGTGCCAGCATCGTTCTTCGTCTGAACGCCAAGTGCACACAAAAGTTCACGATTCCGTGAATTACGACGCAACCACCCCCGCGCTGATCAAGGCTTTCCAGGGCGCCGGCCAGCGCGCCTGCTCGGGCGCTCGGCCGTACGTGCCGCCACGGTATCGATCAATTCGCCAAGGCCGGACTCCATCGGCAGATCCCGCAGAGCGTCTTCGGCCACCGTGTTCTGGCAACCGGTGCGTGCCTTCAGCCAGGCGGCCAGCACGCGGGCGGCAAAACTCGATGGTCGCGAATCGGCCCGCCATCTTTCAAATTTGCCCAAACCCTCCTCGTCCAGCATGCCCACCTTTTAGATACAAAGTGGCACTAATGTATCTTTTTGCAAGGAGATTGCCATGTGCCGTTCGGCGGATCGCCAGGGCATCGACGATCGCCGCTGCGGCGCGGCACCGGCGGGCGGCCGATCCGCGCTCCGGGACTAGAAGTGGATGTCTGCCTTCAGCATGGGCGTCTTGGCCAGGGAGCCCGGCACGCTCGACGGATTGCCGAACTTGTTGCGCCAGTACTGGTAGCCCACGCCGATGCGGAAGGCGTTCTTGCTCCATCCCATGGGCGTACCCACGTCGTACATGACCGCTGCATCGATGTTGGTTTCAGGCGCCGTCGGGCCGCCGAATTCGTTCGTGCCCTTCGAGGCGATGTAGTTCATGTAGCCCTCGAACGACAGACCCGTGCTGCCGATCGGAATGCCCCATGCCAGGTTCAGCATCGCATGCGTGTCGTAGGTGTAGCGCTTGGTGATGCCGACCGGCTGGTTGCTCTCGCTCAGTGCGAACAGGCTCACGGTCAGGAAGCCCGGCACGTCCATCGACAACGTCGGCCCGACCACCAGCATCCGCTTGCGCGAGGAATAGCCCGGGTCGTTCTTGGTGTTCCAGTCGAAGCCGGCGGTCAGGCCAAGTCCGCGCACCGGCCCGAACTTGAAGTCCTTGCCGGTCACGCGGCCGAGGTCCAGCGTATGGCGATACACCACATAGGCTTCTTGTGCATTGCTGTCCGTGCCGTCCGAATTCAACAGGTCCACATTGAAGAAGTTGCTGCCGTACTTGTAGCCGTTGGCGTAGGTCAGGTTGATGATGTTCTTCTTGATGTCCTGTCCGTTGTAGGGCTCCTGGAAGTCGGTGCCGTATCGGTAGCCGATCGAGGTGTCGCTCCATTCGACGGCCTGGGCCTGCTGCAGGCCGACCACCAGGGCCAGGGAGGTCAATGCGCGTACTGCAATGTGGGATTTCATCGTGAGTTCTGGGTGTTGAGTTTGTTGAAGATGCAAGTCCACACGCGGCGTCCGATGTCCACGGCTCTCATCCTCCCTCGTCCCGACCCTCGCACTCCGCCGCGCACGGTCGCTCAGCAACAAGCGTGCCCAGATGTTTTCAGATGTAAACCGCCGTCGCGGCCGCCCCGGCCGGCGCAGCCACACGGCGCGCGGCGATGCATTCGGCAAGGTATTCGGCGTCGCGCGCCACGCCGGAAAAGCGTCCCGACCCCCACGTGTGCAGCCAGGGCAAACCGAGGAAGTACAGCCCGGACACACCCGTCACGCCGCGCAGGTGCACCGGCTCGCCGCGCCCGTTGAAGACCGGCGCGTCGACCCAGCCGAAGTCCGGCAGGAAGCCGATGCACCACACCACGCTGGTGATGCCCGAGGCACGCAGGCTCAAGGTGGTGCGTTCGTCCTTCGGCGTCCATACCGGCTGGTAGACATCGCCCGGCGGCGCGTCGATGCCCTTCGCGGCGATGTACTTGTCGATCGACGCATTGATGCCGTTGAAGATCCGGTCGGCATGGTCGAGGTTGTCGCGCAGGTTCGGCTTGAACTCGAGCGTGTCGCCGTCCAGCCCGGTCATCAGGCCATAGAGCTCCATGCCTTCCAGCGCGAATCGGCGCAGGTCGATGTCGCGGCCTCCGTCACGGCCGGTCACGTAGTGGTTGGTGTTGTCGCGCACGCCTTCGCGCAATGGATGCTCGGTGACCGGCATGTCGTAATAGTTCATGTCGGCCAGCCAGTCGACCACGTCCTTGCCGCGGTAGAAGCGCGCGCAGCGCGGCGCATTGCCGGTGGCCAGGTAGACCTTGCGGCCCGCCAGGTGCAGGTCTTCGGCGATCTGCGAGCCGGACTGGCCGCAGCCGACCACGAGCACCGCGCCCTCGGGCAACTGGGCCGGATTGCGGTACTGCGCCGAGTGGTACTGCACGATCGACGCCGGCAGCTTTTCGGCCATGCGCGGTACCACCGGCTTGTGATAGCCGCCCGACGCCACCACGACCTGATCGGCCGTGAAGCGGCCAACGCTGGTGTCGATGGTGTAGTGCGATGCCTCGCCGGAACCTGCAACGCGCGACACCTTGTCGACCGTCACGCCTTCGAGCGCGGGCGCCTGCACCTGCTCGACGAAGCCGGCGAGCCAGGTGTTGATCTCGTCCTTCACCATGAAGCCGTGCGGATCGCTGCCGGTGTACGACCAGCCCGGCAGGTTGCATTGCCAGTTGGGCGTGACGAGGCAGAACGAGTCCCAGCGCTGGGTGCGCCACGAATGCACGAGCGTGCGCTTCTCGATCACGAGGTGGTCGACGCCGCGCTGCTGCAGGCAATGGCTGAGCGACAGGCCGGACTGGCCGCCGCCGACGATGACGACGCTGTAGTGGGTTGTCTTGGGAGTCATGGTGTCTCTTTCGGTGGGAATGAAGGGCGCGGGCGGATCAGTCGAAGGCCACGACCATGACCTGCGCATCGGTCTGGTCGCTGAAGCGCGCCGCGATGTGTTCGATCTCCGCGAGCTGGTCCATCGCCTGCGAGCAGGCAAAGCCGAACTTGGCGCGCACGCGTTCCGACGCGATGCCGAGCGCCTCGCGTGTGCGCCCGAGGAAGTCCGGCAGCGCATAACGCTCGCCGGGGGTGAGAAAGTCCTGCACGACGAGCGACGGCGAATAGCAGCGCGTTTCGCTCTGGTCGGGCCAGCGGACGTGGAAATGCATGACGGGCATGAAAAGGCTCCTCAACGATGGTGGGTGCGCAGGGTGTCCGCGGCGGCGCCACGCAGGCCATCGCGGTAGAGCTGCGCATGACGGGCCGCACTCGCGACCCAGCTGAATCGCTCGCCCAGGCGCGCGGCCGATGCGGCGATGCGGGACGGTGACCGATCGGCCAGGGCGGCCCGCAGCGCCTCGGCGATCGATGCCACATGCGTGGGCTCGGCCCAGTGGCAGTCGCCGTCATCGAGGTATTCGGTGAAAGGCGCGATGCGCGACACGACCACCGGCACGCCGCTCGCCAGCGCCTCCAGCGTCACCAGCCCAAAGCCCTCGTTGAGCGACGGCATCGCCACGGCATCGGCCAGGCGGTAGAGCGCTGGGATGTCGTCGTCGGGCAGCGCACCGGTCAGCACGATCGTGCGGCCGGGGCCGATGGCCAGGTCGCTCGCCTGCGCCAGCGCGGCGAAGTCGCGACCGTACTGCGCGTGATCGAGCAGGCTCGCGCCACCCGCGACCACGAGCTGCGCATCGGGACAGGCGGCGCGCAGCAGCACGAAGGCCTGCAGCAGGCGCAGCGTGTTCTTGCGCTCCTCCACGCCGCCCAGCGCGAGCACCACCGGCGCACCGGTGCGCACGCCAAGGCGCCCGGCCAACGTGGCGTCACCCGGTGCGCGAACGGGACTGAAGCGCCCCTGCTGCAGGCCGTTGCGCACCTCTTGCGCATCGACGCCGTGACGCCGCGCCAGGATGTCCTTCCAGAGGCCGCTCACGCAGAACACCTGGCGCGCCGCACGAAAGCCGCGCGACTGCCAGCGCATGAGCTGCAGGTCGTCGAACACCTCGAGGTGATGCACGGTGCGCACGAAGCCGTCGATCAGCCCGCCCGCCCGCAGGTTGGCCAGCGCATTGCCGCCGATCGGGTCGTGCGTGTGCAGCACGTCGAAGTGCGTGGTCTGCAGCAGCTCGCCGATGGAAGCGGTGAAGGCATCGATGCGCGTGCCGACCATCTCCACCATGTCGCGCGGCGTCGGCCCGACCGGGATCAGCCGGGTCGCGCAGCGCACCGGTCGGAAGAAGCGCTGGCCGGGCGACGCCGGTGCCATCACCGTCACGTCGTGGCCTGCATCGTGCAGCGCGTGGGCCAGCTCGAGCGTGTGGACCACGCCACCGCGCGGGTTGACCGAGTGGGTCAGCAGACCGATGCGCAGCGGTCTTTCTGCGGCGGTCTCAGGCACGGGACACCTGCCCTTCTTCCGGCTCGCAGATGAACGCGTCCTGCTTCAGGTCCCAGAGCAGCGCGTGGTCGTCGCCCTGGCGCAGCACCAGCGTGCGCGTGTCGTTCACCTCGCCGATCACGTTGCAGGCGATGTCGCGCGCCGCAAAGCGGGTGAGCACCGCGCCGAGCTTTTCGGGCCGCACGCTCAGCACGAAGCCGAAGCTCGGAAAGGACGTGAGCCAGCGCAGCATCGGCACGCCTTCGGGCCGCGGGATCGCATCGAGGTCGATCGTTGCGCCGACCTTCGAGCATTCCAGCAGCATCAACGAGGTGCCGACGGCGCCGGCCATGCTGATGTCCTTGGCCGCATCGCAGAGTCCGGCCTCGGCCAGCTCGGGCAGCAGTTCGAGATCGGCCCGCAGGCGCGCGCCGGGCGCCGTGGTCGATGCGTTCCAGTACGGGAAGGGCTCCTGGTAGGCACCGCGCAGGTCCACCGCCATCACCAGCAGGTCACCCGGCCGCGCAGCGAAGCTGGTCAGCAGCTTCTTCGCATGGCCCAGGATCGCGACGGCCAGCTGGGGCCGCGCGCTGCGGTTGTTGCTGTGGCCGCCGACGATCGGCACGCCGTACTTCGCCGATGCATCCGCCATGCCCTTGAGCATCTGGTCGGCCGGCTGCATGCCGACGCTCCACATCGCGTCGACCACCGCGGTCGGCCGTCCGCCCATCGCATAGATGTCGCTGACGTTGACCATCACGCCGGAGTAGCCGGCAAACCAGGGCATGCGCTCGATGAAGTCCTCGACCAGGCCTTCGATGGCGAACAGCAGGTAGCCGCCGTGGCCGTCGGGAATGGCCGCGCAGTCGTCGCCGACCGGCACGGCCTGGGCCAGGTCTCCCGCGCCGCCGGGCAGCGACTGCCCGAGCGCGGCGACGATGTCGCTGATGTCGCGCTTGTGCGCGAAGCCGCGGCTCTCGCGCAGTGCGGTGGCGATCTCCTGGAGCGCCGTTGCATTGCGCCCTCTCCCTCCGGGAGAAGGTTGGGGTGAGGGCATCGGGCCTTCAATGGGTGCAGCTGCCTTATCCACGGCTGCCGCCCTCACCCTGCCCTCTCCCGGACGGAGAGGGAAAAGAAGAACGTGCGCGCGAGACGAAGCCGCTCACCGGGTCATGGCACGGCGGGTAGAAGGACAGGTCGGGCTGCATCTCGGCATGCGGGCGGCCGTGGATGTTCAAGATACCCGTCGTGCGCCAATGCAGCTTGTGGAACAGTGCCTCGTTCTGCGCCTGCACGTGCGCCATGAAGGTGTGGCAGCCCTGTGCATGCGCGCGCGTCACCGCCAGCCGGATCAGCGTCGCACCCAGATGTCCCTGGCTGCGAAAGGCGGCATGCACCGCGAGCCGCGAGCCCCACCACACGCCGGGCGAGGCTTCATGGATGCGCACGGTGCCGACCACCTGGTCCGGCATGCCGCCGATGCAGGACATCGCCACCAGCAGTTGCGCCTGGTCGTCGACTGCATCGCGATCGTCGCCGACGAAGATGCCCTGCTCGATGCAGAACACCGCGCGACGCAGCGCGTGCGCCTCGTCGCGCTCCCACTGCTGCGCGGCCTCGCGCACCAGGAACTCGACCGGCGTGTAGTGCACGACCGGGTCGACGACGTCATCGATGCAGCTCATGGCGTGCTCCCGGTTCAGGACTCGTAGACCGAAAGCGACGAGCACGCACCGCACTTGCCGCAGCCCGCCTTGATGTCGCTCGACCGCAGGTTGGCCGCCGCCACGCGCTCGCCGAGCGGCTGCAGGATCGACTTCATGAACTCCGGCGTCGGCGCGGGATGGTCTTCCAGCGGTGTGCCGCTGATCGGCACGAAAGGCACGACGAAGGGGTACACGCCCAGCGCGAGCAGTTGGTCGCAGATATCGAGGATCGCCTCGCGCGTGTCGCCCAGCCCGGCCAGGATGTAGGTGCTGACCTGTCCGCGGCCGAACACGGCGACGGCCGCCTCGAAGGCGCTCATGTAGCGCGAGATCGGCACGCTGGCCTTGCCCGGCATGATCTTCTCGCGCACGGCCGGTGTCACCACTTCGAGGTGCATGCCCAGCGTGTCGATGCCGGCGGCCTTCATGCGATGGAACCACTGGTCGTCGTCCGGCGGCTCGCACTGGCCCTGGATCGGAATGTCGACCGCGGCCTTGATCGCGAAGGCGCTCTCGCAGAGGATCCGTGCGCCGCGGTCGGTCGCGTTCGGCGTGCCGGTGGTCAGCACCATGTGCTTCACGCCGTCGAGCAGCACCGCGGCGCGCGCCACCTCGGCGAGCTGCTCGGGCGTCTTGCGTGCCACGGTGCGGCCGGCCGCGAGCGACTGGCCGATCGCGCAGAACTTGCAGGTCTTCTTGCGGCTCTCGTAGCGGATGCAGGTCTGCAGCACCGTGGTCGCGAGCACATCGCTGCCGTGCAGCGTGGCGATGTGGCCGTAGGGCACGCCATCGAAGGTCTGCATCTTCGTGAAGCGCGGCTGCTTCGGAAAGCTGATGCTGGCGATCGGAATGCTGCCGCGCGTGATCGTGCTGTTGCCCATCGCGTCGGGCGCCTGCGCGGTGAAGGGCGAGTTCCACGCGGTCGACGTGTGCACCGGCACCATGATCGTGTGGCCGTCGACCGTGACGGCCTTGTGGTCGGACGGGCCTGCGCCGCCGCGGCGGCTGGCCGCACCGGCCGAAGGGTCAACCAGCCGCAACCCGAAGGACTGCAACTCGGTCATCAACTGGCGGCTGGACGGATGGGTCGGCGGCGTTGCGGTGGTCATGGAGGCTCCCGGTCGAGGTGGTGGAAAGAGGTGCGCCCGCAGGCATCGCGAAGGTGGTCGCGGCGGGGCGCTCGTTGATGGCCAGGCTCAGCAGTTCGGGCCGCGCGTAGTGGCCGACCGAATCCATCATTCGCTTGCGCTTGGTGATGAGCGCCATGTCGAGGTCGGCGACGACCATGCCTTCGCCTTCGGTCAGCGGCGGCGCGAGGTGCTTGCCTTCGGGCGAGACGATCGCCGTGTGGCAGCCGCCGCGCAGCGCCTTCTGCAGGCCGGCATCGGGCGTGATGGCGGTGATCTGCGCATCGGTGAGCCAGCCGGTCGCGTTGACGACGAAGCAGCCCGATTCGAGCGCGTGATGGCGGATGGTCACTTCCATCTGTTCCGCGAAGATCGGCCCGACCAGCGAGCCGGGAAACTGCGCGCAGTGGATCTCTTCGTGCTGCGCCATCAGGCTGTAGCGCGCGAGCGGGTTGTAGTGCTCCCAGCAGGCCAGCGCGCCGACGCGGCCGACCGCGGTGTCGACCACCTTCAGCCCCGCCGCATCGCCCTGGCCCCAGATCATCCGCTCGTGGTACGTCGGCGTGATCTTGCGGCGCTTGAGCGCGAGCGTGCCGTCGGCGTCGAACAGCAACTGCGTGTTGTAGAGGCTGCCATGGTCGCGCTCGTTCACGCCCAGCACCACGACCACGCCGCGGGCGCGCGCGCGCTCGGCCACGGCCTGCGTGACCGGGCCCGGCACCACCACCGACCGCTCCATCAGCCGGATGTGCGCCGGCCCCTGCAGCACGGGCGGCTGCACGAAGGAGAAGTAGGGGTAGTACGGCACGAAGGTCTCCGGGAAGACCACGATCTGCGCGCCCTTCGCGGCGGCCTGGTCGATGGCCTCGCACACCTTGTTCAAGGTGCCGTCGTGGCTGTCGAAGTCGGGCGCGATCTGGACTGCGGCAGCGCGGACGATGCGTGATGCACTCATGGCAGGCCTCGTGCGCTCAAAGCGTCCAGGTGTCGAGGATCACCGCGCCGGCCTTCTTGTGCAGCAGCACGATGTCCAGCACGTCGAGCGGGTTGATCGGCGTGATGCCCGGGATCAACGCGCCCTCGCCGTGGCCGTACAGCGCCTGCAGCGCGAAGCGGCAGGCGTAGACCTTGCCGCCCTCTTCCATGAACTTGACGATCTGCTTGTTGAAGTTCTGGTGGCCGGGGAAGGCTTCGTCGCCCAGCGTCGGAAAGCCGCGCTGCACGCCGAGCGTGACGCCGGGGCCGTACAGCAGCACCGAGGTTTCATAGCCCTTGCGCTTGAGCCGCGTGGCCTGCAGCAGGTTGACGAAGCCGATCGAGCCTTCGAAGGCCACGGTGTGGAAGGTGACGAGCGCCTTCTCGCCGGGCTCGGCCTTCACGTCCTCGAAGACTTTTTCTTCGTAGTCGACAAGGTGGTCGCCGGTGACGTTCGGGGCTTTGGTGACTTTGGGCATGGGGTGGCTCCAGTGAATGAACGAGGGATGAAGGTGTTGCGCGCCCTTCTCCTTCGCATGCGATGTGCCACCCGCCGACGGCCTTGATCCGATCAACTCGCGATCAATCAGATGCGGTGCGCCATGCGGCCGATGAAAAAAATTTTCGGCCCCGAAAAGTCGGCGTCGACAGACGCCTGACCGCGCGTTTTCGCACCCGAAAGAGGCATTGATCGTGCGATCAATGCACCCGATCAATGGATCGTCGTGCACGCGATCCATGCATTTCTGCCCTCTGTACGCGGCACGGAACATGCGTTCATCCCATCAGATCAATGCAATCAATGAATGCGATCAAGTCACCATGAACAAGCACATCCAGCTGTGGCAGAAACGCCTTGAAACCAGTGACAAACCGGCTTACCTCTTACTGGCCGACTTGATCGCCGAAGACATCCGCACCGGCCGCCTCACGGCCCGCGACAGGCTGCCCACGCTGCGCGACCTGGCGGCCGATCTGCGGCTCAACTACACGACCGTGGCGCGCGGTTACGCGGAGGCGCGCAAGCGCGGGCTGATCGACTCGCGCGCGGGCACCGGCACCTTCATCCGCGGCACCAGTCCCGCGCTGCCGCTGCGCGGTGGCGGCACCGCCGAGATGACGATGAACCTGCCACCGGAGCCGCAGGACGCGGCGCTGATCGACCGCATGAAGGACAGTGCATCGCGCCTCATGGCCGACACCGACATGTACGACCTGCTGCGCTACCAGGACTTCGGCGGCAGCGTGCGCGACCGCGAGGCAGCCATGCAGTGGCTGCGGCCGCGCCTGCCCGACTGCCGGCTCGACCAGATGCTGGTGTGCCCCGGCATCCACAGCGTGCTGGCCGCGCTGTTCTCGCAACTGGCGCGGCCGGGCGAGCTGATCTGTGTCGAGGCGCTGACCTACCCTGGCGTGAAGGCGATCGCGACGCAGCTCGGCATCCAGCTGCATGCCTTGCCGCTGGACGAGGAAGGCCCGATGGGCGAATCGTTCGAGCACGCCTGCAAGACGCTCAAGCCGAAGGCGCTCTACGTGAACCCGACGCTGAACAACCCGACGACTGCCACGATCTCTCGTGCGCGCCGTGAAGCGCTGGCCGACATCGCGCTGCGCTATGCCATTCCGATCATCGAAGACGACGCCTACGGACTGCTGCCGCGCCAGATGCCGCCGGCCATCGCGACGATGGCGCCCGACCTGACCTACTACATCACCGGCTTCTCGAAGACGCTGGGCGCCGGGCTGCGCAATGCCTATGTGCGCTCGCCGAGCGCACGCCAGTCGCAACGGCTGGCCGGCGCGTTGCGCGCCACCACGGTGATGGCGTCACCGATCACCAACGCACTCGCCACGCTGTGGGTGGAAGACGGCACGGCTGACGCGATGCTGCAGGCGGTGCGCAATGAGTCGAACGCGCGCATCGCGCTCGCGATGCGGCATCTGGGCAGCTATGGCGTGGCCGCGCCCAGTGAGAGCTTTCACCTGTGGCTGCCGCTGTCGTCGGCCTGGAGCACGGTCGAATTCGCGTCGTACCTGCGCACGCAGAACGTCGGCGTGGTGGCGAGCGCGGCGTTCTCGACCGACGGCATGCCGCCCGAAGCCGTGCGCATCTGCCTGGGCGGACCGATGTCGCGCGACGAGTGCAACGACGCGCTGCGCCTGATCGCCGACACGCTCGCCCATCCACTGCATCCGCATGCGACGGTGATGTAGCGCTTTACGGGTAGCACGTCATGGAGCGCCCTGGATGGCGTCCCTTGGACTGCACTCCACCAAGGTTGTAGGCAAGCGTAGGTTGCGGACGACGCCGAGCGTGCCTGATCCCGCACGCCCGCTCCTCGGCCTGCGTTTAGCCTGAAGGCTCACCAAACCTATTCGGGAGACCTTCATGAAAAGCATCGTTCTCTGGCTCTGCGGCGTACCGCTCGTGGTCATCATCGGTCTGAAGGTCTTCGGCATCCTTTGAGGCGACGGTTCCTCCTCCCGGCGCACTTGCTGCGTCGTTGCAAAGCGCCCTTCGGGGCGCTTTTTTTTGGCTGTGATCCGTACGGCTGGTTGCGGGTTGCTCGGAGCGCGTTGCGGTTGTGGAGAGGCGTCGGCGGGTGGGATGTCTTGGGGCGGCAGACGGCTCCGGTCCTTCGGACTTCGCTGCTGCTCCTCGCTCCAGGCGGGGTCCGCAGAACTCGCTCCACTGCGTTCCACTCAAACAGCTGCGGCCCTCATCCGCCTTCCACTGCGGTGCTCGCCGGAGCCGGACAGCCGCCCCAAGACATCCCACCCACCGACGCCCGACACCGGCGTTGGGCATCCGCGACGCTGCGGCTGTTGGACTGTTGGTTACTGCGTCGAGGCGCACACATCCGTCGAACACCCTCAAGCGCCCGGTATGCGGTGCAGTCCAGGCGATTCCCTTCTGTACCGCTGAGGAGCGCAGCCTTCCGCGGATCAGGGCTCGCCCTTGTTTGAGCGCAGCGAGTTTGGGCGGGACCCCGCGGAAGGCGAGCACCGCAAGGGAGCCCGAAGGGCCGGTACAGCGGGTCGCCTGGACTGCACCGCATGCCGGGCGCGCTCCCCAACGTCCGGGGGACGCCACAAGCCAACAGCGCTACACAACGTCAACGCCGCTCACAACCCATATCGCACGATGCACGATGAGCAGCGACAGCAATGAGACAAGCCCTATCGCTCGCTCAACGCCACGAGCCCCTGCGCCCCCACACGCTCGAACACGAGCACGGCCGCCGCCAGATCCTCCAGCGCCGTACCGACCGACTTGAACACGGTCCGCCCCGTCGCAGCGCCGCGTCCCTGCACCACCGCACGCGCCAGGTCTTCCAGCATGCCCGCCACGGAGGATGCATCGAACACGCCGCGCGACATCGGCCCGAGCAGTTCACCGCTCTTCTGCAGCGCCTCCGCCGTGTCGACCACGATCCGCGCGCCCGCAAAGCATGCGTCGTCGGCCTCGCGCATCTGCGGCGTGAAGCTGCCGATCAGGTCGAGGTGACTGCGAGGACCCAGCCATGCGCCCTGCACCACCGGACTCGTGGCCAACGTCGCGCAGCTCACGATGTCGGCGCGGGCTGCAGCCGCTGCCAGGTCCGTCGCGGCGACAGCGTCCACGCCGCCCAGCCGCAGCTTGCCGGCGAGCGCTTCGGCCTTGGCCGGCGTCCGGTCCCAGACCGTCACCTGTTCGATCGGCAACACGGCACGGTATGCCTCTGCCAGCAGGCTGCCGACCCGGCCCGCGCCCACCACCAGCAGGCTGCGTGCCGTGGGTAGCGCCAAATACGACGCCGCCAGCGCCGAAGCCGCCGCGGTGCGGCGCGACGTGATCTCGTCGCCATCGATCTGCGCCAGCGGCACGCCGGTCTGCGCGTCGTAGAGCACATAGGTCGAGAACAGCCCCGGCAGCCCGCGCGCCGCGTTGCCGGGAAAGATGTTGACCGTCTTGATGCCCAGGTACGCGCCGGGTTGCCAGGCCGGCATGATCAGCACCGTTCCGCTGGCACCGGCATCCGTCGGCAGCGTGTGCGTGTGCCGCAGCGGCACTTCGCAACCGCTCGCGAACATGTCGCGCAAGGCGGGAATCAGCCGGTCGAATGGCAAGGCTTCGCGCGTTGCGGTGGCATCGATGAATTGCATGATGGCCTCGTTGACCGTGGATCGACCGTTGGTGAAAGACTGCTGGCGAACGGATGCGCCAGTGCCGTCAATGCGTGTCGCGACGCAACGCCTGCACGTCGGCGTGCAGCGACTGCGCCCACGCCCGCCGCTCCTGGCCGAACGACGGCTGCGGCTCGCCGAAGCGCACGATCGCCAGCAGCGGCGGCGCCCTCAGCGTGCGCCACAGCGAGGTTGCCAGGTTGTCGTCGTCGATGTAGCGCGGCGCCTGGCTGGTCTCGCCGGTCGCCGCATCGGCGTAGCGGATCGCGGCTGGCTGCACCGGTGCGCCGGACGAGATCGCAGCCTGCAGCAGGTTCGCGTGAAATGGCAACAGCCCGCGGCCATCGCTCGTCGTGCCTTCGGGGAAAACGGCGATCAGGTCGCCCTTGCGCAGCGCATCGGTCATGTGGTGCACCACGCGCAGAGCGTCGCGCCGGCGCTCGCGTTCGATGTAGAGCGAGCCGGCGCCGTCCGACAGCGTGCCGATCAGCGGCCAGTGGCGCACGCCCGACTTCGACACGAAGCGCACGTGGCGGGCCGCATGGATGGTGAGGATGTCCAGCCACGACAGGTGATTGGCGACCAACAGCAGCGGCCCCTGCGCGGGCGGTGTGCCCTGCACCGTGAGCCGGACGCCCATGATCGCGAGCATCCCCAGCGCCCAGGCCTGAACGCGTGCTTCGCGCTCGGCCTGCGTGAGCTTGGGGAAGGCGAAGCGGATCGTGAACCAGCCGCCGAACGCGTGCCCGATGGCGCGCAGCAGCCTCCACCATGCAGAAAGCGCGTTCATCGGCCGCCCTCAGCGCTGCGCGACGATCCGGCCGCCAACCAGCGTCGTGCGGACCTGGCCGCGCATCGCATAACCGGCGAAGGGCGTGTGCTTGCCCTGGCTCTTCAACGCCTCGGGCACGACCTGCCATTCGGCCGACGGGTCGACCACGCAGAGGTCCGCCGGGCCGCCCACCGCGAGCCGGCCCAAAGCGGCGCCCGGCGCACCCAGCAGCGCAGCGGGCGCCGAGGTCACGACCTCGAGCGCACGCAACAGACCGGCGCCGCTCTGCTCGCCCCATTGCAGCGCGAGTGGCAGCAACAGCTCGAAGCCGGTGGCGCCGGGCTCGCTCTCGGCGAAAGGCAAGGTCTTGGCGTCGGCATCGACCGGCGTGTGGTCGGACACCAGCGCGTCGATCGTGCCGTCGGCCAGCGCGGCCGACAACGCATCGCGATCGCGCTGCTGGCGCAACGGCGGATTGAGCCGCGCGCGGCTGTCGAAGTAGCCGATGTCGTTGTCGGTCAGGTGCAGCGAGTTGATGCTCACGTCGCAGGTCACGTCCAGGCCTTCGGCGCGTGCCGCACGCACCAGCGCCACGCCCGCCGCGCTTGACAGGCGGCACAGGTGCACGCGTGCGCGGGTCCCCTTCATGAGCTCGAAGATCGTGAAGAGCGCGATCGTTTCGGCCGACACCGGCACGCCGGCCAGGCCGAGCCGCGTGGCCAGCGGACCGCTGGCCGCCACGCCCTTGCCGAGGTCGCGGTCCTGCGGGCGCAGCCACACGGTGTAGCCGAAGGTGCTGGCGTACGACAGCGCGCGCTGCAGCACCTGCGTGCTGCCCAGCGGCACGTCGGCCTGGGTGAAGCCGACGCAGCCGGCCTCGATCAGCGCAGCCATCTCGGTCAGCACCTCGCCGGCCAGACCGCGGGTGAGCGCGCCCAGCGGGAAGATGCGCGAGCGCTGCAGCTTCTGCGCGCGGAACTGCAGCATCTCGACCAGGCCGGCCTCGTCCAGCACCGGGTCGGTGTCGGGCATGCAGACCAGGCTGGTGATGCCGCCAGCCACCGCAGCGGCCGTCTCGCTCTCGAGCATGCCTTCGTGCTCGTAGCCCGGTTCGCGCAGCCGCGCCGCGACGTCGACCAGGCCGGGCGTGACGAGGCAACCTGCGGCATCGATGACGCGCTCGGCATTGAAGCCGGCCGGCACGTCGCCGATCGCCACGATCACGCCATCGGCGATCGCGACCGACGCCAGCGCGTCGAGGCCCGAAGCCGGATCGATCACCCGGCCGTTTGAAATGAGGATGTTCATGCTTCGTTGCCCGCGACGATGCTCATGACGGCCATGCGTACCGCGATGCCGAAAGTGACCTGCGGCAGGATCACGCTCTGCTTGCCGTCGACCACCGCCGAGTCGATCTCGACGCCGCGGTTGATCGGGCCCGGATGCATCACGATCGCGTCCGGCTTGGCGAGCTGCAGCTTCTCCGGCGTGAGGCCGTAGGTCTTGAAGAATTCCTGGCTCGACGGCAGCAGCGCGCCGCTCATGCGCTCGTTCTGCAGGCGCAGCATGATCACCACGTCGCAATCCTTGATGCCTTCCTCGAGCGTGTGGCACACGCGCACACCCATCGCGGCCATGTCGGCCGGCACCAGCGTCTTGGGGCCGACCACGCGCACTTCGGCGCAGCCCAGCGTGGTCAGCGCATGGATGTCGGAACGCGCGACGCGCGAATGCAGCACGTCGCCGACGATCGCGACCGTGAGGTTCGCGAAGTCCTTCTTGTAGTGGCGGATCGTGTACATGTCGAGCAGCCCCTGCGTCGGATGCGCATGGCGGCCGTCACCGGCGTTGACCACATGCACATGCGGCGCCACGTGCTGCGCGATCAGGTAGGGCGCGCCCGACTCGCTGTGGCGCACGACGAAGATGTCGGCGGCCATCGCGGACAGGTTGGCGATGGTGTCGAGCAGCGACTCGCCCTTGCTCGCCGAAGAGCGCGCGATGTCCAGGTTCAGCACGTCGGCCGACAGCCGCTTGGCCGCGATCTCAAAGGTCGTGCGGGTGCGCGTCGAGTTCTCGAAGAAGAGGTTGAACACGCTCTTGCCACGCAGCAGCGGCACCTTCTTCACCTCGCGGTCGCTCACGCTGGTGAAGTTGGCAGCGGTGTCGAGGATGTGCGTGAGGATGCTCTTGGGCAGCCCCTCGATCGACAGCAAATGGATCAGCTCGCCGTTCTTGTTGAGCTGCGGATTGCGCTTGTAGAGCACTCAGGCCTCCTTGACGTCGAAGCTGAAGGCGCCCGATTCGCTGCGCGCCAGCGCGAGCGACTGCGTGTCCGGCAGCGCAAGTTGCGCGGCGGCGAAATCCGCCGCCACCGGCAGTTGGCGGCCGCCACGGTCGACCAGCACGGCCAGCCGCACGCTGGCGGGCCGGCCGAAGTCGAACAGCTCGTTGAGCACCGCGCGGATCGTGCGGCCGGTGTAGAGCACGTCGTCGAGCAGCAGCACGTCGGCGCCGTTCACGTCGAAGGGCAGCGCGGTCTGGGCACTCGACGACAGGCCGCGCCGCGCGAAGTCGTCGCGGTGCATGGCCGACGAAATGACGCCGGGCGCGCCGGGCAGGCCCAGGTCTTTCTGCAGCCGCTCGACCAGCCAGGCGCCGCCGGAGGTGACGCCGACCAGCCGGGTGTCGGGGCGCAGCAGCGCCTTCACGCCCTGCAGCAGGGCGAGGTAGAGCCCTTCGGCTTCGGGAATGGAACTCACGGAAGACTCCTTAGAAACTGTTCCAGGATGATGCAGGCCGACGCGGCGTCGGCGTCGCGCGCGCCGGACGAGAGCGCCTCGGTCGTGCTGTAGCGCTCGTCGACCTCGTACACGGAGAGGTTGAATCGGCCGCGCAGCTGGCGCGCGAACTTCTGCGCGGCGCGCGTGTTCTCGTGCGGCGCGCCATCGGGATGCAGCGGCACGCCGATCACCAGCGCGTCGGGTTGCCATTCGCGGATGCGGGCCTCGACCTGGGCGAAGCGCGCGTCGCCTTCAGCCTTGATCGTCGGCTGCGGCGACGCGGTGCGCAGCAGCCGGTTGCCGGTGGCGACACCGGTGCGCTTCTTGCCGTAATCGAAGGCGAGAAAGCTCTGGAAGTGGGCGGGGACGGGCGCAGGAACGTGGGGGACGGGCGCTGAAACGGGCACGGTCGGGCTGTCGGACATCGCTGCGGCGCTCAGGCGTGACCGGCGTCGGGCGACAACGTCCAGGCCTCGAGGCCCAGCAGCCGCAATGCGCTGTCGTAGCGCTGCTCGACCGGCGTGTCGAAGATCACCGCCGGGTCGGCGCCCACGGTGAGCCAGCTGTTCTCCGCGAGTTCGGATTCGAGCTGGCCTTCGCCCCAGGCGGCATAGCCGAGCGACACCAGCACCTTGCGCGGGCCGGAGCCGGTCGCCAGGGCTTCGAGCACGTCCTTCGACGTGGTCATCTCCAGCCCGCCGGGGATCGTCATGGTCGACGCGTAGACCGACTCCTCGGGCTTGTCGGCTTCGGTGAAGACCGGTTCGTGCAGCACGAAGCCGCGCTCCGTCTGGACCGGGCCGCCCTGGAAAACCGGCGCATTGCCGATCTCGGGGCGGGAGAGATGAAGTTCGATCTTCTCGAACAGCACCCTGAGGTTGATGTCGCTGGGTTTGTTGATCACGAGGCCGAGCGCGCCGCGTGCGCTGTGCTCGCAGAGATAGACGACGCTGCGATTGAACGCTTCGTCCTCCAGCCCTGGCATCGCAATCAGGAAGTGATGCGTGAGGTTCATCGGGGCAGAATCGGAAGCCATGCCACCGATTTTACTTGCCGTCGACAAGATCTACCCCAAGGGCCTGATGTGGTTCCGACGCGACCTGCGCGTCGACGACAACGCGGCGCTGTGGCAGGCGCTGCGCAGTTGCCGCCAGGTGGTCTGCGTGTTCGTGTTCGACACGGACATCCTGGAGCCGCTGCCGCGCGCCGACCGCCGCGTCGAGTTCATCCGCGAATCGCTGGTCGCCCTGGATGCCGAGCTGCGCGCGCTGGGCGGCGGGCTGATCGTGCGCCATGCGCGCGCGGAGGACGAAATTCCCGAGATTGCGAAAGCGCTCGACGTGCAGGCCGTGTTCGCCAACCGCGACGACGAGCCCGAAGCGGTCGCACGCGATGCCCAGGTGTTCGGCGCACTGGCGAATGCCGGCATCCTGATGACGGTCGCCAAGGACAAGGCGATCTTCGAACGCGACGAGGTGCTGACCAAGACCGGCCAGCCCTACACCGTGTTCACACCCTACAAGCGCGCCTGGCTCGCGAAGGTCGACGACTTCTATCTGAAGGCGTATCCGGTGCGGCATTACGCCGACGCGCTGATCCCGCCGCCGGCCAGCCACGACGCCGCCGTGCCGGCGTTGGCGGAGCTCGGCTTCGAGAAGACCAACCTGGGATCGCTGGAGATTCCGACCGGCAGCCAGGGGGGTGCGGCGCTGTTCGAGGACTTCTTCGAGCGCATCGACCGCTACGACGCCACGCGCGACTTTCCGGCGGTGCGCGGGCCCAGCTACCTGGGCGTGCACCTGCGCTTCGGCACGGTGTCGATCCGCGGAATGGCCGGCATCGCGCACCGGCTGTCGCTCGAAGGCAACCGCGGCGCGGCGACCTGGCTGGGCGAGCTCATCTGGCGCGACTTCTATTTCCAGGTGCTCGCGCACCATCCGCAGGTGGCCGAGGGCAAGAGCTTCCGGCCGGAATACGACAAGATCGTCTGGCACCACGGCAAGCATGCGGACGGCCTCTTCAAGGCCTGGTGCGAGGGGCGCACCGGCTACCCGCTAGTCGACGCCGCGATGGCGCAGATCAACCAGAGCGGCTACATGCACAACCGGCTGCGCATGGTGGTCGCGAGCTTCCTGTGCAAGGACCTCGGGCTCGACTGGCGCCGCGGCGAGGCGTACTTCGCCACGCACCTGAACGACTTCGAATTCGCGTCGAACAACGGCGGCTGGCAATGGGCCAGTTCGAGCGGCTGCGACGCACAGCCCTATTTCAGGATCTTCAACCCGGTCACACAGAGCGAACGCTTCGACCCGGAAGGCAAGTTCATCCGGCGCTATCTGCCGCAACTGGCCAAGCTGTCGAACAAGGCGATCCATGCGCCCTGGGATGCGGGGCCGCTCGAGCTTGCGGCGGCTGGCGTCGAACTCGGCAAGAACTACCCGGCACCGATCGTGGACCATGCCGAGGCGCGCGAGCGCACGCTCCAGCGCTATGGCGCGGCGCGCAAACCGGTGTCAGGCCCATCGCACTGACCAGGCCACGGCGGCGGCTGATCGCACCGTGTCACAAGTCCGCGGCACGCTGACGCGAACCTATGCCATGCTTCAGATTTCAACCATCTCGAAATCTTCCTTGCGCGCACCACATTCAGGACAGGTCCAGTTCATCGGAACATCGGCCCAGGCGGTGTTGGCGGCAATGCCATCTTCGGGAACACCCACGGCTTCGTCGTAGATCCATCCGCAGATCAGGCACATCCAGGTCTTGGTATTCATCGCAGCTCAAAATCCCTGTTCTTACAATGCAACGATTGTATTCAAGCGTGTTCCTGCGGAGGGCGATCGCCCTCTTCGCTCTGCCACCTTGCATGAAGGCTTCGAACGGCACATGAACACCTCCCCGACCTCTTCTTCGCCGGCAGGCGGCAGCCGCGACTCCGGCGAGTCGATCGACGACATCGAGGACGGCGCCATCGAAGGCGACCTGAATCCGCCCTGCGTGCTCGTCTTCAATGCCAGCGACCCGAGCGGCGCGGGCGGCCTGAGCGGCGACGCGTTGACGATCGCCTCGGTCGGCGGCCACATGCTGCCGGTCGTCACTGGAACCTACGTGCGCGACACGGCCGAAGTCTTCGACCATTTCGCCTTCGACGAGGAAGCGGTGGCCGAACAGGCGCGCGCGATCCTCGAGGACGTGGAGGTCCGGCTGATCAAGGTCGGCTTCGTCGGCTCGCCCGAGATCCTCAGCACGGTCGCCGAGACCGCGACCGACTACCCCGACGTGCCGCTGGTCGCCTACATGCCCAACCTGTCGTGGTGGGACGAGAACCAGATCGACGCCTACCTCGACGCCTTCCGCGAACTGCTGCTGCCGCAGGCGACGGTGCTGGTCGGCAACCACAGCACGCTGTGGCGCTGGCTGCTGCCCGACTGGAGCGGCGAGCGCCCGCCCAGCGCGCGCGACATCGCGCGGGCGGCCGGCGAATACGGCGTGGCCTACACGCTGGTCACCGGCATCGTGCTGCCGGACCAGTTCATCGACAACGTGCTGGCCTCGCCGCAGTCGGTGCTCGGCAGCGAGAAGTTCGAACGCCTCGAAGCCGTGTTCGCCGGCGCGGGCGACACGCTGTCGGCGGCCCTCGCCGCGCTGCTGGCCGGCGGCACCGACCTCGTGGCCGCGACGAGCGAGGCGCTCAGCTACATGGATCGCTGCCTCGACGCCGGCTTCCGACCCGGCATGGGCCACGTGCTGCCGGACCGTCTTTTCTGGGCCCAGCCCGAGGACGACGAAGACGAGGACGACGCCGACGGCAGGCCACCGGAACCGGGCGACTTCGCGCTGCCGCCACACGACACCAAGCACTGATGCCAGGCCACGGCCGCATCGCACCCTTCCTGCTCAACCGACATGACCACTGACCACAACGAACGTCTCTTCGAACGCGCCCGCGCCGTGATTCCCGGCGGCGTGAATTCGCCCGTGCGCGCCTTCAAGGCCGTCGGCGGCACGCCGCGCTTCATCGAGCGTGCCGAAGGCGCCTATTTCTGGGATGCCAACGGCCAGCGCTACATCGACTACATCGGCTCCTGGGGTCCGATGATCCTCGGCCATGGTCATCCGGCCGTGCTGGAGGCCGTTCAGAAAGCGGCGCTCGACGGCTTCTCGTTCGGCGCCCCGACCGAGCGCGAGGTGGAACTCGCCGAAGCCATCATCTCGCTGGTGCCGTCGATCGAGATGCTGCGGCTGGTGAGCTCCGGCACCGAGGCCGGCATGAGCACGATCCGCCTGGCACGCGGCGCCACCGGCCGCAAGACGATCATCAAGTTCGAGGGCTGCTATCACGGCCATGCCGACGCACTCCTGGTCAAGGCCGGCTCGGGCCTTGCCACCTTCGGCAATCCCACGTCGGCCGGCGTACCGCCCGAGGTGGTGCAGCACACGCTGGTGCTCGAATACAACAACGTCGCGCAGCTGGAAGAAGCCTTCGCGCTCCATGGGGCGGACGTCGCCTGCATCATCATCGAGCCGATCGCCGGCAACATGAACTTCGTGCGCGCAAGCGTGCCCTTCATGAAGCGCTGCCGCGAGCTCTGCACGCAACACGGCGCACTCTTCGTGTTCGACGAGGTGATGACCGGCTTCCGCGTCGCGCTCGGCGGCGCACAGAGCGTCTACGCCAAGCTCATTCCCGGCTTCGAGCCCGACATGACGGTGATGGGCAAGGTGATCGGCGGCGGGATGCCGCTGGCGGCCTTCGGCGGCAAGCGCGCGGTGATGGAACAGCTGGCGCCGCTGGGCCCGGTCTACCAGGCCGGCACGCTGTCGGGCAATCCGGTGGCGACCGCCTGCGGACTGGCCACGCTGAAGGAAATCTCGAAGCCCGGCTTCTACGAATCGCTGTCGGCTCGCACGCGCGCGCTGACGGGCGGCCTGACGGCAGCCGCGGCAGCCGCAGGCGTGCCTTTCAGCGCCGACAGCGAAGGCGGCATGTTCGGCTTCTTCCTGATGGACGCGCTGCCGCAGAACTACGCGACGGTGATGAAGACCGACAACGCGAAATTCAACGCCCTGTTCCATGGCTTGCTGGCACGCGGCATCTACATCGCACCGGCGCTGTACGAGGCCGGCTTCGTGAGCGCGGCGCACAGCGAGGCGGACATCGCGGCGACGGTCGAGGCCGCGCGCGAGATCTTCAGGGCGCTCTGAGTGAGGTCCGCCGCCAAGGGAACCCATCGACCGCTGCGCGGCCTGCTGTCCTGCCTGGGCTTGCTCGGTATTCCCGGGCTGGCCATGGCCGAGCCGGATTTCGACGTCGGCAAGGTCTGGTTCAACGCCGGCTTCTATTCGTACCACTACGACCGCAACAAGGGCCTGGAAGACAAGAACCCCGGCCTCGGGGTCGAGTGGCCGATCAACGAGACCTACTCGCTGACGGCAGGCCTGTTCCGCAACAGCGACCGGGAGCGCTCACGCTACATCGGGCTGTACGTGATGCCCTTCGAGTTTCACGGCGTGAAGCTCGGCGCCGTGGTCGGCGGCTTCGATGGCTACCCGAACTACCGCAACGGGAACTGGTTTCCCTCCCTGATCCCGACCGCGGCGATCGAAGGCAAGCACTGGGGGCTGAACGTTGCGGTGATCCCGACCATCAAGAACCGCCTCTACGGCGCGCTCACCTTCCAGCTGAAATACCGCTTCGGAGACTGAGCCCGGTCCCGAAGCGGCGGATTTCAGTGCCTGAAGTGGCGCACGCCGGAGAGCACCATCACCACGCCGTGCTCGTCGGCGGCATCGATCACTTCCTGGTCGCGCATCGAACCGCCCGGCTGGATCACCGAGGTCGCGCCCGCCTTGACCACCACGTCGAGGCCGTCACGGAACGGGAAGAACGCGTCGCTCGCCACCGCCGTGCCCGACAGCGACAGGCCCGCATGCTCGGCCTTGATGCTGGCGATGCGCGCCGAGTCGAGACGGCTCATCTGGCCGGCACCGACGCCCATCGTCATGCCGCCCGCGCAGAACACGATGGCGTTGCTCTTGACGTATTTCGCGACCTTCCAGGCGAACAGCAGGTCCTGCAGTTGTGCGGGCGTCGGCTGCTTCTTGCTGACGACCTTGAGATCGCTCTCGGCCAGCTCATGGTTGTCGGCGGTCTGCATCAGCAGGCCCGAACCGATGCGCTTGATGTCCATCATGTTGCGGCCGTTGTCCCAGTCGGTGGCGCCACCGGCCGGCAGCGCGATCTCGAGGATCCGCACGTTGAGCTTGGCCTTGGTGGCCTGGAACACCTCCAGCGCCTCGGGCGTGTAGCCGGGTGCCATCAGCACTTCGACGAACTGCTTGTTGATGGCTTGCGCAGCCGCGAGGTCGACCGGGCGGTTGAAGGCGATGATGCCGCCGAACGCCGAGGTCGGATCGGTCTTGAAGGCCTTGCTGTAGGCCTCGAGCGCATCGGCGCCGACGGCCACGCCGCATGGGTTGGCGTGCTTCACGATGACGCAGGCCGGCACGTCGAAGCTCTTGACGCATTCCCAGGCCGCGTCGGCGTCGGCGATGTTGTTGTAGCTGAGCTCCTTGCCCTGCAACTGCTTCGCCGTGACCAGCGAACCCGGCGCCGGGTACAGGTCGCGATAGAACGCGGCCTGCTGGTGCGGGTTCTCGCCGTAGCGCAGGTCCTGCAGCTTCACGAAGCGGCCATTGCTCTGCGCCGGGAACAGCGTGCGCGTCGGCGCGGGCTGGCCGATGCTGGCGTCGAAGTCGATCGCCGACAGGTAGTCGCTGATGGCGCCGTCGTAGTCGGCGATGCGGTTGAACGCGGCCACCGAGAAGCCGAACTTGGTCTTGTCGCTGAGCTTGCCGTGGGCCTGGAGTTCGGCGAGTGCCGCCGGGTACTGCGACGCGTCCGTCAGCACGCCGACGTCCTTCCAGTTCTTGGCCGCGCTGCGCACCATGGCCGGGCCGCCGATGTCGATGTTCTCGATCGCGTCTTCCAGCGTGCAGCCGGCCTTCGCGACGGTGGCCTCGAACGGGTAGAGGTTCACCACGAGCAGGTCGATGGTGTCGATGCCGTGTTCCTGGATCGCGGCCATGTGGGCCGGCAGGTCGCGGCGCGCCAGCAGGCCGCCGTGGATCTTCGGGTGCAGCGTCTTCACGCGGCCGTCGAGCATTTCGGGGAAGCCGGTGTGGTCGGCCACCTCGGTGACGGGCAGGCCGGCGTCGGCCAGCAGCTTGGCGGTGCCACCGGTGGACAGCAGCTTGATGCCGAGCGCGTTCAGCGCCTGGGCGAATTCAAGGATGCCGGTCTTGTCGGAGACGGAAATCAGTGCAGTCAGTGCCATGGGGTTTCTTGGTTAATAACGATGTTCAGCAGCGGCATCCGGTCGTGGAACACCGCGGAACCGGCTCCGCCGGGCCGCAGGTGTTGCCCCCAGCAGGGGGGTTGGCGGCTACGCGAAGCGAGCAAGCCTGGGGGGTTGCCTATCTTCACTTGATCAGCTTGTGGTCGACCAGCTTCTTGCGAAGCGTGTTGCGGTTCAGTCCCAGCCACTGCGCAGCCTTCGACTGGTTGCCCTCTGCCCGCGCCATCACGACGTCGAGCAGCGGTTTTTCGACGACACGCACGAGCATCTCGTACATGCCGTCAGGCTCGGTGCCGTGCAGGTCTCTGAAATAGCTGTCCAGACTGGACCTGACGCAGTCTTCGATGCTCTTCTTGCTCATGACTTTCTCTTCTTCTCATTGAGCGGCGGTTGCCGCCTCCTCATCTTCTTCCGCCTGCAGTTCCAGCCGCGGCGAGGCGGTCTGTTCTTCGGGCAGGCGGTCCATGTCGATCGACAGGTTTTCAAAGAAATCCGAGACCGCGCGCAACTGCAGCGCACAGTCCTCGATCGCATTCATCTCGCTGCGGAACGCTTCGCCGCCGGGCAGCGCGCGCACGTACCAACCGATGTGCTTGCGCGCCGTACGCACACCGCTGTATTCGCCGTAGAGGGCGTAGTGTTCCTGCAGATGCTCCACCAGCAGGCGCCGCACGTCCGACACCAGAGGCGGTGCAAGGTGCATGCCGGTGTCGAGGAAATGGCCGATCTCGCGAAAGATCCAGGGCCGGCCCTGTGCCGCACGGCCGATCATCACGGCATCGGCGCCGGTTGCGGCCAGCACGTCGCGCGCCCTCTCGGGCGACGTGATGTCGCCGTTCGCCACCACCGGCACACGCACCGCGGCCTTGACGGCGGCGATGGTGTCGTACTCGGCGAATCCCTTGTAGCCCTGCTCGCGCGTGCGGCCGTGCACGGTGAGCATCTGCACGCCGGCGGACTCGAAGTCGCGCGCCAGCTTGACGGCATTGCGGTGATCGGCGCTCCAGCCGGTGCGCATCTTCAGCGTGACCGGGACCCCGTGCGGCGCGGCAGCCGCAACCACGGCCTGCACGATCTCCAGCGCGAGCGGCTCGTCGCGCATCAGCGCAGACCCCGCCCACTTGTTGCAGACCTTCTTGGCCGGGCAACCCATGTTGATGTCGATGATCTGCGCGCCGCGGTCGATGTTGTACTGAGCGGCCTCGGCCATCATGGCTGCGTCGGTGCCGGCAATCTGCACCGAGATCGGGCCGGGCTCGCCCACATGGTCGGCACGGCGCGAGGTCTTCAGCGTGTTCCAGAGCTCCTTGCGCGAGGTCACCATCTCGCTCACCGCGTAACCGGCGCCAAGCGCGCGGCAGAGCATGCGGAAAGGCCGGTCCGTCACGCCGGCCATGGGCGCGACGAACAGGCGGTTTTCCAGCGCGATAGGGCCGATCTGCATGGTCGAGGGAGGGAAGAGGCGAGCGCGGGGCTGCTGAAAAATGAGGCACGATTGTAGCGAGGCTGCATTTCGCGGGTTGAAACGATTTGCACCCAACCGAACGAAGATCGCACGCGGCGCCTCGACCGCCGCCGACAAGCAGTCAAGGCCTGCACTTCCACACCCGTCGACGCGTCCGCTTCCTATACTCGCGCTACATGCAAGCCTGGCTCGATTCCCTGATGGCGCTTCTCGCGCTCCCCCAATATGGGCTGTCGACGCTTTTCATCGCCGCGTTCGTTTCCGCGACATTGCTGCCGGTCGGCTCCGAGCCCTTCCTTTTCGGACTGCTCAAGCTCAACCCCGACATGTTCTGGCCGGCGATCATCGTGGCGACGATCGGCAACACGCTGGGCGGCGCCGTCGACTGGTGGATGGGTTACGGCGCCCACAAGGTGGCGGACAAATATGCCCATTCGAAGCACCACACCCGGGTGCTGGGCTGGCTGGAAAAGCTGGGGCCCAAGGCCTGCCTGCTGAGTTGGCTGCCGTTGGTGGGCGATCCGTTGTGCGCCGTCGCAGGCTGGCTCAAGCTGCCTTTCTGGCCTTGCCTTGCCTACATGGCCATCGGCAAGTTCGCGCGCTACATCACGATGACGGTCGCGCTCCTGTACATCTGGCCGACCCCCTGACTCAGCTGAGCAGGCCGTACGGGCCGCCGCGTTCGAGCGCGCGCTTGTACGCCGGACGATCGTGGATGCGCTTCAGCCAGGCCATCAGCTTCGGCCGGCTGGCATCGAGCCCGCCGCGGGCGGCCGCAGCCTCCACCGGGAAACTCATCTGGATGTCGGCGCCGCTGAACGCGTCGCCAGCGAACCATTCGCTCTTCGCGAGTTCGCTCTCCATGTAGTCGAGGTGGGCGGTGATGTTGGGCATCACGAAGCTGGACTTCGCCTTGCCGGCGATCGCCTTGGCGATGGGCTTGGCGAAGAACGGCATCTTGGTGCTCTCGATCTTGTCGAACACCAGTTTCAGCAGCAGCGGCGACATCGCCGAGCCCTCGGCGAAGTGCATCCAGTAGCGGTAGCGCAGCGCATCCGGCGTGCCCGCCGCCGGCGCGAGGCGGCCCTGGCCGTAGCGTTCGATCACGGTCTCGATGATCGCGCCCGACTCGGCGAGCGTCAGGCCATCGTCGGTCGTCACCACCGGCGACTTGCCCAGCGGATGCACCCGGCGCAGTTCGGGCGGCGCCAGCATGGTCTTCGCGTCGCGCTCGTAGCGGACGATGTCATAGGGCAAGCCGAGCTCCTCGAGCAGCCAGAGCACGCGTTGCGAGCGGGAATTGTTGAGGTGGTGAACGGTGAGCATGGGTGAGGATCCTGAGTGTCGAGGCAGTCTAAACAATCGTTCGCCAGCGCGCCCGATGCAACGCCGCTACCATCGGCCGCTGCCGCGACGCTCCGCTCGCGCACCACACGTGCCCATGGACCGCTCGCCGAATCCCAGCCTCGCGTCGACCGACGCGCTCTCGTCCCGCAACCGCCGCGCCGTGGCCGCACTCATGGTCGCCGTGCTGCTCGCCACGCTCGACACCGCGATCGCCAATACCGCCCTGCCCGCGATCGCCGCCGACCTGCTGGCCGCGCCGGCCGCCTCGGTCTGGGTCATCAACGCCTACCAGCTCGCGATGGTCGCGACCATCCTGCCGCTGGCGGCGCTGGGCGACATCGTCGGGCACCGGCGCATCTACATCGGCGGGCTCGCGGTGTTCACGATCGCGTCGCTGGCATGCGCGCTGGCCACCACGCTGCCGACGCTCGCCGCGGCACGCGCGCTGCAGGGCCTGGGCGCCGCCGGGATCATGAGCGTGAACGCCGCGCTGCTGCGCTTCATCTATCCGCCGCACCGGCTCGGCCGCGGCGTCGGGTTCAATGCGCTCATCGTCGGCATCGGGTTCGCCGTCGGGCCGAGCGTGGCCTCGCTGATCCTGAGCGTCGCTCCGTGGCCCTGGCTGTTCGGCATCAACGTGCCGCTGGGGTTTGCGGCGCTCGCCATCGCCATCCCGTCGCTGCCGGCATCGCCGCGCAGCACCCACAGCTTCGACAAGATCGCCGCCGCGTTCAACGTGATCACCTTCGCCGCGCTGATCCTCGCCTTGGGATCGGCCGCACAGCGCGAACCGATCGGCTGGTGGCTGAGCGCGCTCGCCGTCGCATTGCTGTTCGGCGTCCTGCTGGTGCGGCGCGAGCATGGCCGGCCGTCGCCCATCCTGCCGGTGGACCTGTTTCGGCGGCCGGCCTTCGCGCTCTCGTCGATCACCTCGATCTGCACCTTCGCGGCGCAGGGCCTCGCCTTCGTCTCGCTGCCCTTCTATTTCGAGGGCGTGCTGCATCGCAGCCAGGTCGACACCGGCTTCCTGATGTCGCCGTGGTCGCTGGTGGTGGCGCTGGCCGCGCCGCTCGCGGGCCGGCTGGCGGACCGCTATCCGCCGGGCCTGCTCGGTGGCATCGGCCTGGCAGTTCTGAGCGTGGGCATGGTGTCGCTGGCGTTGCTGCCGGCCGAGCCGAGCGTGCTCGACATCTCCATCCGCATGGCGATCTGCGGCGCCGGCTTCGGCTTCTTCCAGGCACCGAACCTGCGCGCGATCATGGCGGCCGCGCCACCCGAGCGTTCGGGCGGCGCAAGCGGCACCATCGCGACCTCGCGCCTGCTCGGGCAGGCGACCGGGGCGGCGCTGACGGCGCTGTGCTTCAGCCTGGCGGGCGTGCACGGTGCAGCGGATGCGCTGTGGCTGGGTGCAGCATTCGCCGCCGTGGCAAGCGTGGCCAGCGGGCTGCGGCTGGTCGTCGCGAAATAGCCGGCGCGCAAGCGACGAACGCCTGCAAAAGAAAACGGCCCCGAAGGGCCGCGTCCGCTCAGCTGCTGAACAGGAAGTTCATCACGTCGCCATCCTTGACGACGTAGTCCTTGCCTTCCGCGCGCATCTTGCCCGCGTCCTTCGCGCCCTGTTCGCCCTTGAACGCGATGTAGTCGTCGAAGGAAATGGTCTGGGCACGGATGTAGCCCTTCTCGAAGTCGCCGTGGATCACGCCGGCCGCCTGCGGGCCGGTGTCGCCGATGCGGATGGTCCAGGCGCGCACTTCCTTCACGCCGGCGGTGAAGTAGGTCTGCAGGCCCAGCAGCTTGTAGGCCGCGCGGATCAGCCGGTTCAGGCCCGGCTCGTCCTGGCCGATTTCCGCGAGGAACATGGTCTTGTCCTCGTCGTCCATCTCGGACAGCTCGGCCTCGATCTTGGCGCAGATGGCGACCACGGGTGCGCCCTGCTTGGCCGCGTACTCGCGCAGCCGGTCGAGGTAGGGGTTGTTCTCGAAGCCGTCTTCCGCCACGTTGCCGACGAACATGGCCGGCTTGGCGGTGATCAGCGTGAACGACTTGACCAGCGGCTGCTCTTCCTTGGTGAAGGACAGCGCACGCACCGGCGTGTTCTCGTTCAGCGCGGCCTGGCAGCGCTCGAGCAGGCCGACCAGCTTCTGCGCGTCCTTGTCGCCCGAACGCGCCACCTTGGTGTGGCGATGCAGCGCCTTCTCGACCGTGGCCAGGTCGGCCAGGCAGAGTTCGGTCTGGATCACCTCGATGTCGGAGATCGGGTCGACGCGGCCTGCCACGTGGATCACGTTGTCGTCGTCGAAGCAGCGCACCACGTTCACCGTGGCGTCGGTTTCGCGGATGTGCGCGAGGAACTTGTTGCCCAGGCCTTCACCGGTGCTGGCACCAGCCACCAGGCCCGCGATGTCGACGAACTCGACGATCGCCGGCACGATGCGCTCGGGCTTGACGATCTCGCTGAGCTGGCCGAGCCGCGGATCCGGCACTTCGACCACGCCGGTGTTCGGCTCGATCGTGCAGAACGGATAGTTTTCCGCTGCGATGCCGGCCTTGGTCAACGCATTGAAAAGGGTGGATTTACCGACGTTGGGCAGGCCGACGATGCCGCATTGCAAACTCATGGAGGTCCTCTGGAATCAACCCGCGATTTTAGCGAGCGGGGTTTGTCGTCACTCGAAGCGGTAGTTGGCGCCGACCGTCTGGCCGACCTTGAGCATGTGCTCCACGCCCTGCACCACGATGCAGTTCATGCCGAAAGTGATGGCGCCGTCGACCCGTGCATTCGCGCGGTAGGTGCGCAGTGTGTCGTTGACTTCGGGCGTGGAGATGGCGGTGGCCGGGTTGATGTCCGGAATCGGGCAGCGCGGGCAGGGCTTGGACGGCTCCAGTTGCGCCTCGCCTTCGGCGGTGTCGATGTGCATCGTTTCGACGCGGTCCTCGTCCTGCGCCTCGATGCCGGCCAGCACGATGTTCGGTCGGAAGCGTTCGATGCCGACGGCTTCGTGGCCAGCCGCGATCAGCTTGTCGTTCAGTTCGACCAGCGAGTTCTCGCTGGTCACCAGCAGCGGGAAGCCGTCGGAGAACAGATTCGGCGCTTCGACGCCGCGGGTCCAGGTCATGTTCGACAGGCGCTTGTGCTCGGGGTCGAAGCGCACCAGCCGCAGCGTCTGCGGCTTGCCGGGCTCCGACAGGAAGTCGCTGAACCACTGTGCGGCGATGTCGCCCATGTCGTAGGCGGCAACTTCGTCGCGCCAGACCTTCACGCGGACCGGCTTCTCGACGCGATCGAAAGCGATGTGCAACGCCAGCATGCCGGGCGCGCGCAGCACCATCTCCATCTGCTTGAGCTGCGGCTGGATCAGCGCCATGCGCGGCAATTCGCGCTGGCTCACGAACACGCCATCGGCGGCGACGACCATCCATGCGCGGTCGAACTCGAGCCCGGTTTCGGTCAGCAAGGCCTCGGGCAGCTCGACGCCGGCACACGACTTGATGGGATAGACGAACAGGCGGGCGATGGTGGCCTGGAGGTCGAAGGCGGTAGCGGTCACGAAACGGTTCCTTTTGCGGTGATCTGCGATTGTCCCGCAGCCGCGTCGCCTGCGGATCGGCTCTCTACAATGCCCCGATGGCCCTCCCCCCTGAAGTCTGCATCCGCGGCGCCGGCATCGTCGGCCACGCTTTGGCCCTGCTGCTCGCCCGCGAGCGTGTGCGCGTCGCGCTGGTGGCGCCGCCCGCCGCCAACACCAAGGAAGACGTGCGCGCCTATGCGCTCAACGCGGCGTCGCGCAATCTGCTCGAGTCGCTGCGCGCCTGGCCCGACGCGACGCATGCGACGCCGGTGCATGCGATGCACGTGCACGGCGACGAAGGCGGAGAGGTGCAGTTCCAGTCGGCACAGCAGAAGGTCGACGCCCTGGCGTGGATCGTCGACGTGCCGGCGCTCGAACGGCAGTTGGCCGACGCAGTGCGCTTTCAGCCGCAGATCGACATCGTGAGCGCACCGGTGTCGGCAGCGCTCACGGTCGTCTGCGAAGGCAAGGCCAGCAGCACGCGCGATGCGATCGGTGTGCGCTACGAGGTCACGCGCTATCCGCAGCACGCGATCGCCGCTCGGCTCGAGGCCGAACATCCGCACGGCGGCATCGCCCGCCAGTGGTTCAACGACAAGGGCGAGATCCTCGCGCTCCTGCCGCTCGGCGGCGTGGCCGGCCGCTCGTTCGCGCTGGTCTGGTCGGTCGACCAGTTCCGTGCGCCGGCGCTGCTGGCGCAGGACGCGGACACCTTCGCTGCCGGCGTGCGCGACGCCAGCCACGATGCGGTCGGCGTGCTCACCCTTGCCAGCGAACGCACGGCCTGGCCGCTGCAACGCGCGGTGGCCGACCGCTGGACCGGCCGCCTGGCCGACGGCAAGGCCTGGGCGCTGGCCGGCGACGCCGCCCACACCGTGCATCCGCTCGCGGGCCAGGGGCTGAACCTGGGCTTGTCCGACGCGGCGGCGCTCGCCGACGTGATCAAGAACCGCGACTATTGGCGCAGCGTCGGCGACGCACGGCTGCTGCGCCGCTACGAACGCGCGCGCCGCACCGACGTGCTCTCGATGAGCCTGGCCACCGACGGCCTGCAACAGCTCTTCGCCCACAACACCGACCCGCTGCCTGCCCTGCGCAACTGGGGCATGCGGGGCTTCGACCGCAGCCGCTTCGTCAAGCGCTGGGTCGCCCGCCAGGCCATGGGCCTCTGACACCGGCTTCGCGCCGGCACTGGAATACACATGAACGCACGCACGTCCGCCCCACTCACCTGCATCGCACGCATCGTTCTGGCTGCTGCGGCGTTGGGCGCATCGCTCGCTGCCTTCGCGGGCGAAGCCGAGATCCGAAAGAACCTCGCCGCACAGATCCCGCAGTTCGCCAAGATCGACGAGATCAGCAAGGCGCCGATGCCAGGCCTCTACGAGGTGCGCATCAACAGCACCGAGATCTACTACACGGACGAACAGGGCAACTACCTGCTGCAGGGCAGTCTCTTCGACGTGAAGGCGCGCAAGAACCTCACCGAGGAACGCACCGAAAAGCTCACCGCGATCGATTTCGACAAGCTGCCGGTCAAGGACGCCTTCAAGATCGTGCGCGGCAACGGCAAGCGGCAGCTGGCGGTCTTCGAAGATCCGAATTGCGGCTATTGCAAGCAGTTCGAGCGCGAGCTGGCGACCGTCGACAACGTGACGATCCATCTGTTCCTCTACGCGGTGCTCGGCCCCGATTCGGTCGTGAAGTCGCGCAACATCTGGTGCGCCAAGGACAAGGCCAAGTCGTGGAGCGACTGGATGACGAAGGGCACGATGCCGGCCACCGCCGAATGCGACACCGCGGCGCTGCAGCGCAACCGTGAATTCGGCCAGCGCTACAACATCACCGGCACGCCGACGCTGATCTTCAGCAACGGGACGCGCACGCCGGGCGCCATTCCGGCAGCGCAGGTCGAGAAGCAACTCACCGCCGCCAACTGATGTCGAGCACGCCCGGAATCCACTACCGCGTGGAATGCGCGGACCGCCACGCCCATCTCTTCGCCGTCACGCTGACCATCGATGCACCCGCCGCGCTGCAGCGGGTGTCGCTTCCGGTCTGGATACCGGGCAGCTACCTGATCCGCGAATTCGCCAAGAACCTGCAGGGCCTGCGCGCGACACAGGGGCGCCGCAAGCTGGCGCTCACGCAACTCGACAAGCACAGCTGGCAGATCGACTGCGCACCGGCCAAGCCGCTGGTGCTGCGCTACGAAGTCTGCGCCTACGACCATTCGGTGCGCACCGCCTGGCTGGACGACGATCGCGGATTCTTCAACGGCACCAGCCTGTGCCTGCGCGTCGACGGCCAGGCCGATGCGCCGCATGCGATCGACATCGTGGCACCGCCGGCCATCGCCGGCCGGGGACGCTGGTCATGTGCGACCGCGCTGGTGCCGGTCGATGTCGACAAGCAGGGTTTCGGCAGCTACCGGGCCGCCCACTACGATGAACTGGCCGACAGCCCGGTCGAGCTCGGCACCTTCTGGAGCGCCGATTTCGACGTGTGCGGCGTCCCGCACCGCTTCGTCGTCGCAGGCGCGACCGCCTCGTTCGACGGCGAGAAGCTGATCGCCGACACGCAGGCGATCTGCGAGGCCGAGATGCGCTTCTGGCACGGCGACAAGGTCGGCAAGCGCGGTGGCCCCAAGCCGCCCCACGACCGCTACGTGTTCATGCTGAACGCGGTCGACGACGGCTACGGCGGACTGGAGCATCGCCATTCGACCGCGCTGATCTGCACCCGCCGCGACCTGCCGCAACTGGCCGCCAAGAAGCAGCCCGAGGGCTACACCACGCTGCTCGGGCTGATCAGCCACGAGTACTTCCACACCTGGAACGTCAAGCGGCTGCGGCCGGCGGAGTTCGCCCACTACGACTACGCACAGGAGAACTACACGCAACTGCTGTGGCTGTTCGAGGGCTTCACGAGCTACTACGATGACCTGTTGCTGCGCCGCGCCGGCCGGATCGACGATGCCACCTACCTGCGTCTGGTCAACAAGACCATCAACGGCGTGCTGCAGGCGCCAGGCCGCCTGGTGCAGTCGGTGGCCGATGCGAGCTTCGACGCCTGGGTCAAGTACTACCGCCAGGACGAGCAGACGCCCAACAGCACGATCAGCTATTACACGAAGGGCTCGCTGGTCGCGATGTGCTTCGACCTCACGCTGCGCAGCGAAGGCAAGGGCTCGCTGGACGACGTGATGCGCCTGCTGTGGACGCGGAGCGACGGCGGCCCGATCAGCGAGGCCGACGTGGCGGCGGCGCTCGAGACCGTCGGTGGCCGCTCCTATGCGCCGGAGATCGCGCGCTGGGTCCACGGCACCGACGATCTGCCGCTGTCCGAACTGCTGCGGGCGCACGGCGTGTCCACGCTGGACGACCCTGCCCAGCGCGCCCAGGAGCTGGGTTTGCGCGTGGCCGAGGCCAACGGCAGCGTCCAGGTCAAGGTGGTGATGCGTGGCGGCGCGGCGGAAAAGGCCGGGTTCTCCGCCAACGACGAATGGATCGGCATCGAACTGCCGGCCCCCAAGGGACAAACGCCGCAAGGCTGGCGCCTGAGCAAGCTCGACGATCTGGCCCTGTATCTGGGCCCGCAGAAGAAGATGACCGCGCTGGTCGCCCGCGACCGCCGCCTGCTTCGCCTGACGTTGACGCTGCCGACCGGGGTCACGACCTGGCGGCTCTTTTCGCAGGATGCCGCCAAGCTGTCGGCCTGGCTGGTGCCGCCTGCGGCACACGCACCAGCCGCGTCGCACACCCCGGCGGCGCACTGAGCGCGCTCAGGCCTCGGAGCGCTGCGCGTCCTGCGGCAAGGTCTCGCTCGCCGCACCGCGCCGCACGACGTGGATGGGTTGCGCCTGCCCGACCAGCACGCACGGCTTGCCGGTGCGCTTGCAGTGGTCCTGCACCCGCCAGTAGGCGCCGTGGCTCACGCAGCCGGTCTGGCAGATGACCAGGTCGGCCGCGCGAAGGCTGGCTTCCAGCGCGGCGGCATCGGGCTCGTCCTGGCCGTCGTGATGCAGATAGCGGCCGCCCGCGATTTCCACCAGTTGTTGGGCCAGCGCGGCCGATTCCGCAGCCCGGCCGATGCAAAGCACCGCTTTCTCACGCAGGTCTGCGGTCCGCGGCGTCGCGCGCAGCCGTTGGCGATCGGGCGCCAGCAGGCCCTGCAGGCGCTTGGGCAGCGCCGCGCCCTGCGCGCTGCGCGCCGCCAGTTCGTCACGCACCATGGACAAGGCCGAATCGCGCACGATCACGGCCGCGC
The DNA here is from genome assembly GCF_059415645.1 of Variovorax sp. GW821-FHT10B04. Lineage (NCBI taxonomy): Bacteria > Pseudomonadati > Pseudomonadota > Betaproteobacteria > Burkholderiales > Comamonadaceae > Variovorax > Variovorax sp. GW821-FHT10B04. Next base: position 198,966 of record NZ_JBWKNQ010000007.1, read on the forward strand.
GCAAACGCACGATCTGCGCAGCCTGATCGGCCAGCAGCTGGGAACAACGCGCCTGGGCCTTGGCATAGGCGCGCAACAGAACGGCGTGTTCGTCCATGGGCAACTCCGGTTGAAAATCCATTCTAGATGAGAATTATTCTTAAATGGAAAGCAGGAGACAGCGCCGCACACCGAGGGTGGGTATAGTGACTCGCATCCCCTTTCACCATCCTCACGGAGACACCATGAGCTACGAGAACATCGAAGTGCGCACCGAAGCCGGCAAGGTCGGCATCGTCACGCTGAACCGCCCCAAGGCGCTCAACGCACTCAACGACGCACTGATGACCGAACTGGGCGCCGCGCTCAAGGCCTTCGACGCCGACGAGGCCATCGGTTGCATGATCATCACCGGCAGCGAACGCGCCTTCGCAGCCGGCGCCGACATCGCGGCGATGGCCAAGTACAGCTTCGTCGACACCTACAAGGGCGACTACATCACCCGCAACTGGGAAGCCATCCGCTCGATCCGCAAACCCGTGATCGCGGCCGTGAGCGGTTTCGCCCTGGGCGGCGGCTGCGAGCTGGCGATGATGTGCGACTTCATCATTGCGGCCGACAACGCGAAGTTCGGCCAACCCGAGATCAAGCTGGGCGTGATTCCCGGTGCCGGCGGCACGCAGCGCCTGCCGCGCGCGGTCGGCAAGAGCAAGGCGATGGACATGGCGCTGACCGGCCGCATGATGGACGCCGCCGAAGCCGAGCGGGCCGGCCTGGTGAGCCGTGTCGTGCCGTTCGACAAGCTGGCCGACGAAGCGCTCGGCGCGGCCTTGCAGATCGCCGACTTCTCGCAGATCGCCGTGATGGCCGCCAAGGAATCGGTGAACCGTGCCTTCGAGAGCGGCCTGAGCGACGGCGTGATGTTCGAACGCCGGCTGTTCCACGCGCTGTTCGCCACGTCGGACCAGAAGGAAGGCATGGACGCTTTCCTGGGCAAGCGCAAGGCGAAGTTCACGCACCAGTAACTGGAATACGACGAAAACTGCACGTGGGTGTTGAAAGCCTGAAAAAACCCACGATATAATCTGAGGCTCGGCTCTTTAGCTCAGTCGGTTAGAGCGATGGAATCATAATCCACAGGTCCGCGGTTCGAATCCGTGAAGAGCCACCATTTTGGTAAGTCGTTGATTTTAAAGGGAAAAATCAAGACTTGATTCGTTAGGTGAGACGGTCAGTGACACGGTCTCCCCAATGAACAGACTACCGAACGTGCTGAAATCTCGGCACGGCGTCTACTACCTCCGCACTTATCGCAACGGCAGCGAGGTGCGCACCTCCCTCCGCACCAAGGACTGGGCCACAGCTAAACTGCTGGCTCTGAATTTCCACCTTGGCCGCGCCATGCCCCTTCGCAAGCTTGACGTTGAATTCCCCTCCGGTTTCAAGATCACCAACGTCCATACGGCAGACGACTTTGAACGGTTGAAGGAACTGCTTGAGCGCGGCGATGTGCAGCAGTTTCTGAAGGAAAGTACTGCGCGCATTGCTGATGCGCAGGCGCACCTTGAAATCGCACCGACGGAAGCCGCGGCGCCGGTGCCGCCAGCTCCGGTTGCCCCTGCCAAGGCAAGAACAAAAATCTTCAGTGAAGTCGTCGGCCTCTACCTCGCTGAGAAGAAGCTGGACAACACGCGCAAGACCATTGAGGAGAAGCAGTCCACCTACAACGAGTACGCACGGCTGTTCACCGATGCCGACATGAACTCCATGAGCGACGAGCAGGCCACCAGCTTCAAAAACAGGATGATCTCCGATGGCGCGAAGCCACCGAGCATCAACAAGAAGCTGTCGTACATGAAGGACCTCTTCAGCTATGCCATCAGGAACAAGCTGTACTTCAGTGCGAACCCGTTTGACAAGCTCGGAGTTTCCAGCAAAGCCAAGATTCAGGCGGCAACGCAAAGCTATCGCGAGTTCACTGACAGCGACTTGAGGCTCATTTTTGAGAACCCCGGCTATGCCGAATACATGAACGAACCGGACTACCTGTGGGTACCGTTTCTTGGGCTGTACACGGGCGCTCGCATTGAGACACTCGCCAACCTCAAGGTTTCGCAGATTCAGAATGAAGACGGGGTCTGGTTGCTGGACATTGACAAGGATAAGAACCTCAACTCCATCCGAAAGATTCCACTGCACGAACGCGTCTTGGAGTCTGGTTTTCTGAAGTACGTGGAGACAGTCAAGGCTGCGGGACACGTGCAATTGTTCCCGCACATTACGCCCGGCAAGAATGGCTACTCGCGCAACTGCTCGCGCCGATTCGGCCAGTACCTTGACCTCGTCGGCATCAAGGAGTCACGCAAGGTCTTCCACTCGTTCCGCGTGACCTTCATCAACCGGATGACCAATACAGGCGTGCATCCAGCCATCCTTATGGGCATCGTGGGGCACTACGAACAGAAGCGCATTGATTTTTCGAGCCCACATTTTGCGAACTATCAGAAGAAAAAGCCGATGGAGATTTTGAAAGAGGCCATTGACAAGTTGGAGTACGACATCAAGTTCGCAGCACATTGAAGCTGGCGTTCCGTTCCGGCAAATGAAGAAGCCCGCGATTGCGGGCTTCTTGCTTCTGGGACGGTTGGCGTATCCCGTCGCCCTGATGTCCGACTACAAGATCCCCGGCAGTACCACGGGCTTTGGCTTCTTAGCCTTCCACGGTTCATAAACGCCCGTATCGGCGCCCATGCTGGCAAGAAGCTGCGCCGCCTCTTCGTTGCCGATGTCCTTCGCATAAACGTAGAGGTTCGGCGGCGCGGCAGGATCGGCCTTGGCCTGCACGGTGGTCGCCTCGTTCAAACCGTAGCCGTGCTGCACCAGCAGTTCCAACTGTTCCTTCATGCGAGGCGACCTGTTCGCGATGACGGACACGGCAAACGAGGTGCGGCTGCTGTCGTGGGTGGAATAGATGTTCATGCCACCGCGCAGGAAAAGCTCCAGCGCTCGCAGATCGCCGATGCGTGAGCTTTTGCGCAGCCCGTCCTCGCTCCACTCCACCCCGATGTTGCGAAGCTCAACCCGTGGGTCATCGCTCTTGCCTGCTTCAATCCAATTGAGCGTCTTTTTGATGTCGCCCGCTTGCTGCTCCAGCCGCAACAGATTGGATTGCAGCGCTCTCGCGTCGTCCGAGGTCGCAGCGATGTAGCCACCTTGTGCCGCATGCCTTGAGCTGGCAACGGCACCCACTGAGAACGCGCCGGCACAAACCCCGGCGCACAGCACCATACTCGCCGGAATGGCACGGTTTGCCGGCGTGTTGACGAACTTCAGCACCAGCAGCGCGACGAAGAACAGCACCACGACAGCCGCCACGTGGTTCATGTACGGGAAGTGCGGCCGAACGAAGTCCATCACGGGCACCAGCGCCCCCGTTCCAATGAACATCGTGGCGTTGATCGGTCCGAGGCGATCCGTCACCTTCTTGCCGAAGCTCACATACAGGGATTTGGGCATGGCGACTTCTCAGACCTTCATGCCGCCAACCGCCGCCACCCTGCGGTAGTCAACCCACCTGCGTCCGGCAATGGCGTAGATGACCACAGCCCACGCCAACGCTCCGAGTGGCTGATACGTGAACACGATGCAGGTGAACACGACGTTGAACAGCATCGCGAAATAGAAGAACGGGTTGATCGTGCCGTAGTACCGCGTGTCACCGCCGACCTGCACGCCCATGACGATCTTGCCGCCGTTGAGCAGCCAGAGCTTCGTGGTTTGGTCCGTCTCAATGCCATCGGCCAAAAAGTTGTTGAGCTTGCGGTCGACCGACACGTTGGTCAGGGTCTTGTCGCCGATCTGGATGAGCGAGTACTTCACGATCTCGTTCTTCAGATTCACGGTGGATTCGCCCAACCGCTTGAGCTTGCCTTCAATCAGTTTCATGGTGTCCTCCTTCAATTCTTGACTTGCTTGATGACCACCGAAGCCTTGGGCGTGCCGATGGGGTTGGCGTAGAGGGTGGCAAGCACGGGCCAGAACGCCGGACCGATGGCGTCGTCGTCGCCGAAGCCAGCGAAGTGCGCACCCATGCCGAGGGCATGACCGAGTTCGTGAATCACGATGTCGGCAGACGCCGTGCACTGGGGGTTGTCCAAGTTCACGTAGAGCCGGGCCGAGATTTCGCCCGGCGCATACATGAAGGTGGAGGGGTAGCCGCCCTCAAACGGCGCACGGGCGACGTTGGCACAGTAGGACTGCGGATTGGCACCGGCAGGCAGATAGGAAGTGCCTTGGCGGAAGACGATGCCGCGTGTGATTGTTGCTTCGTCGGCAGCAGCGATGCTGGTTCGGTCAAAGACGACGTAGCCGAGCTTCGCTTCAATCGCGTCCATGGCTGCCACAGCACGAGGCTCGCCGTTGGTCTTCACGGGGATTGGCAGTGCCCAGCGCTTCACCGCGCCAGCAAAACGACCACTCCACGGAAAACCTGAACCGGCGATGTTGGTGGCATCGGCGAGCGCGAGAACTTCGGCATCAGGAACGGTCGGGGCAGTCGCCACCGGCGCAGCGGGTTCTGGGGTGTTCGTTGGGTCGGTGACCGGAGTGGTGACTTCCGGCGCGGTGCCCACCGTAGCGGACGAGCCTCCATCGCTACCGCCACCTCCGCATGCCGCGAGCACGAGTGCAGTGCCAGCCAAGAACACCAGGGCTGCTGCCCTCCCAAAAACTGTCTTCTTCATCTGAGCTTCCTTCCAAGCTTGGGGCGGCCCCATGCCAACCCGCCGAAGGATCGTAGCTCGAAATGGTAACCATATCCCGGCTTATCTTTCCCTGTGGAGTTTTATACATGAGACGCGGACCATCAGGAAATGGTCAAGCCCGTCTCTCCGGACAAACCGAAGGTGCCCGAACTGGTCGCCTTCGGCGAGGCCGTGCGCCGCCGCCGCAAGGAACTGGGCTACTCTCAGGAGGGTTTCGGTGATGCTTGCGGGATTGACCGCAGCTACATGGGTGGCATTGAGCGCGGCGAGCACAACTTGGCGCTGGTCAACATCTTGAAGATTGTCAACGCGCTGGGCATCCAACCATCGGAGTTCTTCAAGGACTTGGACAAGCCAGCGAAGAAGAGCAAGTCAAGGTAGCAGTCCACGGCCGCCCGACGTGACTCTCGAAGCACGAGAATGAACGCTTGAACAACCTTTACGCGAGAGATATGGATCCACAAACCCTGGGGGCAGCCCTCAAGAGCATCGCCGACGACCACTGGCAGCAGCGACGCCAACCTGTCTTTCTAAGCGCGTTGCCGAAGCTACTGGAAGCTCGCGATGCTGGAGACTACAAGGGTGCCCTCAGCGGCCAGACCTTGAAGCAGTTTGTTAAGGACTTTGGCCCAACCTATGGGTGCAGGCTTGTCGAACACCCAACGTTGCGGGCCAAGCTCGCCCTCGTCCCCTTGGATGTGCCGTTCGAATTTGATTTCGACGTTCGCACGCCGCCCGAGGCGGGAATCACACCGGAGGACGTAGCAACGTTTTTCCGTGTACTAGCGTTCGCTGCCGACGATGCTCCAAATCTCATGCTGCCGGCGTCTGTGATCACTAAGCTCGTCTCCATTCGCTGAGATGCGGGTTCTCGTTGCCTTGGCGACTCGCAATAGCCTAGCAAGTAAGCTTTTCGTCAATCGAAGTGACCAGATCTTGAACGGCGATTTTTTGCCGAAGGGAATCCAGGGTCGTGTGAGCTTTGAACCGAAGGTCTACAACCCAAGTCTTGAGGAAAAGAGTCTTACTGATACTTTGCTGGAGTGGAGCATTGGAGTCGATGCGGTAGCGCTCTTTTTGGACGCGCCGTTTGCGCACGAAGCCGATCACTTACATCCTGCGATCTTTATAGGACAGGTGGACTTCACCACGTATGCCCCAAATTTACAGAATTTGCTATCTAGCCACGCCGCTCGCCTCTTAAGAAACTTCGGGCTCTTACTGATCGACCTGGAGGACGCAACATTTTTCCAAGCTGCGATCTTGCCGCTGCGCAATTTTGATGCGGTGGAATTGCGCGAACTTGCGATCCTGTGTAAAGAAAGCACCGGGAAAAGTGATTTTCATTCGCGATCGTCCGGACTGATTCGACAAATTGTCGAGCGACGGGGACCGCGCGTGCGCTCAAAGTATCCTGATCGTTATTTCAAGGACGATGTCGGACATCACTTCTGCTATGGGTTCGAGGAGCACTCTCGATTCGAAACCGGTCGTGACCATGAGGTCATTTGCCACTTAAATGGCATATTTCGATTTGGAAAGAGACTTGAGGATCAGCGTCACTTCAACGTAACAGATGGCGACAACGATGGCGATCGCATATCGGCCATCTTCAAAAACTGCCACGGACAGAGGGTAGACATCGTGAATCGGACCCACGTCAACATGTTCAGCAATGACTTCCACAAATGAAAAGCGGGAACCGACCTTCATCGTTCCCGCTATTTGCGTTGCGCTTTGCGTTATCCCACCCGCTGCGGCAATATATAGGAGTGACCACTTGAGTCGAACTCAGGGTATTTCCCATATACCATCCATCACTTACACTCGTCCAAAAGCTCTCAATATTTGAAGCATTGTCGAGACGGCCCGGCACAAAGGCTGAGGCCGTACTCTAGCACACCTTCGATGGCACGACACTTGTTGGGTCGCCGCTTGATAGAGCGTTACCTGAGAGAGTACGTTTTTCCAGAAAATTTCTGGCGCAACGATGGCCGAGGTACCGCATTGCGCTCATGGCTTCGGCATCGTACTTGAGAGCGTGGAAGGCAACCACGCCCTGAGCGATAAGGTCTTGCTGCCCTACACCTTCAGCTTCATAACCGGCGCCTCATTGATCTGCCTGACCTTGGCCTCCTGCAACTGCTGCTCCAGCCTCGCCATCTGCTCCATGAGCGCCATCAATCGCTGCTGAGCCTTCTTGGCTTCGTCCGGTGTCGTGGCATTCGCCATGTCGGCCACGGCAGCATTGATGGACTGTTGCAAGACACCGATGGCAGCCTGAATGCTGTTGATCGTGTCCATGGCCGTAGATGGTGTCGGTGTGTAGACCGTCGTTCCGCTGTCGCGCATGGCCTTCATCCGCTGGGTCGCCTGTTCGGTGGTGGCGATGACGGGCTTCTTGACATGTTCGTCGTCGGCCTGCTTCGCGGTGGTCATCGCATCTTCCACGATACGTTCGGTGTGAGGTGTCTTCTTGATGGGCATGGGTTTCTCCTTTGTTGTTGCTCTTGTGAAGTTGGCAGGTTTCAGCGAGGCTGAGGCGCTGCCGGCGCCTTGGGTTCTCGGGAACGTGCGAGGGGTCAGGTAAGCCTTGATGTTGAAGGCTCGCCGCTCGCTGACCAGGGTGTCCAGGCTGACCAGGGCTTTTTGATATTCGGGCACGGTCAGCATGACGGTGCCGGGCTTCCCGTTCGTTGGCGGAGCCAAGGAACGGTAGTCGGTGCCGGCTTCAAACAACGGGCCGCGAAGCCGCATCGCCTTGGTCGCGCCGGGCATCTTGACCGAGAGGTAGTCCTGCCCTTGCCGGGTGACCGTCACGCCGAGTGCGTCATCCAGCCACTGCACCAACTCTTTCCTGTTATTCACCTGGCCGGCCTGGACCGCCTGGACGATTTCCTGTTGAAGCAGATGGGCGGAACGCCGTTTGCCCTTGCTGCCGGGTAGCTTGCGGTCGGTCACCGAAATGGCGGCGCGCATCGTGTCGGGAACAACCTGTCCATAGCCCAGCTTGTGGTTCGTCACCTGAGTGAATGCTTCGTACAGGGCGAGGTTACGGGCTCCGGGCGGATGCACGTTGAGGCGTTTCCCGCGACCGCTGGCAAACTCCACCATCGGCACGACGAAGTGAATTTCGGTGTTCCCCTTCTCTCTGTGCAGGACGAACAAGCTGTTGAACTGACGATCAGACAGGCCCGGCGCCACGGTCTTCTTGAACGAATCGATCACCTCGTACAACTGCGCACGGGTCGGCTTCTCATCGTCACGGAATGCCAGCACGCCGGACACATAACGGTGCTTGCGCTGGATGGCGTTGATAACGGAAATGGTCGTGGCGGGATGACCTTCCAGAACCTCGGGAGCGACATCGCGAGGCTCGCCCGCGTGATCCTTCATGCTGAGCAGGTAGTTCACCGGCGCTTCGCCATTGGAAGTGCCCGACTTGAAGATGCGGACGATCACGCTGCCTCCGCAGTAGCCGCAGCGGTGCTCTCCTTCGTGATGCGCTTCAGGTTTTCTTCGGCGAGGTCCAGGACCTGCATCATGATCATGAGCATTTCCTCGTCCAACGGCTCGCCTTCGGTCAGGTGGCGCGCGATCTGATTCACATGTCCGGCGATGTCGTTGAGTTCGGCCTGGCAAGCCAACAGGATGTGCTGACTGCTGAATGGTGAGTCGGCATCACTGCCGTGGACGGCTTGCTGGCGAACATACTGGGCGACGCTGCCGAAGCCCTGCGACAAGGCGCGGGCACAGATGGTGGCGTGCTCGTCGGGCGAGACTCTGGTTTCTACGCGGCGGGTGCGTAGATGTTGCTGTCCATCGTGTCCAGCCTGTCCGGGCTGTTGCTTGAGGATGGTGTCGGCGACCTCGTGATGGTCTGCGGGCGGAATGGTGATGATGTACATGGCGGCGTCCTTTCTTCTTGTTGTTGTGCCGTGCCGGCGCACTGCTTGAGCGCCAGCGGGTGGGGGTGAAAGCGAAGCGTTGAGATGGGGTAAGGGGCGGAGCCCCTTCAAGGACATGTTCGCCTTCGGCGGAAATGTTGACCTTGTTTCTCTCTTCTTCTTCTTCTTCTTCTTCTTCTCGCACTCCCTGATTTCATTCAAGCAGGTGACGATGGGAATGCAAGTGCCAGTGACCTGTTTCCGATGAATGGCGCGTTCTAAGGATGTGCGGTCCGGCTCAATGGTTGGTACAGATATCCGTCCAACGTGTCCAGGCTAGATGAGCGATTTCGCTGAAGCGCCGTAGGAAGCACGTACCCGAAACCATGCGATGCGATTGACGGTTAGATGGCTCGGCGGAACGCTGAAGCTGAATGCACGAAATCTGGTTCAATAGACCACTGGTCCAAAGTGACCTAAGTAGCCGATCTGCGTGAGCATCAACCTGTTGATGCAATGCACGCGCACAGAAAGGCTCTCTATCGGGCGCCCAAATAAAGCGAAGTTTGGAATCGTGAATGCGCGGCCATACTCCTCAGCCTGAGGATGGAATCGACGCAACGAAAGGCCGTACGCCGTTTCAAACGGGCGCCCGCCCGTCCGTATCAAGCTGAAGAACGACGGGTAGATCACTCCATCGTAGCCAGCAGCCTTCGCTGCCAGTGCAATCGTGCGGGAAATCTCGTAGGAGTGAGAGCGTGCAAGGAATAGCATGTGGATGGCCATGTCCAAGCTCTCAAACTCCGTGACGTCTTCCTTAAGGACGTGCGTCAGATCGAGCAGGGCCATGTCTCGCTCCGGCTTCAATGTAGCGACGAATATCTCATCCTCGGCGGTCGCGCGGCACTCGTGAATGCAGATGTCGACGTCCTGCGACCCGTACAGCACGGGAAAGCCGATAGAGTCAAGTCGCCCCTTGCCGGTAAATTCGCTAGGCGGGCTGTCGTACTCACTGGGGTCGGCGGGCCGTCGAGGGCCGATACGGAGGCGATAAAAGGTGGAGTCCTTCGCAAGTGTCTTTTCCGGATACTCTTTCAGAATTCGCGCGATGACTTCTGAGCGCGTCGTTGGATTTTCAAGGTCCTTTAAAGGTTCGACTTCACCCACCATCCAGAGTCGAGGCCCATAATGAAAAAATCCGATCTTCGCCGCGTCCTCGATCAGCTTGATGTCGCCTTTGAGCCAAGGCGATGGGGAAATGTCGCTTTTACCGTAGTGGTACTCATTGAACTGGATGACCGGAGCGCCACCATAGTCCCCACGGAGCGTTGTCCCGCTGACGAAAAATCGCCAAGCTAAGCTTTCGATGTGATCCTTGGTCAGCTTCCGTCCGCTCGGGCTTTTGCACTTCGGACATTCGCCTTCCGCTTCAAGGCCATGCTTGTGGGCGTCGATACGAAGGCCCTCATCCACAAAGCAGTCTGAACAAAGAAGAACGGTGTGGTCGTGGTCTTTCGTCGTTTTCATCCGATTCATCCTCAGTCGGCCATGTCAGAGGCAATCAATTTGCAAGCTAGCGGTTCGCCCCGGCTTGATTGGCGATCGGGGTGAGAAAAAAAGTCCGTGGCACGTACTCGACGTCGCTCATTCGTGCTCCCACCGAGGCGCGCCGCCATCCTGCGAAGGAAGCTCCACGGCGACAGCTTTCCTTGCGAGAGAATGCGGCCCGTTCATTTTGAGCATAGGTCCTAATTCATCGAACGAAAATTCAGCAAACCAAGACCCTGCTGCGTATCCACCTAGGGTATAGGGTGGAAAGTGGACGTTGACACTTGTTGAACTAAGCGAGAAGCGGGCGTAAGTGGCCCACTCCGCAGGAAACGCATCCTTTATCGATTTTTGATCCTCCCCGTTTGGTAAACGCTCATATCGCTCCTCCCACTCTCGAGCAATTTTTTGAATGCAGAGGTCAGTGAACTGTGCAGAGGCCGAATACGGGTCGGCGAAGAAGTCTTCAAGCTTCAGCTTCACGAGGGAGTCATCTCTGATGACAAAGTTATGAGTGCTGGTGCTGTGAAATCCGTGAGCAGCACCGGCATAATATCCTGCCTCATACGATACGAGGCTTAGGATCGCCTCGCTGACTAAAACCGGCTCCATAGCATAGTCAAACGAGTTGGTCGGTGTGTCAGCTTGCGATGTAGACCAATGTACGAATCGCTCCGGCTCTTGCTCCAACATTGCTCGCCTTGACTCTAGCAAGCATTCAAAGCGTCGTGCGGCCACGTATTCGTTTAACTCGAAAGCGGTGTTTGAAAGTCTTGACGACTCAAAATGAGGGAGTCGCAGATCAAGGTTGTACCCAGGACTTCCCTTCCATTCATGCGCCTCTTTACGTGGAAAAACGCGGAAAGGTCCCAAAGAGAGGCCGTTGTTGACAGCGATATCACGCTGCTCCGCAGCGAGGGTAAGCGACTCCACAACCTTATGCCATTCACTGGGAAGTCTGATGTATTGAAGCCTACGTGCAATCTGGCTCGGTACCTCGCACTCTTCAAGCATCAGGGGAATAACTCCGATGTCGCCGGGGACAAGTGACTTCAGGCGTTCTATCGCATCATGAATCTCTCTCTGAACATAGCCTCGTTTTCGTACACTGCGTGGCGTCATAAAAATGAGAACCACATCTGATGAGTGAAACGCCCGTTGAATTTCCTCGTCCCAATCTTGACCAGGGAGGAGCTTCTTGTCGATCCAGGGGGCGTGGCCTAGCGCCTTGAGCCTGTTGAAGTAGGGCAGGACGAGTGCTCTGTCTTCAGAAGCATGATTCAGAAACACCTTCAGCATGGCGACCTCCTAAGTCTTATGCGTTCGCTTACACCCAGCAGCCGGTTCCCCATCGCTCGGTCAGAGCTTGCCCCTCGCAAATATCAACTTCGCCCTCGTACCGTAAACGCCACTTGCGCCTAGGACAGATGCCGAGCATGCTAGCGCACACGGCAAACTAAGATGGACAGATTCGTATGAGCAGCGAAGCAAAAAAGCGCGTTTTCGTTATTGGGCTGTAGATAGCATGCCATCAATCCCCGGATTTTGGGAGTCCGGACCACACGACCCAATCGCTGTTGAAGAGAGTTGGCAAGAGTTTGTTCGGTCGGTTGGAGGAGCTGTTGTGGAAGAGCTTCTCCCAGAGCCTCGGACATTCGAGAACGCCGACTTCCTGTTTCACAGTCTCCCGATGGTCGCCGAACTAAAGGAGGTCGAGACAGAGTTTGCTCGATCCTCCGCAGTTCGCGAGGGCTGCCGAGCATTGATCGGGCGTGTGATTAAGGAGGACCCGAACTGGCGTCCTCTCTTGCTCGGTGGTTCCGGCGAGTATCCAAGCTGGTTCTCTGGTGAGTTTGTCCGGCTTTTTCGTCCAGCCGTTTCTCGCGTACTGAAGAAGGCCAACCGGCAAATTCGAGAGACGAAAATCCATTTCGGGATTCGTGAACCCACGGGGATGCTTGTATTCGTGAACGACGGGTTCACAGAGCTTGAGCCCCATTTTGTTCGTGCACTTGCCTGTGATCTTCTAGCCAACTCCTATTCTTCGATCGACTGCTTCTTGTACATGACGGTCAATCGTTATGTGGAGGTAGATGCTAGTGACGTCCCACGGCTTCTGTGGATGCCTTCATACAGCGGGCGCGCCAATGATTCTCTTGTGGAGTTTGTCGATGACCTCGGGCGGAAGTGGTACGACTTCTTGGAGGCCAAAATAGGACCGTTTACAGTTCCGAGAGAAGAGGTGCCACAAGGGCACGAGAATGCGCGCACAATTCTTTCTAGAGCGATCCGCTTGCCTCATGAGAAGCGATGATCGCGCGCCGCAAAATTGCCACGGTTTTTGAGCGCCCAGACGCAGCGCGAAACGGCAACCGTTCGTCCTGTTGAGCGGTTTCTGACGCTGCACAAGAGCCCGAAAGCCCACCTGCTCACAGCAAGCCAAGCTCCGCCATGGACAACGTTGAACACCCCGCCACGATGATGTGGTCAATCACCCGGACATCCACCAGCGACAGCGCCGATTTCAGCGTTTGAGTCAGCATCTCGTCCGCCCGCGACGGCTCCGCACTGCCCGAAGGATGGTTGTGCACGAAGATGACCGCCGAGCTGTTGAGCTTCAGCGCGTCCTTGACCACCTCGCGCGGATAGACCGAAGTTTGGCTGACCGTGCCCCGGAACATCTCCGCGTATTCCACGACCCGATGCTGCGAGTCCAGATGCAGGACTGCGAACACCTCGTGCTCCAAACCGGCCAGGCGCAGTTTGAGGAAGTCCTTGACCATCTGCGGCGACGACAGCGTATCGGTGCCACGCACTCGGCTTGCCAGCAGGCATTGAGCGGCCTTCAGGATTTCATCGTCGCCTGCTGGACGGTAGCTGCCCGCGACATCGCGCACCAGCAGTGCCGAAGTGTCAGCGTAGGACGTGGTGAATGAGTCAAGCGAAGCGAAGAGATCGTGTGCCATGGTCGGCTCCGTGAATCAGGCGGAATTGCCCGAGACCGGAAGCAGCACGCCGCAGCGCAGTTGTCAGGGTTCGCAGACGGCGGTACGACGCAAGGATGCGCAGCAGCCGCCGACCTTGACAGCGAGAACGACGTGCTACGGTGAAAGGGAACAGCAAGCCCGCCCACCCCCAACGTCACCTGTGTTTTGACTTTAAGCGCCCCTAGATTGTTCGCTGTCAGCGAACTTTTCTTGCTCATGGCGAAACCATCTGTATACTCGGCCTTGCTTGGGCTATAGGGTGCTTTGTCAAAAACGGAGCGGCGGCAACGTCGCTCGTGGGAATCGCAAGATTCCTGACTTCTGCCCAGCACGTGTTTCCTAGTGCACCAGTTCCCGAGATGCCGACGACAGCAATGCCGCTCGCGTGATCGTGTTGACTTGGTACGTGGTGATGTGTGTCTGTGTAGCGCAGACGGTTCCAGACGAGCTGGAACCGTTTTAATGGCCCAGAGGTAAAACTGCCGGCGTTCTCCCACTTTCTTCAGGACAGACGAGGGTTTCACATTCCGTGAGGCCGTGTTGAAGAAGGAGTCAGAACATGACTGAAAAAAAGCGAAAGCGTCCAAGCCGCCGGCAGGCATCGAAGAAGAATGTGTGGGGTTGGTTGTTTTTTCGACCCCGGTTTCTCAAAGGAGCGATTCGAGTCGGTCGACTTGCGCTGTTCCTCTGGAGCCTTTGGCACAAGCTGAAAGATGACCTCTGGACTTTTTATTTTTTGCAAGGAGATGTCTGTGCAGAACGACGCTCTTCGCTTGGTGCGAGTTTTCCACGACATGTCTCAGACGGACTTGGCTGGCAAGCTAAAGATTTCCAAGTCCTATCTCAGTGAGATCGAAAAGGGTGAGAAGAAGAAGGTGACCTTGGAACTCCTCGAACGATACTCCGAGGTCTTCAATATTCCCATGTCATCTCTCATGTTCTTTGCAGAGCAGGTCGATGGCAGTAAAGCTGAGCGCGCGCGCGTTGCAGTCGCTGGAAAAGTTGCAAAGATGCTGTCTTGGGTTGCGGCTAAGGACGAGGCGTAATCAGGAACTGGCATTGCCGCTATGAAGAGCTACCCATTGAATCAGTCCCCCCTGTTCAAGATGGCGAGCAGAAAAGAGCTGGCTAAGCTGGTTGGCTTTGACGCCGGCGTCCTTCAAACTCTCGCGAACAGGACAACCAACTACCTCTGCTTCGACATCACGCAGGGCGATAAGAAGAGACGCGTCGAGGTGCCGAAGCGCGCGCTTGAGCGAGTTCATAGACGACTGTTCACTTTTCTCGAACGAGTCGAGAAGCCGGAGTACTTGCACTCTGGACGGAAAAAGCGCTCGTACATCACGAACGCGCAAGTCCATGTCGGCGTTGCACCAATGGTCAAGCTTGACCTCAAGAAATTCTACCCGTCGGTAGCATCTTCGAGGGTGTATCGCTTCTTTCACGATGCCCTTCGCTGTAGCAGCGATGTGTCAGCGCTCTTAACCAAGCTGTGCACCGTGGACAAGCATCTGCCGACAGGTAGCTGTATCAGCCAATTACTCGCATTTTTTTCCGCTAAACCGATGCTCGACGAACTTCATGAGCTCGCCGAAAAGTATGGAAATCGAGATAGTTGCTATGTCGACGATTTGACTTGGTCTGGCACAAACGCTACCCCCTCGTTTTTGTGGGCAGCAAAGCAGATCGTCCACCGGCATGGCTTCCAGTACCACAAGGACCAGAGTTACGGCGCCGCCGAAGATAAAGTAGTCACCGGCGTTCTGATCTCCCAAGGCCGCCTCGCAGTGCAACGCAGCCGGGAGCACGAGCTTTGGGTGTCTATCAATGCATTGGGAAGTCAAGAGCCCGAAGCGCGCTTGAAGGCGATCGAAAGCTTGATCGGAAAGGTCGTGGCGAACGGCCAAATCGAGCAGCGATTTCTCACCCGCGTCCAAGGCCTTCGCTTGCGCCAGGCTACATTGCTACGAGAACTGAGCTGACCGGCCGAACTGGCCGGAAACGGTATCGGCGGCTTACGTCAGATTTTGACCTTCTTCGCGTCGGCGCCAGTTTTCGGCTTGAGCCGGTCCAACAAGCTCTGATGTCGCAATTCCGTGCCGCAGCGTGCGACGAAGGCAGCGAATCGCTCGTTGCGATCTTCGCCCAACATGCTGTTCTCCTGCATGAGTTCGTCCACGATGTCGTCGGCGGTCATTTGCAATCGAAGCATGTACAGCACCAGCACCTTCGCCACACGGGGGTTTTGCATTTCCATCCACTGCCGATGAGCGATCATCGCAAGGCCCACCGATGAGGGATCGGGCTCCTCCAGTGCCCCAGCCTTAAGGAGGTCTTCAAGCTCCGTCGCATGATCGTCGCTGAAGTGCTGAAGCCGCCACCTCCTGAGCTTCTCACCCCGCCGAACGGCCTCTTTCAACTTCGTCACACTGGCATCGGTCAGCACACTGTGCATGGTGTGGGTCCGAAAGTTCGGCTGGTAATCAAAGGCCGACCTCGGCTCGTAGTCATCGGCTTCGCTCGCCGGATAGCCCATCACCGCCATCCGCCAGCAGTGCCAATCGGTCTCAGCCCAGATGATCGTGCTCATGACCAGTCCTCCACCTGTTCTTGATCTCGTGCGAACGCGATGTCCAGAAGATGGCGGAGCTGCTCCGCATCGGTCGCACCTTTGAAGCTGCCGCCGTAGATGGAGATTTCCTCCAGCGAGTCACCATCGCAGTAGCAGGCTTCATAGATGGCATCGACCGGGTCGATGACAGGTCGTTCCTTCTCGCGACCGTAGCCCATTGCCTCGCCGAAGCTCAGCTCTTCCTCGCGGATGGTGACTGAGAAGGCGAAGCCGTCATCGTCATGGCTGCAGACATAACCTCCGCTGGTCTGGCGCAGCGTGAAGGCGGCATTGAATGCCTGGGTGAATTCGTTCAGTGTCATTTTGGTTTCCTTAGAAGTTGGGTTGGTGTGTCCACCCGGTCCAGGCTGGTCAGGCAATTTCTGTGTTTCGTCGCGTGGAAGCTGCTGAGCGGGATGAGAGAGTTGTCGTCACTGTCTGGCTGGCCAAGTCATCGAAATGCCTGGCCAGCCTGGACAGCTTGGACATGTCTTACCTGTTCTTGAACGGGTCGAAGCCCTCGTCTTCCGTTGGGATGTTCGCCATGAGCATCGCGTTCAGGTCGGCATTCGGATCAGTCGTTGGGATGTTCGCCGTGAGCATGGAATTCAGTGCAGCATGCGGGTCAGCAGTCGTCGTCGTGCCGCTTACATCAAAGTGGCCCAGCATCAGTCCGAGACGGCGCACGCGTTCTTTCTTCCCGTTGACGGTCAGCACGACACGGTCTTCATGAACCATCGGGAAAATGACCTTGATCCGCTTGAAGAACTCGGCATTTCCCACGGGCATCAAGCCGTGCTGCTGACAGTGATTGCGGTAACGGTCATAGAGGTCCGCCTTGGTCATCATCTGGCTGGGCAAGATGGACAGGGCCACACCGACATCCTGGGTCCAGGACGACACCGTATTGGATGTTTGCATCGCATCCTGCTTGGCTTGCTCCATGACCTGGGGTACCGCGAAAGTGCCACGGGCAAGCAGTCGTTGCAGTCCAAGCAAAGCCCAGTCCAACACCGCGTCCAGTTCCGTCTCAATGATCTTCTGATCCAGGTCGTAGATAACCTTCGCCCCCTTGATCTGCTGGTTCCACTCCACGATATGCAGACGGCGCCACCAGCCATCGGAATGGTCTGTCGCACTGGGAAGATGGTTGCTGCAAATGATGAACTTCGCCGTGGAGCGGTAGTTGAATGGCTTGCCGTACTTCGGCTCCACCTGCACAGCGCCGCCACTGATCAGCGACTTCAGGGCCTGCTGGTTGATCTTGGATTTAGGTGTCTCGTCGCAGAATGCCAGCGAAGCACCCACCAGACCGGCAAGGTCGAATCCGGCGAGCTTGTCCAGGCGCACGGCGACGGATTTTTCATGCAATGCACGAACGACATTCAGCAGGAGCGATTTGCCGTTGCTACCTGCTCCCACCCACAAAGTTCCGACCTGCAACTTGGTGGTGCCGGTCAGGGTGTAGCCGATGTACTCCTGCACGAAGTCCTGAACTTGCTGGTTGGGCAATGAGGAGGCCAGGAACTGCGCGAACAGCGAATCAGGCTTCAGCGGTTCTGGGGTGTAAGGGCCGGGTGGAATGCTCTTGTCGCAGGAAATACGATGGCAGATGCCGACACCGATGTCCGGCTCAATGGCAGTGATGGCCCCCTTCGGATCCACGAAGAGCCAGCAGTCACGCAACGGAATGATGGTCACCTTCTGCTTCGGAGATGCTGGCAGTTGCCTCACCAGCAGCTTGGCCGCCTCCACACAAGACTGTGCGATGGCCGCAGTGGCACGGTTACGGTCAAACTTGGACAACCAGTTGAAGGCGGTGCCTTGCGCTTTCAGGTCGCTCAAGGCTTCCCAGTGGTCATCTTGCCAGCAGTACAGCAAGCCGTCATTGCCCGCGAGACGGCGGTCTTTGGCGCACTGTTCGGCATACAGGAGCTGAACGGAATCTTCCGATTTCGTCCGCGCCAGAGGTACGGTTGCAGGGAGAAGTGAGTCGATAATTTTCTTGTTTGTCATTTGGTTCCTTTCGTTGTTGATGACGAACCGAATGTCTCAAGAACAAGCGAAAAACCTCAGAAACGACCGTTCGGCGGGACGACTTGACAAAAATGAAATCTTCGAGCACCAGAGCTACAGCGGGCATCAAACTGGATGCGCTGAGCGCCATGCGAGTGGCCTACTGGTTCAATAATCTGCAAGCGCAAAGCGGCTTGAGCGCCGATGAGATGCGGGAGGCCCCGCATCTGGTGGACCTCAGCACCATTGACTTCCGTCTGTATGCCGAGCAGCGGCGCAAGCCCGGCGCCGTTACGCTCAAGCTGCTCGAGAAGGAGTACCCCGGCACCACTGCCTTCTACGAGGTAGGCCCTCACGAGATTCCGTTATGGGCCGTTCTGGAAGGGAATGCCGATGTCTGCATGGCGGTGGTTGACGAGGAACTCCAGCGCCTCGGCGAGAACTTGGAGCAGCGCATCTTCTTCAAGGAAAAAGCGATGCGTCTGTGGCTCTCCATGCTGCCCTCACACCTGCATCAATGGAAGAGCTTGGATGAACTGCTGACAATGAAGGGCTTTAATGTCATCGCCAGCACTTACGCTGAAAGCCAAGGCGCAGATACCGCCCAAAGCCGGGCAAGCGGCAAGGCTTATTCGCAATCGCAGATCACGGCCGTTATCGCCCTGTGGAAGCTCTGCCCACGTTTCCCGGAGAACGAGGCAGAGACGCGATGCCGGTACATGCTGGAGGGCGTTTTGGTAGCCGCCGTTCGCGACGAATTTCCTGAGGAGATAGGCCCCATGTTGAATGCCTACCTACTGGCAGAACTTGCCGCTCTGGCCTAGCCGATTGGCGGCGAACGTGATACGGTTGGTGTCACGAATCCCGTACCACTTCTGACCGTCACGGGTTCGCAAGTACTTGATATTCAAGGACTTTCTGGAATTTGGCCTTTCCTCCGTGAAGAGCCACCAGTCAATTGAAGGGGTTACGTGCGAACGTAACCCCTTTTGTTTTGTCTGGAACAACGTTCGGATCTCTCCAGTTGCGGCACGCTCCCGGCACCTCGCAAGCAGACACTGGAAGACATCGCCCTGCTGCGGACCACGCAGCACGCAGCCCTGGAGGAAGTGATGGCGTTCAAAACACCACACCGACCGTCGAATCAGGCGCTGTCCGACCGCGGCGTCCGCCGCTGCATTGCAAGCTTTGAGACAAGTGCAGGCAGGGCGAAGCCCACGAACCCGGGTCAACGGTCGGCGAGACCCCCGACCATCGCCACCCGCTGCGCACCCTTCCCACTCGACGAATGGTCCTCGCATTGCGCCTATCGCTTCAGCTCCCCTGCCGTCCGCTCCACGCGCTTGTCGCGAAAGCCTCGATCGCCTTCACGTTCACGGCGACCCTGGCTTGGGGTCCCTTGGCTCAGGCACAAACCCAGACCGACAGCTGGGCTCCTCGCCTGCAGGCTGAACTCGCCAAGGTCGAGGCCGCCAACCCGGCCGGCATCGGCGTGTATGTGCGCGACCTCGACAGCGGCGCGTCGGCGTCCTACCGCGCGCGCGAGACCTGGTACCTCGCCTCGACCGTGAAGGTGCCGGTCGCCATCGCCGTGCTGCGCCGCATCGAACAAGGCCAGTTCACGCTCGACACGCAGCTCACCCTGCGCGCCGGCGACTACGTCGATGGCGCCGGCCTCACCAACAGCCGGCCGGTCGGCACGCAGCTCAGCATCCGTTTCCTGATGGAGCAGATGATCATCCACAGCGACAACACGGCGAGCGACATGCTGATCGACCTGGTCGGCATCGGCGAGGTGAACGCGCTGGTCGAGTCGCTGGTGCCCGATGGCTTCAACCGCATCACGAGCCTGGCCGACGTGCGCCGCCTGGCCTACGGCTACATGACGCCGGCCGCGCGGCACCTGGAGGGCCGCGACCTGCTGCTGCTGAAGCAGCAGCGCACCGACGCCGAGCGCGCCGAGCTGCTCGGCCGCATCCTCGACGTGCCGGTGTCGCAGTTCCGGGTGCGCTCGGTCGGCGCCGCCTTTTCGGCGTATTACGCGAGCGGCTTGAACTCGGGCCGGCTCGATGCCTATGCCGACCTGCTCGAGAAGCTCGCGAACGGCCAGGCGATCGGGCCGGCATCGACGCGCTATCTGCTGGGCCTGATGGAACGCATCGCGACCGGGCCGAACCGCCTCAAGGCCGGACTGCCGGCGCAGGTGAACTTCGCGCACAAGACCGGCACCCAGCTGCGCCGCACCTGCGACTCGGGCATCGTGAGCAATACCCGCCCGGGCCACACGCAGCGCGTGATCGTGGTCGCCTGCACGCGCGACGAGATTTCCGTCACCCGCGCCGACCTCGCCTTGCGGCAGGTCGGTGCCGCCATCTGCCGATCCGGCCTGCTCACCGAAGGAGTCACCCATGCGCCCCATTGCGATGCTGCTCCAGGCCCTGTGCCTGTGCGCGCTGCTGCCGACCGTTGAGTTCGCCCATGCGGCCGGCTGGGACGACACGCTGCGCCAGGAGATCGAGCGCATCGACCGCGAATCGCCCGGCAGCCTCGGTGTCTACGTGAAGCGGCTGGCCGACGGTGCGAGCTTCAACTACAACGCCGACAAGCTCTGGTACCTGTCGTCGACGGTGAAGGTGCCGGTCGCGATCACGGTGCTGAAGCAGGTCGACGCCGGCAAGCTCAAGCTCGGCGACAAGCTGGTGCTGCAGGAAGGCGACAAGGTCGACGGATCGGGCGCGCTGGCCTGGCAGCAGACTGGCACGTCGTACCCGATCGATTCGCTGCTCAAGCGCATGCTGCGCGAGAGCGACAACACCGCGACCAACCTGCTGATCCGCACCGTCGGCCTGGACAACCTGAACCGCACGGCCTCGGACACGATGGGCCCGGGCGTGCACAAGTTCACCACGATGGCGGAGGTTCGCTACGAGGTGTACGAGCAGATGCATCCGGACGCACACAAGCTCACCAACCTGCAACTGGTGCAGATCGCGGCGGCACCGCTCGGGCCGCAGCGCGTCGAGAACGTGCGCCGCACGCTGAACCTGCCGAAGGACCAGTTGCAGGCGAAGACCATCGACGAGGCCTATGACCGCTACTACCGGACCGAGGTCAATTCGGCCACGCTGGAAGCCTACGGAAACATGCTCGAACAGCTGGTGCGCGGCAAGCTGCTGTCGCCGCAAAGTACACGCGTGCTGTTCACCGACATGAGCTTCGACAGCCTCGGCGACTACCGGCTGCAGGGCGGCCTGCCGCGCAACGTCAAGTTCATCCACAAGACCGGCACGCAGTACAGGCGCGCCTGCCACATGGGTGTGATCAACCCGCAGGACGGCGGCCGGCATGCGGTGGTCGTGACCACCTGCGCAGCCGATCTCGACGAGAACAAGGAAGCCGGCGGCATTTTCCAGCGCGTCGGGCGCGCGGTCAGCAAGGCCGCGCTGCCGGGGAGCTGACGCGCGCGACCGGCCCGGGCGACAAGCGCTTCAGGCGCCGAAGATGTCCCCGTCGCGCTGCGGCGGTGCCACGCCCAGGTGCCGGTAGGCGGCCAGCGTGGCGATCCGTCCGCGCGGCGTGCGCTGCAGATACCCCTGCTGGATCAGGTAGGGCTCGATCACGTCCTCGATCGTTCCCGACTCCTCGCCGATGCTGGCCGCGATGTTGTCGAGCCCGACCGGACCGCCGTCGAAGCGATGGATCACGGCCTCGAGCAGCTTGCGGTCCATCAGATCGAAGCCCTGCGGGTCGACGTCGAGCATGGCGAGCGCCTTGTGCGCGATGTCTTCGGTGATGCGGCCCTGGCCCTTGACCTCGGCATAGTCGCGCACGCGGCGCAGCAGCCGGTTGGCGATGCGTGGCGTGCCGCGCGAGCGCCGCGCGATCTCGAAGCCGCCGGCCGCGTCCATCGGCACCTTGAGCAGCCCGGCGCTGCGCGTGACGATGCGCCCCAGCTCCTCGGCCGTATAGAACTCCAGCCGAGACACGATGCCGAAGCGGTCGCGCAACGGGTTGGTCAGCATGCCGGCCCGCGTGGTGGCGCCGACCAGCGTGAAGGGCTGCAGGTCGAGCTTGATGCTGCGCGCGGCCGGCCCCTCGCCGATCATGATGTCGATCTGGTAGTCCTCCAGCGCGGGATAGAGGATTTCCTCGACGACCGGGCTCAGACGGTGGATCTCGTCGATGAAGAGCACGTCGTTGCGCTCCAGATTGGTCAGCAGCGCTGCCAGGTCCTTCGGCTTCTCGAGCACCGGCCCGCTGGTCTGGCGCAGGTTCACGCCAAGCTCGGCCGCGATGATGTGCGACAGCGTGGTCTTGCCCAGGCCGGGCGGTCCGAACAGCAGCACGTGGTCGAGCGCCTCGCCGCGCTTGCGGGCCGCGCCGATGAAGATCTCGAGCTGTTCGCGCACCTTGGCCTGGCCGACGTACTCATCGAGCAACCGCGGACGCAAGGCACGCTCGATCGCCTCCTCGTTGGGCGAGGCGGGTGCGGCGGACACGACGCGCGGCGGCGTCGGGGCAAAGTCGTCGGTCTGGATGGTCATGGTCGGTGCGTTGTCGAACGAGTTTAGTCGCCGCCAAAGGCTGTCACATCGGGTCACGCAATAGGGCGCCCGCCGACAAGCGCAGGCGAAATGCTGCGGCAGAATCCGCCCCCTACAAGAAACAACAGGGGGACGCGGTTGTCGATCTATGCACTGAAGCCACGCTTCCAGGCGCTGCTCCGGCCCCTGGTGCGCGGGCTGCACGGCGCGGGCCTGACGGCCAACCAGGTGACCCTGGCGGCCTGCGCCATCTCCGTGGCACTGGGCCTGTGGCTGTTCTTCGCCACACCACCGCGCGCCGCCTTCGCGCTGATACCGCTCTGGATGTTCCTGCGCATGGCCTTCAACGCCATCGACGGCATGCTGGCGCGCGAGCATGGGCAGCAGAGCCGGCTCGGCGCCTTCCTCAACGAGCTGACCGACGTGCTGTCCGACGCGGCGCTCTATCTGCCCTTCGTGCTGGTCGCGCCCTTCAGCCCGTTCTGGATCGGCACGGTGATCGTGCTCGCCGGACTCGGCGAATTCGCCGGTGCACTCGGCCCGACGGTCGGCGCCTCGCGTCGCTACGACGGGCCGCTCGGCAAGAGCGACCGCGCCTTCGTCTTCGGCGCGCTCGGGCTCTATATCGCCCTGGGCGGCCCGCTTCCTCCCTGGTCCGCCTGGCTGATGCCGCTGCTCGCGCTGCTGGCCGGCTGGACCGTCGTCAACCGCATCCGCCGGGCGCTGGCCGAAGCCGGTGACTGAGCCCTCCACCTTTCCCAGACAGGAGCCCATGGCTTCACGCACTTCCCACGACCATCACTTCCAGACGCACGACGGCGTCTCCCTGTTCTATCGGCACTGGCCGGCCACCGGCGCGTCCCGTCGCGGTGCGATCGTGCTGTTCCACCGCGGCCACGAGCACGGTGCGCGCATGGCGCACCTGGTCGACGAGCTCGACCTGCCCGACTTCGACTTCTTCGCCTGGGACGCCCGCGGCCACGGCCTGTCGCCCGGCCCGCGCGGCCACAGCCCGAGCTTCGCGACCTCGGTGCGCGACGTGCAGACCTTCATCGAACACATCGGCAGCGCACATGGCGTGCCGCAGTCCGACATCCACGTCGTCGCGCAGAGCGTGGGCGCGGTGCTGGTCGCAACCTGGGCGCACGACTACGCACCCCAGGTGCGCGGCCTGACGCTCGCGTCACCGGCCTTCAAGGTGAAGCTGTACGTGCCCTTCGCGCGCACCGGGCTCGGGCTCATGCACAAGCTGCGCGGGCTGTTCTACGTCAACAGCTACGTCAAGCCGAAGTTCCTCACGCACGACCCCGGACGCATCGCGAGCTACGAACGCGACCCGCTGATCTCGCGGCCGATCGCAGTGAACATCCTGCTCGGCCTGTACGAGGCGGCCGACCGCGTGGTGGCCGATGCCAACGCGATCACGCTGCCGGTGCAACTGCTGATCTCGGGCGCCGACTGGGTCGTGCACCAGAAGCCGCAGCGGCGCTTCTTCGAGCGGCTCGGCAGCGCGGTCAAGACCAAGCTCGAGCTGCCCGGCTTCTTCCACGACACGCTCGGCGAGAAGGACCGCGCGCCCGCCGTACAGGCGATCCGCGCCTTCGTGCTGCAGCTGTTCGATGCGCCGCCGGCGCCCGTCGACCTGCGCCAGGCGCACCTTGCCGGCGAGACCGCGGAGGAGTCGCGCGCACTCGCGACGCCGCTGTCGCCCTGGTCGCCGCGCGGCGCCTACTGGGCACTCACGCGCGCCAGCCTGCGCTTCGGCGGCCGGCTGTCGCAAGGCGTCAAGCTGGGCCACGACACCGGCTTCGATTCCGGCAGCACGCTCGACTACGTCTACCGCAACCAGCCGGCCGGCAACGGCAAGCTCGGCCGCTCGATCGACAGGACCTATCTCGATTCCATCGGCTGGCGCGGTATCCGCCAACGCAAGGTCCATGTGGAAGAGCTGCTGCGCGATGCGATGGAACGCCTGGTGCGCAAGCACCGCGAAGTGCGCGTGCTCGACATCGCGGCCGGCCACGGCCGCTACGTGCTCGACGCGGTAGCGGCGAGCCCGGTGCGCACCGCCTCGATCCTGCTGCGCGACTACAGCGAGATCAACGTGCGCGACGGCCAGAAGCTGATCGCCGAGCGCGAGCTGCAGGACATCGCCCGCTTCGTGCAGGCCGACGCCTTCGACCGGCGCAGCCTCGGCGCGATCACGCCGCGGCCGACGCTGGCGGTCGTGTCCGGCCTGTACGAGCTGTTCCCCGACAACGACATGGTGAGCCGCTCGCTGGCCGGTGTCGGCGACGCGGTGGAAGACGGCGGCTACCTGGTCTACACCGGCCAGCCCTGGCATCCGCAGCTCGAGATGATCGCGCGCGCACTCACCAGCCACCGACAGGGCGAGGCCTGGGTGATGCGTCGCCGCACGCAGGCCGAGATGGACCAGCTGGTCGAGGCCGCGGGCTTCCGCAAGATCGCCCAGCGCGTGGACGAGTGGGGCATCTTCACCGTGTCGCTGGCCGTGAGAACCGGTCCGTGAGTTCGGCGGCGACGCGCTGGTTCGCCGAACGCCCCTGGCGACGCGCCGCCGCATGGCTGCTGCTGCTCGGGCCGCTGTTCTATGCGACCTACGGCTTCGCCAACTGGTTTGCCGCCTCGCGCGCGGAGGTGCCGACCATGGCCTTCGCGTGGGAGCGCGCAGTGCCTTTCTGGCCCTGGACGATCTTTCCGTACTGGACCATCAACGCTTTCTATGCGCTGTCGCTGTTCCTGGCGCGCGACCGCCACACGCTCGATCGCCATGCGGCCCGGCTCGTCACGGCCACGGTGATCGCCGTCAGCTGCTTCCTGCTGTGGCCGCTGCGCTTCAGCTTCGGCGTGCCGCCGGTCAGCGGCCCGCCGGCGTTCCTGTTCGACGCGCTGCGCAGTTTCGACCAGTCCTTCAACCAGGCACCGTCGCTGCACATCGCGCTGGCAGTGATCCTGTGGGACTGGTACCGCCGCTTCATCCATGCGCGCTGGGCGCGTGCGGTGCTGCACGTCTGGGCCTTCGCGATCTGCGCGTCGGTGCTCACGACCTGGCAGCACCACTTCATCGACATCCCGACCGGTGCGCTGCTGGGCGTGTTCTGCGTCTGGCTCTGGCCGGTGGAACGCGGCGTGTCGATGCCATGCGCCTGGCGGACAACCCGCGATCCGCAGCGCTGGAAGCTCGGTGCGCTGTACGCGGCAGGCGCGCTCGGCTGCCTGGCCGTGGCGCTGTCGCTGGGCGGCGGTGCGCTGTGGCTCGGATGGCCGGCTGCGTCGCTGGCGCTGGTCGCGCTGAACTACATCGGCTTCGGCGCGCGCGGCTTCCAGATGGACCGGCACGGCCAGATGCGCTGGGCCGCGCGCTGGCTGCTCGGCCCCTACCGGGCCGGGGCGGCGCTCAATGCCTGGCTCTGGACACGCCGGCTGCCGGCCTCGGTCGAGGTGGTGCCCGGCGTGCGGCTGGGCCGCATCCCGACGCCGGCCGAATGGCGCGCCGCGGGCGAACCGCGGCTGGTCGGCCTCTGCGCCGAGCTGCAGCTGCCGCGCGTGCCCGACGCGCGCTGCGTGCCGATGCTCGACCTGGTCGTGCCGCCGCCCACACAGTTGCGGCGCGCCATCGCGGCCATCGAACGGCAGCGCCTTGGCGACGCCACGCGACCTGTGTGGATCTGCTGCGCGCTCGGCTTCTCGCGCAGCGCGGCGGCGGTGCTCGGC
This sequence comes from Variovorax sp. GW821-FHT10B04, assembly GCF_059415645.1. Lineage (NCBI taxonomy): Bacteria > Pseudomonadati > Pseudomonadota > Betaproteobacteria > Burkholderiales > Comamonadaceae > Variovorax > Variovorax sp. GW821-FHT10B04. The sequence goes on from NZ_JBWKNQ010000007.1 coordinate 225,036, forward strand.
TGGCTTCGGCTGCACGGCGCCTTGAGCCACACTCGGGCGGAAACGCGGGTGCGCGAGGCCCGGCCGCAGATCGTGTTGCGGCCGGCCTGGCGCGCCGCCCTCGACCACGCCACCCGGAAAGACCCGTCATGACCGACCCCGAACGCGCGCTCTGCGCGGCCACCGCCAGCCTGCTGCGCGCCACCGGCGTGGTTGCCGTCTGGGGACTGGTGCTGAGCGGCATCGCCTTCGGCGTGCTGGCGCTCACCGGCCGCTCGCTGTCGACCACGTCGTGCATGGGCTTCGGCGCGGTCGTGATCATCGGTGTGCTGGAACGCTATCTCGCGCTGCGCCTGCGACTGGACATCGGCCTGTTCGATGCGCTGGCCGATGGCCGCATCGCCTCGCTGCCGGCGCTCGACGGCGCGTTGCAGCGACTCGGCCTGCGGCTCGCGCCCGAAACGCCGCGTTCGCTGGACGACCGCGTATTGGGCACGCGCCAGATCGTGCAGCGCCACGGCATCGCGGTCGCCTGCCAGACGGCGATGTTCCTGCTGGCGCTGCTCACGCAGGACCTGCAATGACGACCGACATACACGGCTTCCGGACCCATGCGCGGCGAGCGGCGGCCGTGGTCGCCGCCAAGCTGATCGTCGGCGCGGCGAGCCTGCTGACCGGCGTGCGCGCGATCTGGTCCGGCACCGAGCCCAAGGCCGAACAGACGCTCTACTTCGCCAACCACACGAGCCACGGCGACTTCGTCCTGCTGTGGGCCACGCTGCCGCCCGACCTGCGCAGCCTCACACGGCCGGTCGCGGGTCAGGACTACTGGGAGGCCTCTGCGCTGCGCCGCTTCATCGGCGAAGACGTGTTCCGCGCACTGATGATCCGGCGCGACGGCAGCGGCGTCGGCAACGGCGTAGGCGCTGTCACCGGCGGCGCGGCCGGGGCCAGCGCGGCGCCCGCCAACCCGGTCGAGCAGATGACCGAAGCGCTGCATGCCGGCGACTCGCTGATCATGTTTCCCGAAGGCACGCGCAACACCGGCGACGAGGTGATGCTGCCGCTCAAGAGCGGGCTCTACCACCTGGCGCGTGCCTGCCCGCAGGTGCGGCTGGTGCCGGTCTGGATCGAGAACCTCAAGCGCGTGCTGCCCAAGGGCACGCTGGTGCCGATCCCGCTGGCCTGCTCGGTGCGCTACGGCACGCCGCTCGTGCTGGGCGACGGCGAAGACAAACGCGCCTTCATGGACCGGGCGCGCGCCGCGATGCTCGACCTGCGCCCCGACCACGACAAGACCGCCACCTGAAACGCCGATGAATCCAACGACCTTCAAGCTCTTCGGCGGTGTCGCGGCCGTGCTGATCCTGGCCTCGGCGATCGGCGCCATGCTCAAGTGGCGCGTGGCGCACGGCCAGCCGAATGCGGTCATCGACAACCTGAACTCGCGCGTCAACGCGTGGTGGGTGATGGTCGCGGTCATCGGCCTGGCCTTCGCCTTCGGCAAGGGCGGCGTGATCGTCCTGTTCTACCTGATCTCGTTCTATGCGCTGCGCGAGTTCATCACCCTGGCCTACACCCGGCGCGGCGATCATGCGGCCATCGCGGTCGCCTTCTTCATCGCGCTGCCGGCGCAGTACTTCCTGATCTGGATCGAGTGGTACGGCCTCTACTCGATCTTCATCCCGGTCTACGCCTTCCTGGTGCTGCCGATCCTGGCGGCCGTCGGCGGCGACACGCAGCGCTTTCTGGAACGCACGTCCAAGGTCCAGTGGGGTTTGATGATCTGCGTGTTCTGCATCAGCCACGTGCCCGCGCTGATCACGTTGCCGATCCCCGGCTTCGAAGGCCGCAACCTGCTGCTGATCGCCTTCCTCGTGATCGTGGTGCAAGGCAGCGACGTGCTGCAGTACGTCTGGGGCAAGCTGCTGGGCAAGCGCAAGGTCGCGCCCGAACTCTCGCCGTCCAAGACCTGGGAAGGCCTGATCGGCGGTGTGGCGAGCGCCACCGCGATGGGCGCGGCGCTCTACTGGATCACGCCTTTCACGCCCTGGCAGGCGGCGCTGATGGCGTTCGTGATCTGCGTGATGGGCTTCTTCGGCGGCCTCGTGATGTCGGCCATCAAGCGCGACCGCGGCGTGAAGGACTGGGGCACGATGATCGAAGGCCACGGCGGCATGCTCGACCGGCTGGATTCGGTGATCTTCGCGGCGCCGGTGTTCTTCCACGCGCTGCGTTACGGCTGGGTGCCCTGAGGCGTCCCGACGGCATCGCCGGCGCGACGCCCACTCAATCGTCCAGTGACTCGGAACGGCCCAGCAGGTAGCCCAACGGCAGGGCGACGCCGACGCAACCGATCGCGATCCACAGGCTGAGGAAGGTGTAGACGTTGTGCCGGCCCGGATCGCTCGCCAGCGCGGCGAGCAGGCCGGCGTCGCGCAGTCCACCGAGCCCGCGTGCCGCCGAGAAGTCGTATGCCGCCGACCCGAGGTGGGCCAGCGCGACCAGCAGCGGACCGATCACGCCGAGCGGCAGCCAGGCGCGGCGCACCTTGCGCCATGCCAGGAACTGGCAGAAGAAGAACAACGCGGCGCCGATGCCGATCAGGCCGAGCACGAAGTCGTCACGCGCGAACGGAAGCAGCCAGGGCCACGCCGGCTGCAGCGGCCACAACGGCCATTCGGCATGTGGCACGAAGGCGATCACGGGCCGGGCGAAGGCGTCGAGCCCGAGCGCCATCAGCGCTCGCCCGGCCAGCGCCGAGGCGCAGGCGATCGCCGCGACGATCAGGCAGGCCGCACGCAGCCGCTGGTGCCACGACGCCGGTGCGGGCACCGGCGGCAGCGCCGTCTTCAGTTCGACCTGCCGCAACGGCCGCCCCGGCGCCAGCCAGATGGTGTGCGAGGTCATGACGCTGCGCGGCTGCGGCGGCACCGGACGGTCGCCGGCCAGGAGCCAGTCGGCCGCAGCCAGGGCGAGCGCGAAACTCCCGGTTGCCGTGAGCCATGCGCAAGCGCCCGGCATGTCGATGAAACCCAGCGGCGTGAGCATGGCCAGGTGGCCGTACACCAGCCCGGCGGCGCCGTGCGCCAGCATGATCGGCACGCTGCACAGCAAGGCGAACCGCCCGAGCAGCGCATCCGCTTCGGGCGACGCCTGTCGCGGATCGAGCCGCTGCCAGAGCGTCACCCAGCGCGGCGCTTCGCCGCGCGGATGAACGGCGCGCGCCGTCGCGGCGATGTGCCGCAGGCGGGTGCGCCACCCGCCCCGGCGACTCACTTGGCCAGCGCCCGCAGCGCCAGCTTGATGCCTTCGCTCACGCTCACGTCCTTCGGCAGCACCTTGAGCGCCGCGGCCGCTTCCTTGTCGCTGTAGCCCAGCGCGACCAGCGCCTGCAGGATGTCGCCCTGGTCGTCGGTGGCGGCGTGGGCCGGCAGCGCGATGTCGGCGCCGAGCTTGCCCTTGAGTTCGAGCAGCAGGCGCTCGGCCGTCTTCTTGCCGATCCCCGGAATCTTCACGAGCCGGCCCGCGTCCTGCAGCGTGATGATCTGCGCGAGTTCCGCCACGCTGAGCCCCGACAGCACGCCCAGCGCCATGCGCGGGCCGACCCCGGAGATCTTGATGAGCTGCCGGAAGGCCGCACGTTCCGCATGGGTGCCGAAGCCGTAGAGAATCTGGGCGTCCTCGCGCACCACGAAGTGCGTGAGCAGCGACACGCGCTCGCCGGTGTGCGGCAGGTTGTAGAAGGTGCTCATCGGCACGTCGACCTCGTAGCCGACGCCGTTGCAGTCGACCACCACCTGCGGTGGATTGCGTTCGGCGAGCGTGCCGGTCAATTTGCCTATCATGCGTGTCCCTTCTAGAGCCGGAATTATCCTTTGATCGTTCGCCACACCTTCACGCCCCTGAACAATGCGCGCCTCGGCCACCTGTGCGGCCCGATGGACGCCAACCTGCGGCGCATCGAAGACACGCTGGGCGTGAAGATCGCCCACCGCCACGAGCAGTTCAAGATCGACGGCCCCAAGGCCATCGCCAACCAAGCGATGGAAGTGCTGCAGGCGCTCTACGAACTGGCGGAGCGGCCGATCGATCCGGCCGTGGTCCAGCTCACGCTGGCGAGCGACTCGGGCATGACCGAGAGCGGCGAGGTCGGCCCGATGCTGGCCACGCGCCGCGCCGACCTGCGCGCCCGCACGCCGACGCAGGCGACGTACCTCGAAAACATCGCCAGCCACGACATCACCTTCGGCATCGGACCGGCCGGCACCGGCAAGACCTACCTCGCGGTGGCCTGTGCGGTCGATGCGCTGGAGCGCAGCGCGGTGCAGCGCATCGTGCTGACGCGGCCGGCGGTCGAGGCCGGCGAGCGCCTGGGCTTCCTGCCCGGCGACCTGACGCAGAAGGTCGACCCGTATCTGCGGCCGCTGTACGACGCGCTCTACGACCTGATGGGCTACGACAAGGTGATGAAGGCTTTCGAGCGCAACGCGCTGGAGATCGCGCCGCTGGCCTTCATGCGCGGCCGCACGCTCAACAACGCCTTCGTGATCCTCGACGAGGCGCAGAACACCACGCCCGAGCAGATGAAGATGTTCCTGACCCGCATCGGCTTCGGCGCCAAGGCCGTGGTCACCGGCGACGTGAGCCAGATCGACCTGCCCAAGCAGCAGCTGAGCGGCCTGATCGACGCCGAGCGCGTGCTGCGCCGCGTCAAGGGCATCGCGATCACGCACTTCACGAGCGCGGACGTGGTGCGCCATCCGCTGGTCGCGCGCATCGTCGATGCGTACGACGGGCAGCGCAAGCGCGCCGACGGCCGCTCCACCGGGGACGAGTGACATGGCCATGCCCGCACTGAGCCTGTCGCTGCAGTTCGCGCGCTTCAAGGGCGTCGAACGTCACCGCGCGGCGCTGCCGCGCCACAGCGTGTCGCGCTGGATCCGCCATGCGCTCGCGCTGGATGGCGAGATCACGGTGCGCATCGTCGACGCCGAAGAGGGCCAGCAGCTCAACCGCGAATTCCGCGGCAAGGACTACGCGACCAACGTGCTGACCTTCGACTACGCGCAGAGCCCGCTGGTGATGGCCGACCTGGTGCTGTGCGCACCGGTGGTCGCACGCGAGGCGAAAGAGCAGCGCAAGACGCTGGCCGCGCATTACGCCCATCTGCTGGTGCACGGCGCGCTGCACGCCCAGGGCTGGGACCACGAGACCAGCGAGCAGGACGCCGAGGAAATGGAAGCCTACGAGACCGAGATCCTCGCGGGCCTGGGCATCCGCAACCCGTACTGAAACGCGCAGGCCGCGTCAGTTCATCTGCAGCGGGATGGTGATCGGCCCGTCGTTGACCAGGTGAACCTGCATGTCCGCCGCGAACACGCCGGTCGCGACCACCGGATGCGCCGCGCGCGCCTGCCGGACGACGTGGTCGTAGAGCCGGCGACCCTCGTCGGGCGCCGCGGCCTGCGTGAAGCTCGGCCGGTTGCCGCCGCTCAGGTCGGCCGCCAGCGTGAACTGGCTGACCAGCAACAAGCCGCCGCCGACGTCCTGCACGCTGCGGTTCATCTTGCCGGCCTCGTCCGAGAAGATGCGCAGCTTCAGCAGCTTGGCCAGCACGCGGTCGGCCACCGCGTCGGTGTCGCCACGCTCGGCGCACAGCAGCACGAGCAGCCCCTGGCCGATCGCACCGACCGTCACGCCCTCGATGTCGACGTGCGCCTCGCGCACGCGCTGGATCACGGCCTTCATGCGTCTTCGCCGGCCTGCACGGCCCGCGCCTCCATGTTCAAGGGCAGCAGCTGGATCGTGACGCGCAGGCCCGGCACCGCGTCCATCAGCGCCAGCTCGACCTCGTCGCGCAGCGCCGCCGCGCGCTGCAGCGACCAGTCGCCGGGCGCGTGCATGTGCAGGTCGGCAAAGCGCCGCTGACCCGCGCGCCGTGTCACGAGATCGTCGAAGCGCAGCTGCGCGCCATCGCCCGGCCGCGCGCTGAAACCGTCGAGCGTGCCTTGCAATGCCGCGCGCGCGTCGGGCTCCATGGCCTCGTCCATCAACCCCTGGGACGAGCGCCAGACCAGGTGGGCGCCTTCGCGCACGATGTTCAGCGCCACGCCGATCGCCAGCAACGGGTCGAGCCAGAGCCAGCCCGTGACGTGGACGGCGGCGATGCCGACGACCACGCCAGCCGAGGTCCAGACGTCGGTGACGAGATGCCGTGCATCGGCTTCCAGGGCGATCGAGCGATGCTGGCGCGCGGCGCGAAAGAGAAAGAAGGCCAGCGCGCCATTGAAGCCCGAACTCAGCACCGACAGCGCAAGGCCCCAGCCGAGCTGCTCCAGCGGCTGCGGCGCGAGCAGCCGCCCGACCGCGACCCAGCAGATGGCCAACGCCGCGCCGATGATCAGGATGCCTTCGAAGCCGGATGAAAAGTACTCGGCCTTGTGGTGTCCGTACGGATGGTCTTCATCGGCGGGCCGCACGGCGATCGTCACCATGGCAAGGGCGAACATCGCGCTGGCGAGATTCACGAACGACTCCATCGCGTCCGAGATCAAGCCCATCGAGTGCGTGATGTAGCCGGCCCAGCCCTTGAGCACGATGGTCAGCAGCGCGACCGCGATCGACAGCCGAAGCAGCGCATTGGGGCTCCAGGCGCCGGGGCGAACCGAAGAGGATGTGGATAACTTCACGGGCAGAGCCGAAACTCACGAATTGACATGGACGCCGTAATTATCACGATTCGACACAAGTAAGATAACGCCCGTCCGACATCGCCCGAACCTGCAGCGATCGTCGTCCATCTCCCCGGAGCGCTCCATGAAATCCCGAATCCTGCCCCTGCTGTGCGGTTTGGCGTTGTCTGCCACCGCAGCGCTGGCGCAGACGGCCCCGTCCGCAGACCCGGTCGCCGGCATCGTCAAGTCGGTGCGCGGCGACGTCCAGATGCTCGATGCCAACGGCGCATTGCGTCCGGCCGCCGCCGGCGACGTGATGGCACCGATCGATCGGCTCGTCACCGGCGTCGATTCCGGCGCAGGCGTCGTACTGCGCGACGGCACCACACTGATCGTCGGCCCCTCCTCGCGGCTGGACCTGAAGGACTTCCATTTCGACACCACCACCCAGGAAGGCGGCATGCTCGTCACGTTGCTGCGCGGCTCGCTGCGCATGGTGACCGGACTGATCGGCAAGGCGCATCCCGAGGCAGTTCGCGTCGAGACCCAGACCGCCACCATCGGCGTTCGCGGCACCGACTTCATCGTGCAGGCGGACGACCAGCCATGAACTTCTACCGACTGCTCGCCGCCGGCCTGCTGGCCGCCCTGCTGGCCGCCTGTTCGACGCCCAAGTTGGGCACCCGGGTGATCCTGTTGCCCCAGGCCGACGGGAAACCGTCCGCCGTGGTGGTCAGCGCCAAGGGTGGACAGGAAACCCTCGCCCGGCCCTACCAGCGCGCCACCGCGCTGTCGGGTGCCACCGGCGCTCCCACCGTGGACGCCGCCGATCCCGACAAGATCCGTGCCGAGAACGGCGCGCTGTTCGAACTGGCGCCGCCGGCACCGTTGCGCTTCACCGTGTATTTCGAGACCGGCGGCACGGTGCTGACACGCGAATCCCAGCAGACCATGACCGAGGCGCTCGCTGCGGCCCTGGCCCGCAGCGGCGGCGAGCTGCTCGTGACGGGCCACACGGACACCACCGGCAGCACCGCGCAGAACGACACGCTGTCACGCCAGCGCGCTCAGCAGGTCCGCCAGCTGTTCGTGGACCGCAACTTCCCGGTGCAACGCACCGAGGCGATCGGCCGTGGCAAGCGTGAACTCGCCGTGCCGACCGCCGACAACGTCAACGAGCCGCGCAATCGGCGCGTGACGATCGAGGTCCGCTGATCGCACCACCAGCCGACGGCCGTCGGCAGGGTTTCAGACGAGGTCAGGCCGCAGTGGCGGTGCGTGCGCCATGCATGCCGCGCGCGCCGACGGGCATGTGCTCAGCCCAGTTCAGGATTTCCAGCGAGCCATCGGCATGCTCGGCCAGCGCGGTGAGGCTCTCGACCCAGTCGCCGTCGTTGCAATAGAGGATGCCGTCGATGTCGCGCATCTCCGCATGGTGGATGTGCCCGCACACCACGCCCTGCACGCCACGCTTGCGCGCCTCGCGCGCAACGGCGCTCTCGAAATCGCCGACGTAGCTCACGGCGCGCTTCACCTTCAGCTTCAGGTATTGCGACAGCGACCAGTAGGGCAGGCCCATGCGCGCGCGCAGCGAGTTGAGGTGCCGGTTCAGCTTGAGCGTGAATTCATAGAGCGAGTCGCCCACGTAGGCCAGCCACTTCGCACACTGGATCACGCCGTCGAACAGGTCGCCATGCATGATCCAGAGCTTCCGGCCGTCGGCCGTCTCGTGGATCCAGTCCTCCGCGACGTCGATCCCGCCGAAGTTGTGCTGCAGGTACTTGCGCGCGAATTCGTCGTGGTTGCCCGGGATGAAGATCACGCGCGTGCCCTTGCGCGCCTTGCGCAGCAGCTTCTGGATCACGTCGTTGTGCGCCTGCGGCCAGTACCAGTGACGCTTGAGCTGCCAGCCGTCGATGATGTCGCCGACCAGGAACAGCGTGTCGCATTCGGTGTGCCGCAGAAAATCCAGCAGCGCCTTGGCCTGGCAGCCCGGCGTGCCCAGATGCAGGTCGGATATCCAGAGCGTCCGGAAGCGCAGCGGAGCGCGCGTGAGCTCTTCCTCCGGTTCCGGAGGACGTTCGGCGGTGTCGCGCCATGCGCGCAGGAGGGCGTCGTCGCGTTGCATGGACGGAGATGGTCACGCCGGCGCGTGACCCGCCCGTGGCAACGCCATGACGCGGCGATGACAGCCTCACGGCCTGCCAGCCGCGCGGATGCGGCGCTTCAGCCGAGCGTCACGCGGGCGAACTTGCGCTTGCCGACCTGCACCACGTAGGTGCCGGCGTCGAGCTTCAGGCCCTTGTCGCTCACGACCGCAGAGTCGATGCGCACGCCGTTGCCGTCGATCAGGCGGTTGCCTTCGGAGGTCGACGCCGCCAGGCCCGCCTGCTTCAGCAACTGCGCGATGCCCAGCGGCGCGCCGGAGAGCGCAACGTCCGGGATCTCGTCCGGCACGCCGCCCTTGCTGCGATTGATGAAGTCCTGCTCGGCCGCCTCCGCCGCCGCGGCGCTATGGAAGCGTGCGGTGATTTCCTTGGCGAGCGCGACCTTCGCGTCCTTCGGGTTGCGGCCGCCCTCGATTTCGGCCTTCAGCGCGGCGATTTCGGCGAGCGAACGGAAGCTCAGCAGCGTGTACCAGCGCCACATCAGTTCATCAGAGATCGAAAGCACCTTCGCGAACATCGCGTTCGGCTCCTCGGCCACGCCGATGTAGTTGCCCTTGCTCTTCGACATCTTCTGGACGCCGTCCAGCCCCTCAAGCAGCGGCATGGTCAGGATGCACTGCGGTTCCTGGCCGTATTCCTGCTGCAGATGGCGGCCCACGAGCAGGTTGAATTTCTGGTCGGTGCCGCCGAGCTCGAGGTCGCTCTTGAGCGCCACGGAGTCGTAGCCCTGCATCAGCGGGTAGAGGAATTCATGCACCGCGATCGACTGGCCGCCCTTGAAACGCTTGGTGAAGTCGTCGCGCTCCATCATGCGTGCCACGGTGTAGCGCGAGGCCAGCTGGATCAAGCCACGCGCGCCCAGCGGGTCGCTCCATTCGGAGTTGTAGCGGATCTCGGTCTTCGCCGGATCGAGCACCAGGCTGGCCTGGCGGTAGTAGGTCTGGGCGTTGGCCTCGATCTGTTCGCGCGTGAGCGGCGGGCGCGTGGTGTCGCGGCCGGACGGATCGCCGATGGTGGTGGTGAAGTCGCCGATAAGGAAGATCACGGTGTGGCCGAGATCCTGGAGCTGGCGCATCTTGTTCAGCACCACGGTGTGGCCGATGTGGATGTCGGGCGCAGTCGGGTCCAACCCCAGTTTGATGCGCAACGGCGTGCCCGTTGCCTCGGAGCGCTGGAGCTTGCGGATCCACTCCTCCTGGGGCAGGAGTTCGTCAGTCCCGCGGAGGGAAATGTCGAGTGCGCGTCCTACAAGTTCGGAGATTTCTTTGTGTGTAACAGGCTCGGAATTCATTGGGCTTTCTGCCTCATTTTCAAGCGCCGAAGCTATACTGAGCCCGACATTTCAAGCGCCGGATTCTAAGCGGCGCTTCTTCCGCACTGTCCTGCCACCTCGTTGCACGAGGTCCTACAGCACAGATTTGCCGAATCGACACGGGATTTTCAGACGTTGATCAACGCCATTCTTGCCGCCGAGGAGTTGCTTGCTTCACGCGTGGCCCACACCTTCCGTACGTACCCCAAACACATTGCCGCAGCCATCGGCACGCTCCTGTTTTGTGCGGGCGGTGGCGCTTTCGCAGTGGCCTCGCTGGGCCCTGACGCAGCCGACCTCCCGGTCAAGCAAGTGCTGGAAGCCGTCCGCGCCGTACCGTTCGCCGACCAGACCGAGGCACTCGACACCCACGATTTCACCCTGTTCCGGACCGAAACCACCCGTTCGAGCGACACGATCGAAGCGCTGCTGAAGCGCCTGGGCATCGCCGATCCGGCTGCCGCCGCCTTCGTGCGCGGGAATGCCGAGGCGCGCAACGCACTGCTGAGCCGTGTCGGCCGCACCGTGACGGCCGAGGCCGGACGCGACAATTCGCTTCAACGCCTGAGCGCGCGCTGGATGCCCGGCACGGACGGCAGCTTCAAGCGCCTGGTCGTCAGCCGCACCGGCAGCACCTTCGCGGTGACCACCGAAGACGACGCGCTCACGTCGGCGAGCCGGCTGGCCAGCGGCGTGATCCGCAGTTCGCTGTTCGCTGCCACCGACGAGGCCCGCATCCCGGACGCCATCGCCAGCCAACTGGCCGACGTCTTCTCGGGCGATGTGGATTTCCGTACCCTGCGCAAGGGCGATCGCTTCGCGGTGGTCTACGAGACCTTCGAGGCCGACGGCCAGACCATGCGCACCGGTCGCGTGCTTTCGGCTGAATTCGAGAACAACGGCAAGATCCATCAGGCGCTGTGGTTCCAGGAGCCCGGCAAGAAAGGCGCCTACTACCGCCCGAACGGCGACAGTCTGGTGCGCGCCTTCCTGAGCTCGCCGGTCGAGTTCTCGCGTATTTCCAGCGGCTTCGCGATGCGCCTGCATCCGATCATGAACACCTGGCGCAAGCACACGGGCATCGACTTCGCAGCGCCGACCGGCACCGCGGTACGTGCCGTCGGCGATGGCACCGTGGAATTCGCAGGCCAGCAGAACGGCTACGGCAACGTGATCATCCTGAAGCATCGCAACAACCAGGAAACGGTCTATGCCCACCTGAGCCGCATCGACGTCCGCGTCGGCCAGGTCGTGAATCAGAGCCAGTTCATCGGCGCCGTGGGCTCCACCGGCTGGGCAACCGGCCCGCATCTGCATTTCGAACTCCGTGTGAACGGCATCTACACCGATCCCGCCAACGTCGCCAAGCAGGACAGCGGCGGCACGCCGATCGCAGCGGCGTCGCGTCCGGCCTTCGATCGACTGGCGCAAGCCACGCGCACCGAACTGGCCGCGGCCTTCTCGGTGATCCAGGCCAGCGCAGACTGAGGCCGGCGCGCCGATCCGCTGGCGCGCCCCGTCTTTCTCTTTATCCCGCCATGGCTGAGTACTTCATCGGCCTGATGTCGGGTACATCCCTCGATGGCGTCGATGGCGTCATCGCCGATTTCTCGGAAGGCCGCATGGCAGTGCAGGCCCATGCGACTGCCCCCTTCCCCGCAGCACTGCGCGCAGAACTCCTCGCCCTGAACGCACCGCGTGGAAGCGACGAGCTCCATCGCGCAGCCCTGGCGTCGAACGGCCTCGCGGAGGTGTATGCGCACGTCACCGCACAATTGCTGCAAGCGGCAGGGTTGCCGGCTGGCGAGGTCGCTGCCATCGGCGCGCACGGCCAGACCGTGCGGCACCGCCCTGGCGAGTTCGATGGCATCGGCTACACGCTGCAACTGAACAATGCCGCCCTGCTTGCGGAGCGCACCGGCATCGATGTCGTGGCCGACTTTCGCAGCCGCGACGTTGCGGCAGGCGGTCAGGGCGCGCCACTCGTTCCGGCCTTCCACCATGCGCTGTTCGGACAGGCGGCAGAAGCCGTCGCGGTGCTCAACCTGGGCGGCATCTCGAACCTGAGCGTATTGCCGGCTCGGCTGGCTGGCGGATCGGTGCTGGGCTTTGATTGCGGCCCCGGCAACGCGTTGATGGACTATTGGTGCGACCGGCATACCAGCCAACCCTTCGACATCAGCGGACGCTGGGCTGCCAGTGGCCGCGTACTGCCGGAATTGCTGGCCCGCCTGCTCGCCGAACCCTTTCTGGCCAAGCTGCCGCCGAAAAGCACCGGTCGCGACCTGTTCAATCCAGGCTGGTTGTCCGAGCAGCTGAGCGGCTTGCCGGCAGCGCCGGCCGACGTGCAGGCGACGCTTGCGGAATTCACCGCGGCCGCCTGCGCGACGGAGTTGAAGCGCCATGGCCCCGCCTGCCGGACACTCGTCGTCTGCGGTGGCGGCGCCCTCAATACATATCTGATGACGCGGCTGGAGGCCATGCTTCCTGACGTCACGGTCGTGTCTTCCGCTCAGCGTGGATTGCCTCCGCAGCAGGTTGAAGCCGCCGCGTTCGCCTGGCTTGCACGTGCAACGCTTCGGCGCGAGCCAGGCAACCTCGCCAGTGTGACCGGCGCACGCGGCGATCGCGTGCTGGGCGCCATCTATCCGGCCTGAACCGGAGGGCCTGCGCGGCCGCACCGGGCCAGCAGCGAGGCGAGGCAGGCGTCAGCCCTGCCCGGATACCTCGGGTTGCGACGGCTGCACCGCACGCGCCTCCGCCGGCAGGTGCCAGAAGATCAACGCCGAAGCCAACGTGATCAAGCCCATCGTCGCGAAGGTCGCCTGGAATGCATGCAGCGTGTCGACGGCCAGCGCCGTCCCGAACATGCCCGTGTAACCGCCCAGCACCGAACTCGCGACCGCCACGCCCAGGCTCATCGCCAGCATCTGCACCATCGACAGCAGGCTGTTGCCGCTGCTGGCCATGCTCCCGTCGAGGTCACGCAACGTGACGGTATTCATGGCGGTGAACTGCAGCGAATTGACCGCGCCGAACAGCAGGAGTTGCACGATGTGCAGCACCACGGGCTGACCGGGCGTCGACAGCGCAAAGCTCGCCATCGTGAGCCCGACCAGCATGGTGTTCACGACCAGGACGGTGCGGTAGCCATGCCGCTGGATCAATGGCGTCGTGAAACGCTTCATGGTCATGCCGGCCATGGCGATGGGCAACATCATCAGGCCGGCATGCAGCGGCGAATATCCCATCGACACCTGGAGCAGCAGCGGCACGAGGAAGGGCATGCAGCCGCTGCCCAGCCGCGAGAACAAGTTGCCGATCAGGCCGATGCTGAGCGTTGGCACCTTGAACAGCAGCGGGGAGAACAGCGGCTCCGGCCGGCGCGCAGCGTGCAGCCAGTAGCCTGCCAGGCAGGCGAAGCCGAAGATCATCAGCACCAGCACGCTCACCTGCCGCAACCCCAATTCGGCAACGCCGTCGACTGCGAGCGAGATGGTCACCATGCCGACCGCCAGCATGCCGTAGCCGATGACATCGAAGCGCCGCGCCACCACACCGCGAATGTCCGGCATGAAGCGCACGGTGGCGATGCAGCCCAGCAGCCCGACCGGCACGTTGATCAGGAAGATCCAGTGCCAGGACGCGTACTGCACGAGCCAGCCTCCGAGCGTGGGGCCCATCAACGGCCCGATCAACCCGGGAATCGCCACGAAGCTCATCGCCTGAAGGAACTGGTCGCGCGGCACCGTCCGCAGCACCGAAAGGCGCCCGACCGGCAACAGAAGCGCGCCACCCAGGCCCTGCAGCACGCGAGACGCCACCAGTTGGCCAAGGCTCTGCGACAGCGCACAGGCCACCGAGCCCAGCACGAACATCACGATGGCGCCGAAGAACACCCGGCGCGTGCCGAAGCGATCGGCAATCCAGCCCGAAGCGGGTATCAACATGGCCATCGTGAGTGCATAGGCCACGATGACGGACTGCATTCGAAGCGGGCTTTCGCCCAGACTGGCGGCCATGGCCGGCAGCGCCGTGTTGATGATGGTCGCGTCGAGCGTCTGCATGAAGAAGCCGACGGCGACGAGCCACAGCAAACTCTTGCGGGCGGTGGTTTCAGAAGACATGCGCGAAGTGCCGGTGGAGGACGATGCAGGACGCAAAAAAACCGCCCTCAGGCGGTTTCGATGGATGCGGCACAGACGCTGGTGTCATGCGCCGCCGGGAACCGATCAGGCCGAGAAGCTCGAGCCGCAGCCACAGGTGCTGGTGGCGTTCGGGTTCTTGATGACGAACTGGGCGCCTTGCAGATCTTCCTTGTAGTCGATCTCGGCGCCGACCAGATATTGGTAGCTCATCGCATCGATCAGCAGCGACACACCGTTCTTGGTCATGGTGGTGTCGTCTTCGTTGGTGATTTCGTCGAAGGTGAAGCCGTACTGGAAGCCGGAGCAGCCGCCACCCTGGACGAACACGCGCAACTTCAGCTCGGGATTGCCTTCTTCGGCGATCAGGTCAGCAACCTTGGCCGCAGCGCTGTCGGTGAAGACGATCGGCTCGGGCATCTGGGTCGGGGTCTGGATGGTTTCGGCAACAGCACTCATGATCAACTCCGGTGGGGTGCGTTCGGTGACGCAGAAAACAGATGCTATCGCAATCGACGTTTGCAAGCCGGCGCAGCGGATTAGACGTCGATGGCAGTGCGGGCTTCAAAAAAACAAAACCGCCCGAAGGCGGCTCTGTCGACTCGAAGCGGTGAATATCAGCGCTTGGAGAATTGCTTGCGGCGACGAGCAGAATGCAAGCCGACCTTCTTACGTTCAACTTCGCGCGCATCGCGCGTCACGAAGCCAGCTTGGCTCAGCACGGGCTTCAGCGTTGCGTCGTAGTCAATCAGCGCACGGGTAATGCCGTGGCGCGCCGCGCCAGCCTGGCCCGATTCACCGCCGCCATTGACGTTGATCATGATGTCGAAGGTTTCGACGTTGTTCGTGAGGAACAGCGGTTGCTTCGCGATCATGATGGAAGTTTCCCGGCCGAAATAGGCCTGGATGTCCTTGCCATTGACCGTGATCTTGCCGCTGCCTTTTTTGATGAACACACGAGCGACGCTGGATTTGCGACGGCCGGTGCCATTGTTCCATTCACCAATCATTCTCAAGGCTCCTTAGATTTCCAGCGCTTTGGGCTGCTGGGCGGTATGCGGGTGCTCTGCGCCACCGTAGACCTTGAGTTTCTTGATCATGGCGTAACCCAGCGGGCCCTTGGGCAGCATGCCCTTGACAGCCTTTTCCAGGGCGCGGCCTGGGTGCTTGGATTGCATGTCGCGGAAGTTCGTCGCCGTGATACCGCCCGGGTAGCCCGAGTGACGGTAGTACACCTTGTCGATCGACTTGGCGCCGGTGACGCGCAGCTGTGCTGCGTTGATGATGACGATGAAGTCACCGGTATCGACGTGAGGCGTGTAAATGGCCTTGTGTTTGCCGCGCAAACGGAGAGCAACTTCGCTGGCTACTCGTCCGAGGACCTTGTCGGTCGCGTCAATCACAAACCACTCGTGCGTCACGTCAGCGGGTTTGGCGCTGAACGTTTTCATGAGTTTTCTCTTTGAAGAGGGTTTGGCTGGCCCTTTTCCACGGTCGGTGTTCCTCTGCTGGGAATCTCTTAGGTGGGTGAATTCCTCCGCCGCGGGGCCAAAAACGCTGCGAAGCCCGCGATTATATGATGCGGCACCCGATTCAGGCAACCGACCGTGAGCCGCCCCTGTGCTCAGGCGGGACAGGTAGAGGACACAGGTGGCAGGTGGCCTCGTCCCCGCACCGATCGCAGCCCGGACGCGGTCGCCAATGAAGGGATGTTGCCCGCGACCCCGCATTCGCACGCGAAAATCGCGGCCGGGCCCGCGAGGCCCCAAAATCGCCCATTCCACGGACTCACCGTTTCCCTCGTTTGTAAATAGTTGTTGCCTTTCCGATGTTGCACATCGGACAGCGACGACCTCATCCGGAATTCCCTCATGTTCAGTTACCGCCACGCCTTCCATGCCGGCAACCACGCCGACGTGCTCAAGCACACGGTGCTGATTGCCACGCTCGACTACCTGCTCGAGAAGGACGCTGCGCTCACGGTGGTCGACAGCCACGCGGGCGCCGGCCTCTACCGGCTCGACGGCGATTACGCCGGCACCAGCGGCGAGGCGGCCGAAGGTGTGCTGCGGCTGCTGTCGCCCACGCCGGAAGTGCCGGCGGAGCCCGGCGCGAAGGCACCGCCCGGTGCCGCCGCACGCGCCAAGGCACTGGCCGAGCCCGCCCCCGCATTGGCGCGCTACCTCGACGTGCTGAAGGACTTCAATCCGAAGGGCGGTGCCCGCGTCTACCCGGGATCGCCTTTCATCGCGCACCACCTGCTGCGCGATCACGACAAGCTCAAGCTGTTCGAACTGCATCCCACCGATGCCAAGACGCTCGACGCGAACATCGCCCAGCTCGAAGCGGGCCGGCAGATCTCGGTGCTGCGGGAGGACGGCTTCGGCAGCGCGACCAAGTTCCTGCCGCCGCCGTCGCGGCGCGCGCTGCTGCTGTGCGATCCGAGCTATGAGATCAAGAGCGACTACGGCCGCGTGCTCGACCTGGTGGGCGAATCGCTCAAGCGCTTCGCGACCGGCACCTACGCGGTCTGGTACCCGATCATTCCGCGGCCCGAAGCGCACGACCTGCCACGCCGGCTGAAGACGATGGCGACCAAGGCCGGCAAACCCTGGCTGCACGCGACGCTGACGATCAAGTCGAGCAAGCTGCACGCCACGCCCACCGGCGAAACCAAGCGCCCAGGCCTGCCGGCGAGCGGCATGTTCCTGATCAATCCGCCATTCACGTTGAAGGCCGCGCTGCAGCCCGCGCTGGAACAGCTCAAGGTCCTGCTGGCGCAAGACCGACACGCCGGCTTCACGCTCGATGCCGGCGGCTGAGCCGACCCGAGGCGCACCGCACGACCAACCAGCAACCTAGCGCCGCGCCTTCGCCACAGGCCGCTTGGCGGCCTGCACGACCTTCTTGCGCGCCACCGGTGCACGCCGCACGCTCGGCGACGGTGGCGCCACCGTCTCGGTGATATCCACGTCGTCGAATTCGTTGATGACGTCGCCGCACTTCTGTCCCTTGAGGACCACCGACAGCGCAACCTGCTTGATGCCCAGGCCCAGCAGGCCGATGGCATCCGCCGCGGTGCGGCTCAGGTCGATCACCCGGCCCTCGGTGAAGGGGCCACGGTCGTTGATGCGCACCATCACTTCGCGCCCGTTGACCAGGCTGCGCACGCAGACGTGGGAGCCGAAAGGCAGGGTCTTGTGGGCCGCGGTCAATGCGCCCATGTCGAAGCGCTCGCCGCTGGCGGTGCGACGCTGATGGAACTGGATGCCATACCAGGACGCGCCGCCGCGCTCCAGCTCCTGCAGCGGCGACGCGTCGCCCGGGACGCCGTCGTCGAGCGGCAGATCTTCATTCTTCGATGTCAGCTCGTAGCGCACCGACGCCACCGCGGATCGCGCCGGCGCGTCGGCCGGCGCGGCCATGTCGCGTTCCAACGGCGTGAGCGGCCCGCCGGGCACGGCCGCCGAGCCACCGGTTTGCGCCTGTGCCGCACCCGCTGCAGCCATCGGCGGCTCCGTCGGCGGCACCGCGCAACCGACCAGCACGCATGCCGATGCCAGGGCCAGCAGCCCCGCACGGCAGCGTGCCGGCACGCTCATCTGTTCCAACCGAGGCGGTCGAGCAGCGCGAGCGGCGCGGTCGACTGGTTCATGGTGTAGATGTGCAGGGCGGGCGCGCCGCCGGCGCCCAGCCGTTCGCACAGCGAGGTGACGACGTCCAGCCCGAAGGCCCGGATCGAGGCCGTGTCGTCGCCGAAGCTCTGCAGCCGCAGCCGGATCCAGCGCGGAATCTCCGCGCCGCAGGCGTCGGAAAAACGCATCAGCTGCGTCGAGCTGGTGATCGGCATCACGCCAGGCACCACGGGCACGTCGAGCCCTTGCGCGCGGGTGTCGTCGACGAAACGGAAGTACGCGTCGGCGCTGTAGAAATACTGCGTGATCGCCGAATCGGCGCCTGCGTTGACCTTGGCCGCGAAGGCCTTCAGATCGGCCTCGGGCGAGCGGGCCTGCGGATGCACTTCGGGATAGCAGGCGACCTCGATGTGGAAGTCGCGACCGGTTTCGCTGCGGATGAATTCGACCAGATCGCTCGCGTACTGGAATTCGCCGCCGGCGCCATAGCCGCTCGGCAGATCGCCACGCAGGGCGACCAGTCGCTTCACTCCCATCGACTTCAGCTCGGCCAGTTGCTCCCGCACCGTGGCACGCGTCGCGCCGATGCACGAGAAATGGCTGGCGGCATCGACGCCCTCCTGCAGGATCTCGCGCACGGCGTTGAAGGTACCGTCATGCGTCGAGCCGCCGGCACCATAGGTGACCGAGCAGAACTCCGGCTTCAGCGCATACAGCTGCTGGCGGACGGCCCGCAACTTGACCGCGCCTTCCGGCGTCTTGGTCGGAAAGAACTCAAAGCTCAGGGGAAGACGCACCTGCGGCTCCTGATGTGCCGTCGTTGCGGACGGCGTGAATGAAGAACTCGTGGTTGCCGTCGCCGCCCGTGATCGGGCTGTCGAACCAGCGCACGACACGCAGGCCGAGGTCGGCACAGGCCTGGCGCAGGCGCGCCTCGACCACTGCGTACATCGCGGCATCGCGCACGATGCCGCCCTTGCCGACCTGGCCAGGCTGCAGCTCGAACTGCGGCTTGACCAGCATCAGCAGGTCGCCGTCGTCCGCCAGCAAGGGCACGACGGCCGGCAACACCAGCGTCTGCGAGATGAAGGACAGGTCGCCGACGATCAGGTCGAAGTCGGTGCGCTCGACATCCGCCAGGTCGTCCGCCGTCAGTGCGCGCGCATTGACCTGCTCGATGGCGGTCACGCGCTCGTCCTCGCGCATGCGCGCATGGAGCTGGCCATGGCCCACGTCGACACCGACCACATGCGCCGCACCATGCTGCAGCAGGCAGTCGGTGAAGCCGCCGGTCGACTGGCCCACGTCCAGGCAGTGCCGGCCGGTGGGGTCGATCCCGGCCGCCTTCAGCGCGCCTTCGAGCTTGAGGCCGCCGCGCGACACGTAGCGCGCCTCGGCCGCATCGGTCAGGTCGAGCTCCGCGCCTTCGGGAATGTCGTCGCGGTTCTTGCCCACGACGCGCCATTCGGCAGTGTCCGCACCCGCATCGCGCCAGCGCAGCCCGCCGGCGATCAGCCGGACGGCCTGCGAACGAGACGCGGCCAGGCCGCGCTCGACGAGCAGTTGATCTGCCCGCATCAGTAGCGGTACGTGTCCGCCTTGTACGGACCCGCCTTGTCGACGCCGATGTAGGCGGCTTGCGCGTCCGTCAGTTCGGTCAGCATGGCGCCGACCTTCTTAAGGTGCAGGCGCGCGACCTTTTCGTCGAGGTGCTTCGGCAGCACATAGACCTTGCCGGCCTGGTAGGCGTCGGGCTTGGTGAAGAGTTCGATCTGGGCGATGGTCTGGTTCGCGAACGACGACGACATCACGAAGCTCGGGTGGCCCGTGCCGCAGCCCAGGTTCACCAGCCGGCCCTTGGCCAGCAGGATGATCTTCTTGCCGTCCGGGAAGGTGATGTGGTCGACCTGCGGCTTGATCTCTTCCCATTCGTACTTCTCGATCGACGCGACGTCGATCTCGTTGTCGAAGTGGCCGATGTTGCAGACGATCGCCTGGTCCTTCATCCTGACCATGGTGTCGTGCGTGATGACGTCCTTGTTGCCGGTGGTCGTCACGAAGATGTCGGCCTTGTCGGCGGCATATTCCATCGTCACGACCTTGTAGCCTTCCATCGCGGCCTGCAGGGCGTTGATCGGGTCGATCTCGGTGACCCAGACCTGCGCCGACAGCGCGCGCAGCGCCTGGGCCGAGCCCTTGCCCACGTCGCCGTAGCCGGCCACGCAGGCCACCTTGCCGGCGATCATCACGTCGGTCGCGCGCTTGATGCCGTCGACCAGCGATTCGCGGCAGCCGTACAGGTTGTCGAACTTGCTCTTGGTGACCGAGTCGTTCACGTTGATGGCGCGGAACAGCAGCGTGCCCTTGGCCGACATCTCGTTCAGGCGGTGCACGCCGGTGGTCGTTTCTTCGGTCACGCCGATGATCTCGGCGGACTTGCGGGTGTACCAGGTCGAATCGACGGCCAGCTTGGCCTTGATCGCGGCGTAGAGGATGCGTTCTTCCTCGCTGGTCGGGTTGGCGAGCACGCCCAGATCCTTCTCGGCGCGCTGGCCCAGGTGCATCAGCAGCGTGGCGTCGCCGCCGTCGTCCAGGATCATGTTCGGGCCTTCGCCCTTCGAACCCTTGGGGCCGAAGTCGAAGATCGAATGGGTGTAGTCCCAGTAGTCCTTCAGCGACTCGCCCTTGATCGCGAACACCGGCGTGCCCTTTTCGGCAATGGCGGCGGCGGCGTGGTCCTGCGTCGAGAAGATGTTGCACGAGGCCCAGCGGACTTCGGCGCCGAGCGCCTGCAGCGTCTCGATCAGCACGGCGGTCTGGATCGTCATGTGCAGCGAGCCGGTGATGCGGGCGCCCTTGAGCGCCTGGCCTTTCGAGAACTCCTCGCGGATGGCCATGAGGCCTGGCATTTCGGTCTCGGCGATGCGGATTTCCTTGCGGCCCCAGGCGGCAAGGGACAGATCGGCGATGGCCTGGTCGGCGGTCGAGACGGGGTTGGGCTTGAGAACGGCGCTCATGAGAACTCCAAAACTGGTTTGAAAGATGCCACTGCGTTCGGGGTCTGACGGGAAATCGACTCACCGCGAGAACAGCGGGTGAGCGTGGTTGCGATGTGGTCCGAGCCTCACGCCTGATGGCGCTGCAACGCTCCTCGGAACGGGCATTTTAGCCCGAGCCCGCGGCGCACCGCCAGCAGCGATCCCGGCTTCGGCCTAGACTGCGGCGACCTTCCCAACCTGCCCCTGCGGCACCCGCTCCATGTCTCACGCCAAACATCTGGTCTCCGCGCTCGCGATCGCCGCGTTCGCCGCCGCGCTGCCTTCCGTCGGCTTCGCGCAGGCTCCCGCAACGCCCACCGTGCGCGTGCGCGGCGTCATCGAAAAAGTAGATGCCACGTCGGTGACCGTGAAGGACCGCAGCGGGGAAGTCGTCACGATGGTTCGCCCGGCCGACATGAACGTCTCCGAGATCGTGCCGCTCACGCCAGCCGACATCCGCCCCGACAGCTTCGTCGGCGCCGGTGCCGTGCCGCAGCCGGACGGCACCCAGCGCGCACTGCAGATCGTGGTGTTCCCGGAATCCGCGCGCGGTACCGGCGAAGGCTTCCGCACCTGGGACTACCTGCCCCAGACCACGATGACCAACGCCACCGTCGCCACGCTGTCCGAGGCGCCGGCGTCGGTGCCGGGCGGCCAGAAGCTGGTGCTGAAGTACAAGGATGGCGAACAGACCGTGATCGTGCCGCCAGGCACGCCGATCGTGACCTTCAAGCCCGGCACCGCGGCGCTCATGGTGCCTGGCGCCAACGTGGTCGTCACGGCGCAGGAGAAGGACGGCAAGCCGACGGCGCTGCGCATCCTGGTGGGCCGCAACGGCTTCGCGCCGCCGATGTAAGCGCAACGGGCACCTCGCGCGCCGGGGGTGCTCGCTAAAATCGCGGGCTTTGCGTTCAGCCAGTCCACGCCGTGCGCACAGCGCGCTTGCTGTCCGTCCGCGCACCGCGTCCACGCCATGACCTTCGAATCCGAAACCCGCCGCCGTCGCACCTTCGCGATCATTTCCCACCCGGACGCCGGCAAGACCACGCTGACCGAAAAGCTGCTGCTGTTCTCGGGCGCGATCCAGATCGCCGGCTCGGTGAAGGCGCGCAAGGCCTCGCGCCACGCGACCTCGGACTGGATGGAGATCGAAAAGCAGCGCGGCATCTCGGTGGCCTCCTCGGTCATGCAGATGCTGTACCGCGACCACGTGATCAACCTGCTCGACACGCCCGGCCACAAGGACTTCTCGGAAGACACCTACCGCGTGCTCACCGCCGTCGATTCGGCGCTGATGGTGATCGACGCGGCCAACGGTGTGGAAGCGCAGACGCGCCGGCTGATCGAGGTCTGCCGCCAGCGCGACACGCCCATCATCACCTTCGTCAACAAGATGGACCGCGAAGTGCGCGAGCCGCTCGACATCCTCGACGAGGTGGAACGCGAGCTCGGCATGCCCTGCGTGCCGATGACCTGGCCGGTCGGCCAAGGCAAGAGCTTCCGCGGGATCATGAACCTGCGCACCCAGGCGATGACCGTGTTCGAGTCGGGCAGCGAGCGGCTGCCGCAGGACTTCGAGACCATCCCGCTGTCGGACCGCGACGCGCTCACCAGGCGCTTCGGCGCCGAATTCGAGAACGCCATGGACAGCATGGAGCTGGCCACCGGCGCCTCGCCCACCTGGGACCATGCGGCCTTCCTCGCAGGCAAGCAGACGCCGGTGTTCTTCGGCTCCGGCGTGAACAACTTCGGCGTGATGGAAGTGCTCGACGCGCTGGTCGACCTGGCGCCCCAACCGCAGTCGCGCATCAGCACCACGCTGGTCAATCGCCAGCCCGTGGTGAAGGAAATCCTGCCCGAGGACAAGGACTTCGCCGGCGTGGTCTTCAAGGTGCAGGCCAACATGGACGCCAACCACCGCGACCGCATCGCCTTCGTGCGCATGGCGTCCGGCAAGTACACGCCGGGCATGAAGCTGAAGGTGCAGCGCACGTCGAAGGAACTGCGCCCGACCAGCGTCGTGACCTTCATGAGCCAGCGGCGCGAAGCGGTCGAGGAAGCCTATGCCGGCGACATCGTCGGCTTCACGACGCACGGCGGCGTGCAGTTGGGCGACACCATCACCGACGGCGCCAATCTGCAGTTCACCGGCCTGCCCTTCTTCGCACCCGAGCTCTTCATGACCGTGATCCTGAAGAACCCGCTGCGCACCAAGCAGTTGCAGCAGGGCCTGGCCCAGCTCGGCGAGGAAGGCGCGATCCAGGTCTTCCGTCCCGAAGTCGGCGGCCCGATGCTGCTGGGCGCCGTCGGCCAGCTGCAGTTCGAGGTCGTGCAGCATCGCCTGAAGGCCGAGTACGACGCCGATGTGCGGCTCGAAGGCTGCCAGTACACCGGTGCGCGCTGGATCACGGCCGACACGCCGGCCGAGCTGCGCGAGTTCGTCAACGCCTATCCGGCCCGCATGGCGCTCGACGCGGCGAACACGCTCGCCTACCTGTGCACCTCGCCGTACGACGTGCGGCTCGCCCAGGAGCGCTTCCCGAAGATCCACTTCCATCCGCTGCGCGAGCACGCCGGGTTGGCGCTGCAATCCGCAGGCTGATGCGCGCAAAAGCAACGCGGTGCGGCACCCGTTCGCCGAAACCATGCTGACGATCCGCACACGCGCAGCAGCATCGGTCGGCGCCACGATCCCGCTGAAACGATGAACGCGGGATCCACCCGCCGCAGTTCGCTGCTGCAATTCCTGCGCTTCGGCGTGGTCGGCGTGGCCGGGCTCCTCGTCGACCTCGCCGTGCTCTTCCTGCTCGCCCCGCTGCTCGGCTGGTACGCGGCGCGCGTGCTGTCCTTCCTGGCGGCGGCAACCGCCACCTGGTGGCTCAACCGCCGCTTCACCTTCGTCGATGCAGGCGCCGCGCCGCGGACGTCGATCGGGCAGGAATACCTGCGCTACCTGGGCTCGATGCTGGGCGGCGCGGTACTCAACTACGGCGCCTACCTGCTGGTGCTGCACTGGATCGGCGGTTCCCTCGGCGCCACGCTGGGCGTCATGGCGGGCAGCTGCGCGGGGCTGTTCTCGAACTTCTTCGCCGCGCGCCATCTGGTGTTCCGGCCGGCGCGCGCAGGGTCGATGCGGGCTCTCGCCGACTGGCCGCTGGCCGACAGGAAGCGCATCCGTGGCGTCTTCACCGACATCGATGACACGCTCACGACCGATGGCGCCATCACACCCGACGCGCTGCAGGCACTGGTGGACCTGAAGGCCGCGGGCCTGCAGGTCATCGCCATCACGGGCCGGCCGGTCGGCTGGAGCGAGCCCTTCGCCGCCACATGGCCGATCGACGCGATCGTGGCCGAGAACGGCGCGGTGGCGCTGGTTCCCACTTCGGCACCTGCGCCGTCCGGCCCGACCGGGTTGTCGAAGCGCTATCAGCAGGACATCGCCACGCGCACCGCCAACCACGCGCGCATGCAGGAGGTGCTCGAACGCATCGAGCGCGAGATTCCCGGTGCACGGCGCGCCACCGACTCGCCCGGCCGCGAATGCGACATCGCGATCGACCACAGCGAGTTCGTGCACCTGGACGAATCGCAGATCGCAGCCGTCGTCGCGTTGATGCGCAGCGAAGGCCTGCATGCGACGGTCAGCAGCATCCACATCAACGCCTGGTTCGGTGAACACAACAAGCTCGAAGGCGCGCGCTGGATCCTGCGGGAGTTGGAGGGTCGTCAGCTGGACGACGAGCTGGGCGCATGGGTGTACGTCGGAGATTCGACGAACGATCAACTCATGTTCGAGCATCTGCCGAACAGCGTGGGTGTCGCGAACATTCGGCGTTTCGAAGCACAACTGACGCACAAGCCACGCTATGTCACTCTGGGCGAACGTGGCGCAGGCTTCTCGGAGCTGGTGCGCCTCCTGCTTTCCGCGCAACCTACACGCCGACCGCGTTCTGCAACCGTTGATTGACTGTCCGATTGACGTGCTCCAACTCAGATAGCGCGCCCTGCACGCACGCCGAGAATGCCCCCATGAGTTCGTGGAACCGTTCCAGAACCGCCCACTGTTGCGCACTGCGCCCGCCCGAAGGAACCGATTCGATCCCGGCGGCGGCCACCAGCGTGGCCCGAACCTCGTGCGAGGTTTCGATGTAGGCGTCCAGCATGCGCTGGTCGATGCCCGGGTCGAGATCCTTGTTGAGGCCATCGCGCACCGCGCGTTCCATGTCCCGCACGACGCGCTGGTTCATCAAGTCGAAGATGGCCGCCATCTGCCTGGAGTCCAGGTGGCCGCCTTGTGACCCCAGCAGCTGAGCAACCTCCTCCGGGTGATCGCTGCAGAACTGATTCACAGACGATTCGAACGCGGCAACCATGCGTTGGCGCATCTGCTCCTCGACGTTCTCCTGCAGCAGCGCCCGGCTCTTGCCCAGTAGTTTTCCGACGCCGCCATAGGTCGTCGCAAAAGCAAAGAACGCAGCGAGGCTCGAGACGGCAACGGCCGCAGCCGGGTTCTTCCTGACCTGAGCCGCAGCCAGGTTCCCCAGCGGGACGAGCGTATTGATCGGCAGGGTCGCGAGATAGATCGCACCGCCCATTGCAACCGCGCCCAGCGTCGGTTTCTGGAACCGGGGAATGCCCTTTTGGTAGGCGTCGGCTGCAGCGCGGAAGTTCCCCTTCACGCTGTCGACGAATCCAACCGGCGCCTTGTTCAGGATGGTGTTCTGATCGGCCTGCGGCAGAAACAGCGGGACGTCCCGCCGCGTGCCGCTGGCATCCGTGATGTGGAACCTGGCACCCATCTTCTGGAGCATGAGCGCCATGTTCAGCGCCGCGGTCGCAAAGCCCGAGGTCAGCGCCGAGAGTCCCCCGACGCCGGCAGCGCCATAGCCGTGGCCCTTGCGTGCCATCAGTTGCTGATAAAGGATACGCAACGAATGGGCCGCGCCGAAGAACGGCACGCCGAACTTGAGATTGGAGATGTCGCTGCCATTCAGGAGCGCCGCCTGCCTGCTGGCCATCTCGGCCCGGTTCCTCTCCATCTCGGCCAGTTCGAGGTTGTACTGCGTGCCGTCCTTTTTCTGGCCATCGGGTCCGAACAACGGCGGCTTCGGAAAGTACAGCGCGGGATCGGCCGGTACGAGCAGCGGAGGATGGCCGTTGAAAAGATGGGCAAGGCTCGTCACCGCGGGGGTGATCCCGCACTGCGACACCGTGGCGGCACCGACGTAGGCGGCGGAGGCCGGGATCGCGCCGACCAGGGACGCACCGATCTGCTTGATCGTGTCGTCCCAGGTCGCCGCCGAAGCCACGTTCGCGGAGAAGCCTTGTGGCCTGCCGAGCAGCGCGTTGGACGTCGCGTTGAGCACCGTGGTGAACGTGCCGAAGTTGAGAGCGCCTGTCGCAAAACCCGACACGACGCTGGCAGCCGCATTCGCGATGGTGTTGACGACCTTGTCGGCGGACGACCGGCGCTCCAGGTAGTCGAGGCATCGCGCATGCGCTTCGTGTTCCTTCATCGTCTCGTTCTCGAGGTCCTGCAGCATCGGGACGCCCAGCTGGATCGCCACGGTTTCCAGCGCACGCCCCGCACTCTCCGACGGCGGCACATAGAAGATTTCCCCTTCGCTCCGACTGGGTTGCAGATCGTTCAGGCTGTCCAGCGCATGACCGAGGCTCGTCGAACGGCCAGCCTGCTGCCGAGACGGCAATTCGATGGCGATATGTGGCGTGCTGGCATACGGACTCTGTCCGCGCGCCACGCCGTCGTTGTTGATTGGCATCTGTGCTTTCCGGTGTCGAAGAAGTCCCCTGCAGTTCCTGCATAGGCGCATTGCACAGTCTGGCGAGGACCGCACTCCCCAGGCAAAGACGCGCGAACCCACCGAATCAGAAGCGAAGCGCGGGCACCGGACCTGTGCGAATCACCGATCGGGCACCGACGGGTCGACGGCGCGCTTCGCGGGACCGGATCCCGTTTCGCCTGCGCAGCGGACGCCTGCGGCAATCCTCCTAAGCTGAAAACGGCCCATCGCATTCGGTCGCTCGATCAGGAGACAAGACATGTTCAACAAGTTGGTGCGCACGGTTCAACCCGCCTCGGTCGTCAAGGTTGTACAGAACCTCAGCTCGACCGCCGGACAGGATCGGCAGTCTTCCATCGACAAGTTCGAGGATCCGCTGAAACACACGCTGGACAATGTCCAGGCCAGCCCCGCCGGAAAGGACGACTTCCAGTCACCGCCGCCGGGCGGCCGCTCGTACACCCCGCCGACCGCGACCACCGGATTCACGACGCACGGACACAAGGTGCCCGTGACGGAGACCTCGACGGGGTATCGCCTTGCCCAGAAATACAAGACACCGGACAAAGGACTGGCGCTCACTCAGGCCGCTGCCGAACGAAAGGCACGTCCGCTCATCGAATCGGGATTGACGGGCGCGAAATCGATTCCCGTCGCACCCGGCACGATGCTCTTCAAGGTGGTGCCCGAAGGCAAGACACCGACGTCCGAGAGCGTCTACTACCTGGCCCGATGGCAGATGGAGGCGCTGATGAAGGCCCCCGCCAGGATCGCCGACCTGTTGTCGCTGCCGCCCGGATCGCACAGCGATCGCTACGACGTCTATCGACGCATCTGCATCAACCCGACCGAAGTCATCGAAAGCACCGTGGCGCCCGCATCCCTCGACGGCAAGGCCTATGCGCAAGGGGGTGCGCAGCAGCTTCTCATCACCGATTTCTCGGATTTCAGCCCGCCGGAACGCTGGCAGCCGCCGGGCGGCTGGCGTTGAGCGCGCGGACGGAAGCTACGCGGTCTCCATCGGCCGCGTCGTCCGGAGGTCCGGCGACACGCTGCCTCCGAACCCCGGCGCCGCCAGCGAACCGATGGCCATGCCGCCGTCATCGATCCGCAGCCGTACGCGGCCGTCCTCGCGGTGGTACAGGTCGGGATGCGCCTGCAGGAAGGCATCCGCCTCGCCGGCCGGCCGGCCATTGAAGCCGTCGACGAAGTGGTGCGCATTGCGCTCCACGTGCGTGATGCCGAGCAGCCCCACCAGCGCCAGGTCCTGCTGCACCGACAGGCCGGGCTGTGTCGTCAGGTCTTCGGCGGACATGAAGCAATGCGCCGCATCGGCCGCGTTCCATACGCGGCAGCGCGCCAGGTTGATCAGCGACTTGTAGAAGCCCTTGCAAGCCTTCGACGACACGCCCGCATAGCCGAGCGCGCGCGCCTGCAGGAAGCTGTCGATCTCGCCGTCGGACTCGTCGATGATCACCGGCCTGCAGGCCGCGAGCGCGGTCACGGGCGCGGCCAGGGCCTTGCTGCGCGGGATCGGCTGCTCGATCAGCAGCGTCGCCGCGCACAGCCGGCGCAGCGACGGCCGCGCCTGCATCGCCCGCCACAGCGCCAGCACCGCGTCGGCATCGTCGTACTGCTCGTTGCCATCGAGCGTCACGTAGATCGGCTCGGGCAGCGCGTCGAGCACCGAGGCGATGCGTTCGAGCCGGTCGAGGTCGGCATCGAGCCGGCCCGACACCTTGAGCTTGAAATAGCGGTTGCCGTAGCGCGCAGCGACTTCGGACAGCGTCTCCGGCAGGCCGTCGTCGACACGGCTGCCGGCCGGCTGGTCGCTCGCCACGATGGGGTCGAGCAACCCGACCGTGTGCCGCACCTGGAGCCGGCGCAGCGGCTGGAGCGACCCCAGGAAAGCCGACAGGTCGAAGTCCGCCAGGTCGCGGGCGACGGTCCGCGCGTGCATGCCCGGCAGGTTCGCCCGCATCGCCTGCCAGAAGCCGATGTCTTCGATGCGGCACAGCGCGTCGAGCACGGCACGGTCGAGCAGCGCGGGGCCGTAGGCGCTGACCAGCGGCTGCAGCCCGCGCGCCGCACCGGCCTCGCGCAGCGGCTGGCTGTGCGCGGCGAACAGGTCGAAGGCCGACATCGGCGGCGACGACAGATAGGCGTCGCGCGCCAGTTGCAGCGCGCAGCGCAACTGGTCAACGTTCTGGGCATCCGACAGCGATGGACTTTTGTCGAACCATTTCGCGGCCAGCGCCTCGGCCGCGTAGCCGAAGCCCTCGCGCCCATCCGCATGGCGCAGGCGCACCCGCACGATCGCCTGCAGGCCCTCGGTCACGGTGATCACGCCGAAGCGGAACGGCATGCGCAGCGTGTAGGGCGACTCGAACAGGTCGACCGCCAGCACGCGCACGCGTGGGGAGTCCGTCGTCATGTGCGGGCTACCAGTGCGGGCCGGCACGGCCGTCACCACGGCCGGCGCTGCCCGAGAGTTCGGTGTAGATGTCGAAAGCCATGCGGCCGAGCTCCGGCGCGGCACGGGTTTCCGCCGTGCGCGGCCGTGGAATGTGCACCTCGTGGATGTTCGCCACGCGGCCCGGCCGCGGCGACATCACGACCACGCGGTCGGCCAGGAACACGGCTTCGGGAATCGAGTGGGTCACGAACACGATGGTCTTGCGCTGGCCGCCATGCGCCGCCTGGTCCTCGCCCCAGATGCGCAGCAGCTCGATGTTCATGTCGTCGCGCGTCATCGCGTCGAGCGCACCGAAGGGCTCGTCCATCAGCAGGATCGGCGGGTCGAGGATCAGCGCGCGGCACAGCGACGCGCGCTGCTGCATGCCGCCCGACAGCTCGCCCGGCCGCTTGTTCGCGAAGTCGCCGAGGCCGACGAGCTTCAGCAGGCGGTGCGCACGCTCGCGGTATTTCTCGCGGTCCAGGCCCGACAGCTCGGCCGGCAGCAGCACGTTGTCGATCACCGAGCGCCACTTGAGCAGCAACGCCGCCTGGAACACCATGCCGACCTTGGGGATCGGCTGCACCACCGGCGCGCCGTCGACCAGGATGCGCCCGCTCGTGACCGGCCGGAGCCCCGCCATGGCACGCATCAGCGTCGACTTGCCGCAGCCGCTCGGGCCGACCAGCGCGATGAACTCGCCCTCGCGGATGGTGAGCGAGATGTCGCGCAGCGCCTCGACCGGGCCGCTCTCGGCCTGGTAGACCATGCCGGCATGGTCGACTTCGATCAGGGCGCGCGGCGGCGCGGCGGCGGCGGGGCTGTGGGTCGGCATGCGCTCGGCTACTTCTGAAAGGTCGGGAATATCGGAGATGTCGGGGATCGGGCGCCTCACTTCACCGGCAGGGGCATCGCCACCTTGGTGAAGAACTCGCCGGTGTAGACCGTCTTGCAGTCGACCTTCTTGGGCAGGCCCATGTAGGTGTTGACGATGTCGGTCGACGCGCACATCTTCTTGTCGTCGATGTAGCCGATGCCGTTGTCCGCGTAGGTCCTGGTGCGCATCAGCTCGAAGCCGAGCAGCATGTTGGCCTTGATGATCGCCACGTCGATCTCGGGCACGCGCTTCTTGTAGATCGCCAGGGCTTCGTCCGGGTTGGCCATCACGTCGCGCCAGCCCATGTACGACGCTTCCAGGAAGGCCTTGAGCTGCTTCGGCTTCTCGGCCATGGTCTTCTCGCCGGCCATGATGGACATCGCGTACAGGTCGAAGCCGTAGTCGGCCCAGGCCAGGCGCACCGCCTTGCCCTCGCCCATCGCCTTGTCGTAGAAGGGCTGGCCGGTGGTGTAGTCGGCCACGCCGTCCATGCGCTTCTCGGCGATCGACGCCACCTTGGCGGTCGGCTCGATGTTGACCCAGGTCACCTTGTTCGGATCGATCTTGTTGATCCGCGCGAACGCCGGGAACGCCAGGCGCTGGCTGTCGCCGGCCGGTGCGCCGACGGTCTTGCCCTCGAGATCGGACGGCTTGAGCAAGGGCGCATCGCTGCGGCTGAAAAAGGTCATCGGCGTCTTGTCGAACACCATGCCGACCATCTTCACGCGGGCGCCGCGCGACACGGCCGAGATGATCGGCACCGCGTCGGCCAGGCCGGCATCGGCGCGGCCGGTGTCGACCTTGGCGATCGAGTCGCCCGAACCCTTCGAGGCCTCGATGCTCACGTCGAGCCCGCGCTGGGCGTAGTAGCCCTTCTCCAGCGCAACCCAGTAGGCCGCATGGTCGCCCACCGCGAACCAGTTGAGCGCGAAGGTGAACTTCTCGCGCGCAGGCGCCGGTGTCTGGGCCTGCGCGGGCAGCCAGGCCAGTGAAAGAAGCGCCGCACAGGCGGCGGCAACGGGGACGGCGATCCTGGATCTCATGGTGGCTTCCTTGAAAGTGCGATGCAAAAAGACAGGGAGGGGATTCATGCGGCGCCGTCGTCGGCCCAGGGCGCGAGCAGCCGCGACAGCAGTGCGACCAGGCCGTACAGCAGCAGCCCGAGGATCGAGATCCACACCAGTGCGGCGAAGGCGGCCGGCGTGTTCATGCTGCTCTGCGTGGTGATGATCACGTAGCCGAGGCCACGCTGCGAGGCGACGAACTCGCCGACGATCGCGCCCACGACCGCCGAGGTCGCGGTGACCTTGAGCGCGCTCAGGATGTACGGGTAGGCGTTCGGCACGCGGATCTTCACGAACACCTTCCACTTCGGCGCGCTGAACACGCGGCCGAGGTCGACCAGGTCCTGGTCGATCTGCGTCAGGCCGACCGCCGTGTTGATGACCACCGGGAAGAACCCGATCAGCGCGCCGATCAGCATGTTGGGCACGATGCCGTAGCCCAGCCACATCAGGAACAGCGGCGCGATCGCCACCTTGGGCAGCGTGTTGACGAACACCAGGAAGGGCGTGAGCGCGCGCGACATGCCGGGCGACCACGCGATGGCCATGCCCAGCAGCACGCCCGCGATGGCGGCGAGCAGGAAGGCGCCGAGGATCTCGACCGCGGTGATCCACGCATGCGACAGCCACGGGATCTCGTCGCCGAACATGGACTGCAGCACCGACAGCGGACTCGGCAACAGGTATTCGCGGATGCCGAACACCGACACCGCGAGCTGCCACAGCGCGACGAAGGCGACGAAGATGCCGGCCGCCGGCAGGTAGTGGAGGATCGACTGGTTGAACTTGCGCATGGCGTGCAACGTGCAGTTTTCAGGCCAGCCAGCGTGCGAGGTTCGCCGCCACGAAGTCGTCGTCGGCCAGGTCGCCGTGCATCGCGTAGACGCGGTCGATCGCTTCGCCCTGTCCGGGGCTCAGGCCTTCTTCCGGATCGAGGCACCAGATGCCTTCGAGCAGCCCCTGGCGCCGCAGCACCTCGTGGCAGCCGGCGATGCAGCCATGGAAGTCGTTGGCGACGTCGAAGAAGGCGCTGTTGCAGTCGGTCACGCGGCCGTCGAGCGACAGCAGTGCATCGCGCTGCGCGCCGTCCGTCGCCGCGGCCACCGCCTGGCACTGCGCGAGCATCTTCACCGCGCCCGAGGTCCAGACCGACCAATGGCCGAGCAGCCCGCCACGGAATCGCACGGTGACGATCCGATCGTCGCGCGACACCGCATAAGGCGTGATCAGGTCCAGCACGATGTGGTCGTCGTTGCCGGTGTAGAGCGTGACGCGCTCTTCCGCACGCGCCGCGACCACGCCGCGCACCACGTCGAGCGTGCGGTAGCGGTTGAAGGGCGCGACCTTGATCGCGACCACGTTCGGTATCGCCGCGAAGCGCGCCCAGAAGGCGGCGCTCAGGTCCATGCCGCCGACCGCCGGCTGCAGGTAGAAGCCGATCAGCGGAATGGCCTCGGCCACGGCCTCGCAGTGGGCGATCAGCGTGTCCTCGCTCTCGCCCTTCATCGCCGCCAGGCTCAACAGCCCGGCCTGGTAGCCGAGGCTGCGCGCCAGCGTGGCTTCGGCCAGTGCCTGCGGCGTGCGGCCGCAGACGCCGGCCACCATCGCGAGTTCGCGCTCGGGGCCGGCCCAGTCGTGCGCCGTCTCCGCCGCCAGCCGCAGCACCCGCTCATAGAGACCGACCTCGCGGATCGCGAACTGCGTGGTGTGCACGCCGACCGCAAGGCCGCCGACGCCGGCGTCCAGGTAGTAGCGTGTCAGCGCGCGTTGGCGGCGCTCGTCCAGCTGGCGTTCGGCATCGAGTGCAAGCGGATGCGCGGGGATCGCGAGGCCACGCTGCAGCAGCGCGCGCACGCGTTCGACTTCGGCACCGGCAAGGGGCGTAGCGGCGGCAGCCATGTCAGAACTTCCCATCGCGGACTTCGAATTTCGTCGGCTTGCCGAAGCTCTCGCGCTCGTGCTTCACCCAGTCGGCGACCCAGTCCAGCATCGCGCCCAGCGGAACGGCCGGGTAGCCGAACAGGCGGCTCGCCTCGGTCGTGTCGGACAGCAGCGCGGTCGGGCCTTCCTGGCCGCCCACCTTCGGCTCGACGCCGAGCCGCGCAGCGAACTCATGGACCAGCCAGCGCACCGAGATCGTCTCCGGCCCGGTGCAGTTGATCGGCGTCGGCGGCGTGGTGCAGTGGCGCAGGCTGCGCAGCACCTGCGCATTGGCATCGCCCTGCCAGATCACGTTGACGTAGCCCATCGCCAGGTCGACGGTGTCGCCGCGGTAGACCTTGGAGGCGATGTCGAACAGCACGCCGTAGCGCATGTCGATCGCATAGTTCAGGCGGAACAGCCGGCCCGGCGTGCCGTGCTTGCCGCCGAAGTACTCGAACATGCGTTCGCGGCCGATGCACGACTGCGCGTATTCGCCGATCGGTGCCGGTGCGGTGCGCTCGCTCGCGCCCTGGCGGCCGACCGGCGTGAGCGGATAGATGTTGCCGGTCGAGAAGCTCACGATGCGCGCATCGCGGAAGGTCTCCGCGACCAGCGCCGGCACGTGCGTGTTCATCGCCCAGGTCAGCGACTGGTTGCCGCTGGCGCCGAACTTGTGCCCGGCTGCGAACACGATGTTGGGCACGCGCGGCAATGCCTCGAGCGCACCGCGGTCGAGCAGGTCGCAGGCGATGGTTTCGATGCCCCAGCCCTCGAGCTTTTCGCGCACCGACACATCGCTGAAGCGGGCCACGCCGATCACGCGCTTGTGTGGCGCCGCGTTCTTCGCGAGGCGCGCCAGCGTCGGGCCCATCTTGCCGGCCACGCCGAGGATCATCAGGTCGCCCTCGACCTGGGCGAGGTCGTCGATCAGCGCCTGCGTGGGACTGGCGAGGAAGTCGTCGAGCGCCTCGACCGATTCGAAGCGCGCCGGCAGGTGCGCGGGATCGAGCGTGGAGGCGGCGGCCGTGGCACGTGGCGGGGGCGATGTCTGCATGGGGTTCACTCCGAGGATCAGCGTTTCGGTAATGACTTTATGACGCGCCGCACCATGTGTCAACCGTTTGGTTGAAATTGATCGGAATGATCGCGTGGCGGCTTTCCGGCCGCATTCAAGGGCGCGTTGGAAGCGCGCCCGCTAGGGGCGAAGACCGGCCATCGCGAAGGACACGACGTGCTCGCGATACGCCGCCACGGCCTTGGCGTCGCTCAGGTCGCGGCTGAAGATGGACGACAGCGTGAGCCGGTTGGAGAAGAAGAAATACGACATGCCGGCGATCGACACGTAGAGCTCCACCGGGTCGATGCCGCGGCGGAACAGCTTCTGCGCGATGCCGCGCTTGAGCGTCTTGGCGATCAGCTCGATCAGCGGCGAATTGGTGTCGCGGATCGCGCCCGATGCCCGCACATGGCTCGCGCCCTGCGCGTTCTCGTGGTTCAGCATGCCGATGAAATCGGGATGCCGCTCCAGATAGTCGAAGGAGAAGCCGATGAGTGTGGCCATCGCCTCGGCAGGCGCCATGTCGCCCAGATGCAGGCTGCGTTCGAGCGACCGGATCTCGGTGTAGACCACCTCGAGCGCGGTGCGATAGAGGTCTTCCTTGCTGCCGAAGTAGTAGTAGATGAGCTGCTTGTTGACGCCGGCACGCGCAGCGATCTCGTTGACCCGCGCACCCGCCAGCCCCTTGGCCGAGAACTCCGCGCGGGCCGCCGCCAGGATGGCGTTGCGCGCGGCGTTCTGCTCGGCATTGGCTTCGTCGGGGATTGCGGCGGCACGGCGGGAAGGCGGCATGGAGATCGGGCGATGGGAGCGAAGGGCGCGGGTGCGGCCGGGAGCGCGGATTATCCGCGCGGCCGTGCGCAACCCCAACTTGCACTATGACCAGCGGCCTAGCGCCAAAGCGAAATGGACGCTTTCATTCGGCTTTCTTAGTCTCCCCGGCTGTGGACGGCTTGCATGCCTGCGAGCGTGTCCCGCACGTCACCGCGGCGCACCGAAGCGGCGGTCCCCCTGCACTTTGCCCTGGAGAAGATGATGAGAAGGATGCCCATAGGCAGATGGCTGGCCGCAAGCTCGCTGGCCTTGCTACTGGCGGCTTGCGGTGGCTCGAACGACGACGGCACGCCGCCGCCGACCGGCACCGCGCCACCGCCGACCACCACACCGGATACACCGACCACGCCAACCACACCGATCGTTCCGCCCAATCAGGTGAGCGCGGCGGGCGGCGTGGTCGAGATCACCGATCCATCGAGCCCGATCCGCGGCACGCGCGTCACGGTGCCGGCCGGCGCTGTCGCGGGCGGCACCGTCGACATCACCATCGGCTACGAGGACAACCCGCCGATGGCGCTGTCGGGCGACGTGGTCGCGGGCGGCGGCGCCGTTCTGGGCAAGACCTACGTCATCACCAAGAGCGTGCCCGGCACCTTCGACCAGCCGATCGAGGTCACGGTGCCTTACACCGCGGCCGGGCTCGAGTCCGGCGACGTGCCCTCGGTGCTGTTCTATGACGAAAGTGCCGGCGCCTATGCCGCGATGTCCATCAGCGGCTTCGATCCGGTCGCCGGCACGGTGACCTTCCGCACCGCGCACTTCTCGAAGTACATCGTGGCCGGCATGAAGGGGCTCGGTGCGCGGCTGGTCGCGGCCGGCGGAGGCACCGGCACGAGCGGCAGCGGCACGCTGACCATCGACACCGGCTTCCTGCCGTCGAAGGATTCGTTCTTCCGCTCGAACATCAGTTCCTACTCATCGCCCGGCGGCAACAGCCTCGGCATGGCCGCCTATGCCGACTGGTTCTACGAGCGCGCGAAGACCACGCAGAACAATGGCAAGGGCTTGTTCCAGACCTACATCGAAGGCGATCCGGCCAACCTCGACGACGACATCACGGCAGAGGAACTCATCGTGCGCGCCCACGCCATGAGCAGCCAGCAGTGGGCCGCCAGGCTGGCCAGGCAGCAGAGCAGCCTGACGTCGCTGCAGACCGCCATCGGGCTGCTGCAGAACCTCTGGCTGACCGGCAAGCCGCAGGTGTTCCTGATGTGGGGCAATCCGACCTGGTCGCCGCAGTACGTCGCGGGCACCGCGTCGTGGTCGCAGGCCATGGTGGCCTACAAGTTCGACGTGGCCACCCTCACCTTCGGCCTGTACGACCCGAACCTGCGCGGCGACGACACGCTGGGCATCGGCGTCAACGCCAGCGGCTTCACCACCCTCACCAAGCAGGGGCTGTTCTCGCCGGAGCCGAACGCCTTCGCCTACGACTCGTACCAGTCGATCTATGCACCGAGCGACATGCAGGGGCTCTTCGACGGTGCCAAGGCCGGCTGGTCGGACGGGCTGTTCGGCCGCATCCAGATCAGCAACCTCGGCTTCGACGTGACCGGACGGACCGCGCTCGTGACCGACCGCACCAACGTGCACCTGGTCGGCTCGGTCGCACTGGGCACCGGCAACGCGAACGCCGCGCCGGACTCGATCGACGTGTACGTCGCCGGCAGCTTCGTGGGTCGCTTCCCGCTGACGGGCACGAGCTTCGACATCCTGCTGCCGACGCTGCCCAACACCACGAGCGCCGAGATCCTGATGGTGGCCAGCCGCCAGGCCGGCGTGGGCCGCAGCAGCAGCGGCGTGTACGGCACCTTCAAGCGCTTCAAGATCAAGTCGGGCTCGGTGCTCGAGAACTGGGGCTTCGAGAAGGGCGACTTCTCGCTGTGGGAATCGGTGCGCCGCCTGTGGTTCGGCACCGACGTGGTGAACCCGTCGGACAAGAGCGTGATCGCCACGCCGGGCTTCGACGAGATCGCGACGACCATTCCACGGGTGCTGTTCGGCAACTACTCGGCGCGCGTGAACAACTCCGATGACAGCTATCACATCAGCACCATCACGCGCGACGTGATCGTGCCGGCCGGGAACGCACCCTTCGCGCTCGCCTTCAGCTGGGCTGCCGTGCTGGAAGATCCGAACCATCCGCCGCAAGACCAGCCCTACGTGAACATCAAGGTCGAGAACACGACGACCGGCGAGGTGCTGTACCAACGCCATTACTTTGCCAACGATCCGAGCTGGCCGGGCTGGCAGACGTTCACCGTGAATAACAGCGAGTGGAAGGCGATCGACTGGCAGGCCGTCAACCTGACCAACCTCGAGCGCTTCGCCGGCAACACGCTGCGGGTCACGGTCGAGGCGGCCGACTGCGCGCAGGGTGCCCATGGTGGCTATGCGTACTACGACGCGGACGAGTGAAGCTGCCGAGTGAAGTCGCCGAGTAAAGCAGCCGCCGAGTGAGGCGGACGAACCGGCGAACGCGTCAGGCCTCGCGGCCGGCTAACGACAGCGCCCGGGTGCATGCAGCGCCCGGGCGCTTTTTTCATCGCCCCGGCCGGCGCCGCAGCTGGAGCGTCAGGCCTGCAGCCGACAGTGCCAGCAGCACGGCCGCGTAGCCCTCCACCGTGCCCAGCAGGCCGAGCGGTGCGACCAGGAAGCCCGCGACCATCGCGGGCAGGCTGAACGCGAGATAGCTCACGACGAAGATCGCGGCGAACAGCTCGCCACGCTCGTGCGGCTGCGCCATCGGCGCCAGCGACTGAATCAGCGCCGAGAAGGCGGCGCCGAAGCCGACACCCGCGACCGCCGTGCCGGCGAAGAACAGCCCGATCGAATGCGTGGCGAGCGACAGCAGCAGCAACAGCACGCCGACCACGATCGCCGCCATGCCGACCGCGACCGCACGCGCCGGTGCCAGGCGCCGGAGCAATGTGGGCGCGACCGCACCGACACCGCCCAGCACGGCGATCAGCAGTCCGTTGACCAGGCCGTTGTCGATGCCGAACACGTGATGCACCAGCGACGGCCCGAGCGACAGGTACAAGCCGCCGAGCGCCCACACCGCCACGAACACCGGGACACCGCGCGTGAAGTCCTGCCGTGCCCGCGCAGGCACGGACACGCGCGGCACCAGCGAAGCCCACGCGCCCGGACGCGGCACGACGGTCTCTGTCATGAACAGCACCAGCACCGCACCGATCGCGAACACGGCACCCAGCATGCCGAACACCCATTGCACCGGGAGAGCCGTGAAGCGCACGGCGACGCCGGTCAGCAACGCACCGACCGCCAAGCCGGCCAGCGGCGACACGCTGCCGATCAATGCGCCGAGCTGCTTGCGCGCCGGCGGCGCGGCCTCGACCACTGCGGCGCTCAGCGCGCCGCTCACGATGCCGGTCGCCACGCCTTGCAGCACGCGCGCGCCGATCAGCCCGCCGATGTCCTGCGCATGCAGGAACAGCCCCATTGCGAGCGCCTGCATCACCAGCGCGACGACGATCACGGGCCGGCGGCCGACATGGTCCGACAGCGAGCCCGCGATCAGCAGCGACAGCATCAGCGCAATGGCGTAGATCGCGAAAGCCACCGTCAGCATCGACGACGAGAAGCCCCACGCGTGCTGGAACACCACGAACAAGGGCGACGGTGCGCTGGCCGCGAAGAAGAAGGCGAACAGCACGGCCGCGAGCAGGGCGAAGGACAGGTGGGACGGTAGCCGCCACACGGTTGTCGGCAAGACGACGGCCGCGGGTGGGGAGGCGTGTACGCAGGGAGAGAGATTCGAGGCCATGGCGATCCTTAACGCAATGATTTTCGCGTTTGAGAGTATAGGATCACACCTCTTCTAATGCAAATATATTTGCGTTAGAGTGGCTGTATGAAAACGGGACAGACCAAACGGCCGGGTGGCCGCAGCGCGCAGGTGCAGGCCGTGGTGCGCACTGCGCTGGAAGAACTGGTGGCCGAGCACGGCCGCGAACGCGTGACGGTGCCGGCCATCGCCGAACGCGCCGGCGTGAGCGCGTCCAGCATCTACCGCCGCTGGGGCGACCTGCAGGGGCTGCTTGCCGAAACGGCGACCCATCGGCTCGACCCCGACCGTCCGCTGCCCGACACGGGCGACCTGAAGAAGGACCTGACGGCCTGGGCGCGCGAGCTGATCGTCCACCTTTCGCAACCCTGCAGCACCTCGCTGCTGAAGGCGGCCGCCGCGCTCGCGAACGGCGAAGACACCAACTGCCTTCGCAACCGCAAGCGCGAAGCACAGGTGCTGGTCGAGCGCGCGCTGGCGCGCGGAGAGCCTGCACCGACGACGCAGCAGGCGATCGACCACGTGATCGCGCCCATCGTCTTCAGGCTGGTCTTCGGCGCGGACGCCGTGCCGCCTGCGCTGGCGACACGGCTCGTGGACGAGCTGTATGCGCTGGTTCCCGCCCGCGCCGCGGTGCAGGCCTGAACGCGACCGGCGGCGTGCCGGTCAGCAGCCCGTCGGACGGTTCGGACGCATCGGGATCAGGCCGGTGATGCGCACGGTGGCGCCCGTGCCGTCACTGGCGGTCAGGAGCTTGTTGGTGAGCTGCACGCGATCGCTGGCACGCACCACGCCCGTGTCCGCGCCGTCGCCACTGCTGAATTCCTTGCCGCCCACGGTGATGAAGAGCAGGTACAGCGAGGTCGCATTCGGCTGATAGCGCACATCGCCGAATGCCGTGGTGGAGCCGGCGACCTTGTTCAAGCCATCGAACTTGAAGGTGCAGACCTCCGGGTCCGAGCCGATGGGATTCTTCTTGTCGACGTCGGTCAGGTTCACGTTGCCATCCCCATACACGCCGTTCAGACCGTCGACCGTCGATGCGGTCACCGTCAGCACGCCGGTGCGATCGCTGGGCGTCGGATCGTCATCGTTGCCGCCACCGCAGGCGGTCAGCACGGCTGCAGCGGCCAGCGTGAGGGCGCAGGTCTTCAGGAAGGTATTCATGGGCATTGGCTCCTAGGTGTTGAACAGGCGGCGGAACACTTCCGCCGACCCGACACCCTAAGAAGCGCGCATGCCGCCGGCGTGCGTCCTCTTTACATCCTTGACGTAGGACCGCGTCGATCATGAAAGCCCTCCATCGCGACCGCGCGTGTAAGTGAATCAACCTGCCACGTGCAGATTCCGGCGCAAGGCCGTCACCTCGATCTCGACCTTCGCCTCGGCCACCGCCAGCGCGCAGCACACCGTCGTGTTGGCCGGCCGGTTGGGTTGCATGCGGCGCTTCAGCACCTGGCTGACCTCGGGCACATCGGCGCGGTCCGGCACGTAGACATGCACGCGCACCACGTCGGCCAGGCTCGCACCGGCCTGCGCCAGCGCGGCGGCGATGGTGTCGAGCGCGCGGTCGCTCTGCGCCTGCGCCGTCGGCGGGAACAGGCCGGTCGCGAAGTCGGCACCGACCGTGCCGGAGACGAAGACCCAGTCGCCGTCGACCACCGCGCGCGAATAGCCCGCGAGCGCTTCCCAGGGCGAGCCGCTGTCGATGAACCGTCGCGTCATCGTGTCCGTCCCGCTGCGGCTACTGCGGCTTGAAGCCCGAATCGCGGATGACCTTGCCCCAATGGCGCGTGCCGTCCGCCACCCACTGCTGCACCTCCTTGCCGGGAACGGGCGCGACCTCGTTGCCCATCTTCGCGAGCCGCTCCTGCACGTCGGGCTGCATCAGCACGCTGGCGACGGCCTGGTCGAAGCGATCGCAGAAATCCTGCGGCATGCCGCGCGGCCCGAAGAAGGCGAGCCAGGGGTTGTCGATGCCGCTGAAGCCGAGTTCCTGGAAGGTCGGTATCTCCGGCGCGATCTTGTTGCGCGCCGTGCCCGAGGTCGCGAGGATGCGGACCTTGCCCATGCGCTGGTGCTCGATGAGCTCGGTCATCGACGCGATCGCGATCGGCACCTGGCCGCCCAGCAGATCCTGCACCAGCGGCGCACCGCCCTTGTAGGGCACCGAATTCATCGGCACGCCGTAGGCGCTGCCGAGGATCTGGCCGATGAACTGCGGCACGCTGCCGGCGGCCGGCACGCCGTAGTTCGCCTCGTTCGGATGCGCCTTCACCCAGGCGCCGAGTTCGGCCATGCTGGTGACGCCGGTGCTGTTGGAGACGGCCAGCACGTTGTAGTAGCGCGCCACGCCCGACATCGCGGTGAAGTCGGTCACGGCGTTGTAGTTGGCCGAAGCGATGGTCAGTGGAATGATCACCTGCGTGTGGTCGATCGACAGCATCACGGTCGACCCGTCGGCCGGCGCGGCCTTGAGCTGCTGCGCCGCGATCTGGCCGCCTGCGCCGGGCTTGTTGTCGATGATGAAGACCTGCCCGTCCATCGCCTTGCCGAGCTTGTCGACGATGGCGCGCGCCACCACGTCGGTGGCGCCGCCCGGCGGAAAGCCCACCAGCACGCGCACGGTGCCGGTGTAGGGCTTGGCACCCGCGCGCAACGGCCAGGCCGCCAGCGATGAAAGGGAAAGGCCGGCGGCAAGCGCCTGGCCGAATTGACGTCGCTTCATGGTCGAGAACTCCTGGGTGAATCGGATGGGGTGCGGTTGGATTCGGTGTGGGCGGCCGCCGCTGCGGCGATGGCGAGGCGGCCCTGGATCAGCAGCACTTCGACCTCGTGGCAGCGCACCAGGCGCAGCCAGCGCGCGTCGTCCATGCCGGGGTCGCGGGCGGCGTGCAGGGTGACGCGGCAACGGGCGGCGCCGGCTGCAGCAGCCGGCATCGGCTCGATGGTGGCCAGGATGCGCGGCGTGAGCGCATCGGGCGCGCCGCCGACGTGGTAGTCGACGCGCAGCCGCGCCGCATCGCCGACCGGCCGCACCCAGCCCGGCTGGTCGTCGAACAGCGACCGCCCGCGCACGACGCCGTCGCCGGCCGGCTGCGTGTCCCACGCGCCCAGCGCCCAGGTGCCGAGCTGCAGGCCGTCGGCCAGGAAGGCGAAGGCCTGCGGCGCGGGCACGTCGCACAGCACCGAGGCGCGGTGCACGCCGGGGCCATCGGGCAGGGTGTCGAGTGCGTGTGCCATGGGGCGTGTCAATGCGTGAGCCGGTGCAGCGCGCGCAACGCGCCGACCACCTCGTCGGCCGTGTTGTAGAAGTGCGGCGCGATGCGGATCACGTCGTTGCGCGCCGACACCACGTAGCCCGCCTGCAGCATCCGCGGCTCCAGTTGCGCGGCACCGGGCACGCGGATCGCCGTGTTGCTGCCCTTGGCCGCCGGGTCCGCCGGACTCGCGACCTCGAGCCCGAGCCGCGCCGCTTCGTCCAGCGCGACCGCCGACAGTTCCGCCAGATAGGCCTGGATCGCGGGCACGCCGATCTCGTTGAGCAGCGCCATGCTGGCGCGCGCCACGGCCGCGCACATCATCGGCGGCGTGCCGGTGTTGAAGCGCGCGGCGCTGTCCGCGAAGTCCAGTTGCGTGGGCGAGAACGCGAACGGGTTCACGCGGCCGAACCAGCCCGTCACCGCGGGCGTGAGCTGCCGCGCGAGCTCGCGCCGCACATAGAGAAAGGCGATGCCCGGAATGCCCAGCAGGTACTTCTGCGCGCCGGCCGCGAGGATGTCGATCTGCTGGGCGCCCACGTCGATCGCCACCGCGCCGGCCGACTGGTACGCATCGACGAACTGCAACGCACCGTTCTCGCGCGCGGCCTGGCCGGTGGCGGCAATGTCGACCAGCTGGCCGTCGTAGAAGCAGGCATGCGATACCGAGACCAGCGCCGTCCGTGCGCCGATGGCCTGGGCGATCCGTTCGCTGGTGCCGATGCTTCCGCGGTTGCCCGCCTGCGCTTCGACGAAACGGATCTGCGCGCCGCGCGGCTGCTGCGCGAGCCACACATGGCACAGCGAGGGGAAATCGAGCGTGGTGGTCACGATCTCGGGCCGGTCCGTGCCGAAGCGCAGCGCCGAGGCGATGCTCGACGCCGCGTCGGACACGCTGCCCAGCACGGCGATGTCGTCCGCATCGGCATGGATCATGCGAGCGAACTCGGCGCGGGCCAGCGCGACCTGCTCCATCCAGTAGCCCCAGTCGGCGCCGCGCTGCTGCCAGACGGTCAGGTAGTCGTCGATCGCCTGGCGCACCGGCAGGCTCAGGGCGCTCTGCGAGCAGCTGGACAGCTGCGCGGTCTCTGCGAGGATGGGGAACAGTTTCCGGTAGGAGGTGAATGGATGCGTCATGAAGTCGCCTCGCGCTGCGGCGAGGATCTGTGGCTGTGAACGGTGGCATGCCGGCCGCGGCCGTGCCGTCGGCATGGATCGAGGTGCCTCACATGGGTTGGGACGCGCTGACGCGCGGCGGCGCGCGCACGGTGCGCTTCGACAAGGGCCAGACCGTGTTCTCGCAAGGCCAGCCGGTGCACCACGTGCATGTGGTGCGCGAAGGCCGCGTCCGGCTCGTGCTGCTGTCGGCCGCAGGGCACGAGAAGCACATGGCGATCGTCGGGCCCAACGGCCTCGTCGGCGAGTGCAGTGCCTTTCTCGACGGCCGGCACTCGGTCACGGCCATCGCGTCGTCGGACGTCGTCACGCAGCAGGTCGAACTCGACCAGTACAGGCATTGCCTCGAGAACGATCCGCAGAGCCTGCGGCAGGCGATGTGGCTGGTGGGCGTGAAGCTGCGTGTGCTCGCCAACCAGAACCTGCTGCTGAGCCAGGCCACCGCGGCACAGCGCGTCATCCACCACCTGGTGCAACTGGCCGACACCTACGGCGAACGCACGGCGGACGGCGTCGTGATCGGCATTCCCTTCACCCACCAGGAGATGGCCAACATCGCCGGCCTGAGCCGGGTGATGACGTCGAACGTGCTGGCCGAACTGCAGGCCCAGGGCCTGATCGCCAAGGCCGGTGCGCATTGCGTGGTGCGCGATCTGCCGGCGCTGCGCGGACGCACGGCCGGGGTCTGACGCGTTGGCCGGGGGGATGGTGCGCAGGGCGGTGGTCACGCGGCCAGTCTAGGAAGACCGCGCGGCGCCGTATGTCAAGCCGTTTACAACGGCTGAGATTCAGGTCCGGGTCGGGCGACTGGCACCCGCCCGGCCCGCGGCTGGGTCAGGCTCAGCGCGCCAGCACCGGCGCGAGCGCCACGCCGGTGTGCGTCCCGAGCCGAACCACCTCCTCGGGCGGTGCGGCCGCCACCACGCGGCCACCACCGTTGCCGCCTTCAGGCCCGAGGTCGATCAGCCAGTCCGCCTCGGCGATCACGTCGAGGTCGTGCTCGATCACCACCACGCTGTGGCCGCCGTTCACCAGCCGGTGCAGCACGTGGATCAGCTTCTCGACGTCGGCCATGTGCAGGCCGACCGTCGGTTCGTCGAGCACGTACAGCGTGTGGGGCGCCTTCTGGCCGCGCCGCGTGACGTCGTCGCGCACCTTGCTGAGTTCGGTGACCAGCTTGATGCGCTGCGCCTCGCCGCCGCTCAGCGTCGGCGACGGCTGGCCGAGCGTGAGATAGCCCAGCCCCACGTCCTTCAGCAACTGCAGCGGGTGGCTGATGTTCGGCATGCTCGCGAAGAAATCGACCGCCTCGTCGACCTCCATCTGCAGCACATCGCCGATGCTCTTGCCGCGCCAGCTCACGGCCAGCGTCTCGGGGTTGAAGCGCGCGCCGTGGCAGACCTCGCACGGCACCTTCACGTCGGGCAGGAAGCTCATCTCGATGGTGCGCACGCCGGCACCTTCGCAGCCCGGGCAGCGGCCTTCGCCGGTGTTGAAGCTGAAGCGCGCCGGGCCATAGCCGCGCGCCTTGGCTTCGAGCGTGTCGGCGAATAGTTTGCGGATGGTGTCCCAGAAGCCGATGTAGGTGGCCGGGCAGCTGCGCGGCGTCTTGCCGATCGGCGTCTGGTCGACCTCGAGCACGCGGTCGATGGTCTCGTAGCCGTCGACCCCGCGGCAGCCGCTCCACGCCGGCCGCTTGCCGGCCGCATCGCTGTCGCGGCCGGCCTTGGTCA
Source organism: Variovorax sp. GW821-FHT10B04 (assembly GCF_059415645.1). Taxonomy (NCBI): domain Bacteria; kingdom Pseudomonadati; phylum Pseudomonadota; class Betaproteobacteria; order Burkholderiales; family Comamonadaceae; genus Variovorax; species Variovorax sp. GW821-FHT10B04. The sequence goes on from NZ_JBWKNQ010000007.1 coordinate 269,987, forward strand.
TGCGCTGGACCACGATCGCCTGCACGTTGGCCAGCAGCACGTCGCGCGCCAGCGTCGATTTGCCCGAGCCGCTCACGCCGGTGATCGCGACCAGCCGATGCAGCGGCAGCGTGGCGGTCACGTCCTGCAGGTTGTGCAGGTCGGCGCCGCGCACGGTCAGCCAATCGGGCGCATCGGGCTCGGGCATCGGCACGAGCCGCCGCGCCTGCAGCGGATGCCGGATCGCATCGCGCAGGTAACGCCCGGTCTGGGAGTCGCCGGCGGCCTCGATGTCCGCCACGGTGCCTTCGGCGACCAGCCGGCCGCCACGCTTGCCCGCGCTCGGGCCGATGTCGATGATGTGGTCGGCGCGGCGGATCGTATCCTCGTCGTGTTCGACCACCACCAGCGTGTTGCCCTTCTCGCCGAGCTTGTGCAGCGCGTTGAGCAGGATGCGGTTGTCGCGCGCATGCAGGCCGATGGTCGGCTCGTCGAGCACGTAGCACACGCCCTGCAGGTTGCTGCCGAGCTGTGCCGCGAGCCGGATGCGCTGCGCCTCGCCGCCTGACAGCGTCGGTGCGCCGCGGTCCAGCGTGAGGTAGCCCAGGCCGACCTCTTCCAGGAACTCGAGCCGGCTCTTGATCTCGGGCACGAGGTCGCGCGCGATCTCGGCCTCGCGACCGACCAGCGCCAGGTCTTCGAACCATTGGCGGATATCGGTCACGCTCATGCGCGCGATCTCGGTGATGCCGATGCCGCCGCTGCCGTACGGCCCCGAGCCGGCCGACCCGAATGCACCGGCCGGCGTCTCCGGATGGGCCGATGCGGCGAAGCTCACAGCGCGCGCCGTCGCATTCAGCCGCGTGCCTTCGCAGGTCGGGCAGACCGCGTCGCCGACATCTTCCGCCTCGGGTTCGGCAAAGGTCTGCTCGCGGCCCTTCTGGTCGTCGGCCAGCACCGAGTCGTCGTAGACCTTGCGCTGGTCCTTGGTCAGCTTGACGCCGGTGCCCACGCAATCGGGGCACCAGCCATGCTTGCTGTTGTAGCTGAACAGGCGCGGATCGAGCTCGGCATAGCTGGTGCTGCAGATCGGGCAGGCACGCAGTGTCGAGAACACCTGCGTGCGGCCGATGCCCGCGGTCGGCAGGCCGGCCAGCATGGCTTCCTCGAGGCCGGCGAGCTCGCTCATCACGTGCACCACGCCCTTGCCATGTTCCAGCGCCTTGGTCAGCGACGCACGCAGCAACGGCTCGTTCTCGGCCGACACGTCGAGGCTCGCCACCGGCAGCTCGATGCTGTGTTCCTTGAAGCGGTCGAGCCGCGGGAAGTTGGTGGTCGGCAGAAAGCCGTCATCCACCCGCAGGTGCGTAAAGCCGCGCGGCCGCGCCCAGTCGGCCAGTTCGGTGTAGACGCCCTTGCGGTTGCTCACCAGCGGCGCCAGCAGGCCGATGTGCTGGCCCTTGAAGTTGCGCAGCAGTTGCGCCGCGATGCTGTCGGGCGTCTGCGGCTGCACGGCCGCGCCGTCGTGGATGCAGTGCTGCGTGCCGAGCTTGACGTACAGCAGCCGCAGGAAGTGCCAGACCTCCGTCGTGGTGCCGACCGTGCTCTTGCGGCCGCCGCGCGACAGCCGCTGCTCGATCGCCACCGTCGGCGGAATGCCGTAGACCGCATCGACCTCGGGCCGGCCCGCAGGCTGCACGATGCTGCGCGCATAGGCGTTGAGCGATTCGAGGTAGCGCCGCTGCCCTTCGTTGAACAGGATGTCGAAGGCCAGCGTCGACTTGCCCGAGCCGCTCACGCCGGTGACCACGCTGAACTTGCCACGCGGGATGTCGACGCTGAGGTTCTTCAGGTTGTGCTCGCGCGCATTGACGATCTGGATCGCGTCGCGGCCCATCGCGGGCAGCGCACGCGGCTGCGGTTCGCGCGCCGCATGGCGCGACGGGCCGAGCGCGAGCTCGTAGTCGCGCAGCGCCGCACCGGTGGCGGTGCCGGTCATCTCGCGCACGTGTTCGGGCGTGCCGACCGCGACCACCTGGCCGCCGCCGTCGCCGCCTTCGGGGCCGAGGTCGATCAGCCAGTCGCTCGCGCGGATCACGTCGAGGTTGTGCTCGATGACGACCAGCGAATGTCCGGCGTCGAGCAGCTTGCGCAGCGCGCGCATGAGGCGCGCGATGTCGTCGAAGTGCAGGCCGGTGGTCGGCTCGTCGAACAGGAACAGCGTGCCCTTGCGCGCCACCGATTGCCGGCTCGCCGTGCCGTTCTTCGCCGCCTCGGCCAGGAAGCCAGCGAGCTTCAGCCGCTGCGCCTCGCCGCCCGACAGCGTCGGCACGGGCTGGCCGAGCTTCACGTAATCGAGGCCGACGTCGACGATCGGCTGCAGCACGCGAACCACGTCGCGGTCGCCGGAGAACATCGCCACGGCCTCGGCCACGGTCAGGTCGAGCACATCGGCCACGTTGAGCAGGCGGCCGCCACGCTCGACCCTGACCTCGAGGATCTCGGGCCGGTAGCGCTGGCCGTCGCAGTCGGGGCAGCGCAGGTACACGTCCGACAGGAACTGCATCTCGACATGCTCGAAGCCGGAGCCGCCGCAGGTCGGGCAGCGGCCGTCGCCGCTGTTGAAGCTGAACTTGCTCGCGGTGTAGCCGCGCTGCCGCGACAGCGCCGCGGTCGCGAAGATCTCGCGCACCGCGTCCCAGGCGCCGACGTAGCTGGCCGGGTTGGAACGCGCGGTCTTGCCGATCGGCGACTGGTCGACGAACACGACGTCGCTCAGGTGGTCGGCGCCGAGCAGCCGGTCGTGCAGGCCAGGCGATTCGGTCGCCTTGCCGAAGTGGCGCATCAGCGCGGGCGCCAGCACGTCCTGCACCAGCGTCGACTTGCCCGAGCCGCTCACGCCGGTCACGACGACCAGGCGCTGCAGCGGGAAGTCGACCGTCACGTCCTGCAGGTTGTGCTCGCGCGCGCCTTCGAGGATCAACCGCGGCGTCGCGTCGGTCACGGCGCGCTTGAAGCCCATGCCGATCTGCTTGCGGCCGCCGAGGTAGTCGCCGGTCAGCGTGGCGGCGTTGCGCAGTTCGTCGGTCGTGCCGTCGAACACGATCTGCCCGCCGCGGATGCCGGGGCCGGGGCCCATGTCGATCACGCGGTCGGCGGCCAGCATCACGGCCGGGTCGTGCTCGACCACGACCAGCGTATTGCCGGCGTCGCGCAGCCGCAGCATCGCCTGGGTGATGCGGTCCATGTCGCGCGGATGCAGGCCGATGCTGGGCTCGTCGAGCACGAACAGCGTGTTGACCAGCGAGGTGCCGAGCGCCGTCGTGAGGTTGATGCGCTGCACCTCACCGCCGCTCAGCGTGCGGCTCTGGCGGTCGAGCGTGAGGTAGCCGATGCCGACATCGTGCAGGTAGCGCAGGCGGGTGGTGATTTCTTCGAACAGGAGCTTGAGGGCCTGGGTGTCGCCGGTGTTCGCTGCGGGCGGAAGACCCTCACCCCGGCCCTCTCCCGCGAGCGGGAGAGGGAGCAAGTCGGATGCATCTGCGACCTGTGGCGCGGGCGGCGTCCCGCTCCCTCTCCCGCTGGCGGGAGAGGGTTGGGGTGAGGGCTGCTGCAAATCGAAGAACCGCCGCAGCCGCTCGATCGGCAACATCATCAGGTCGTGCAGGCACAGCCCCGGCAGCGCCTCCAGCTGTTCACGCGACCACTTCACGCCGACCGGCATGAAGCGCTTCGACGGCGCCAGCACCGCGTCCGCGTCGGCCTTGCCGCCGATGCGCCACAGCAGGCTGTCGAGCTTGAGCCGCGCACCGGCGCAGGTCGGGCACGGCGTGTAGCTGCGGTATTTCGACAGCAGCACACGGATGTGCATCTTGTAGGCCTTGCTCTCCAGGTAACCGAAGAAGCGCCGGATGCCATACCACTGCTGGTTCCACTTGCCCGTGTAGTTGGGCGAGCCCTCGATCACCCAATGCTGCTGCTCGGCCGTGAGCTTGGCCCAGGGCGTGTCGCGCGGGATGCCGGCCGTCTCGGCGTGGCGCATGAGGTCGTCCTGCGCTTCCTTCCAGGCCGGCGTCTGGATCGTCTTGATCGCACCGGCGCGCAGCGTGAGCTTGTCGTTCGGGATCACGAGGCCGAAGTCGACGCCGATCACACGGCCGAAGCCGCGACAGGTCTCGCAGGCGCCGACCGCCGAGTTGAACGAGAACATCGAAGGGATCGGGTCGCTGTAGCGGATGTCGCTCTCCGGGCAGTGCAGGCCCGTCGAGAATTTCCAGACGGTGGGCTCGGCGCCCTCTTCCGCCGGGATCGCGTACACGGTGAGCCGGCCAACGCCGCGCTTGAGCCCGGTTTCGATCGCCTCCAGCACGCGCACGCGCTCGGCGCCTGCGAGCCGGAAGCGGTCGGCCACCACGTCGAGCACCTTGCGCGGGCCGGTCGGCGTCGCGACCTCGCGCTCGGCCTGCACGCGCGTGAAGCCGCTGGCCGACAGCCACTGCGTGACCTCGTCGGGCGTGGTGCTGGCCGGCAGCTCCACCGGGAAGGTCACGACGATGCGCGGGTCGCCCGCTTCGGCGGCGCGCTCCATCAGCGTCGCGTAGATCGTGTCCGGCGAATCGTGCCGCACCGGCAGCGCGGTGTCGCGATCGAACAGCCGGGCCGCGCGCGCATAGAGCAGCTTCAGGTGGTCGTTGAGCTCGGTCATCGTGCCGACCGTGGAGCGCGAGGAACGCACCGGATTGGTCTGGTCGATGGCGATCGCGGGCGGCACGCCCTCGACCTTGTCGACCGCCGGCTTGTCCATGCGGTCGAGGAACTGGCGTGCATACGCCGAGAAGGTCTCGACGTAGCGCCGCTGCCCCTCGGCGTAGAGCGTGTCGAACACGAGGCTCGACTTGCCGGACCCGCTGGGCCCGGTGACCACCGTCATCTCGCCGGTGCGGATGTCGAGGTCGATGTTCTGGAGGTTGTGCTGGCGTGCGCCGCGAATCCGGATGGAGCCCTGTGTCATGCGTGCCTTGGGGGTGGGGCAAACATTCTAGGCACCGCTTCGCGGCACCGCCGTGGCAGGGTCTTGCGCAGCTGGCTGTCGGTCCGGCCCTACGGCCGGGCCGGCCTGGGCGTCATTTCGGCGCGCTGGCCGCCGGTTCCGGCGCGTGGAGCGCGTCCGCCCCGTGCTTCTCGCCTCCCATGTCGACCTTGTCGCCGGCTTTCATGATCACGAACAGGGCAAGGGCGGCGAAAAGGACGAAGCCGACGGCGATTTTCCACATGCGAGAAGTCTCCTGGTTGTAAAGCGGTTCAAGAAAAAGGCCTCATGCAGCCAGGGCGGCATGAAGCCTCTTTGTTGAACGGAGGGCAGTGCCCTCCGCAAAGGGTCGGTCAGTCGTTCGCGTAGATGTCGACGTCTTTCGTCTCGCGCACGAAGAGCGTGCCGATGACCAGCGTGACGCCCGCGATGATGATCGGGTACCAGAGGCCGTTGTACATGTTGCCGGTCTGCGCCACGATCGCGAAGGCGGTGGTCGGCAGCAGGCCGCCGAACCAGCCGTTGCCGATGTGGTACGGCAGGCTCATGGAGGTGTAGCGGATGCGGGTCGGGAACAGTTCCACCAGCATGGCGGCGATCGGGCCGTAGACCATCGTCACCAGCAGCACCAGCCAGAACAGCAGCAGGACCATCATCCCCTTGTTCATCTTGGCGGGGTCGGCCTTGCTCGGGTAGCCAGCGGCCTTCAGGTCGTCGCCCACGCCCTTCTTGAACGCGGCGATTTCCTTGCTCGAACCTTCGTCGAACTTGGAGTTCACGACGTTGCCGATCGGCGCCTCGACGGTCTTGTCACCGATCTTCACGACGGCCTTGGAGCCCGGCGCGCCGGCGATGTTGTCGTAGCTGACCGAGTTCTGCACCAGGTAGCGCTTGGCGATGTCGCACGAGCTCTTGAAGTCGATCTCGCGTGCCACCGGGTTGCCCTGGAACGAGCAGGTCGCCGGATCGGCGGTCACCGTCACGCCGGCGGTGGCCTGGGCCTTCGCGAGGTCGGGGTTGGCGGCTTCGGTCAGCATCTTGAAGACCGGGAAGTAGGTCACGACGGCCAGCAGGCAGCCGGCCATGATGATCGGCTTGCGGCCGATCTTGTCCGACAGCGTGCCGAAGACCACGAAGAAGGGCGTGCCGATCAGCAGTGCGGCCGCGATCATCAGGTTGGCCGTGGTGTTGTCGACCTTGAGCTGCTGCGTCAGGAAGAACAGCGAGTAGAACTGGCCCGAATACCAGACGACGGCCTGGCCGGCGGTCAGGCCGAGCAGCGCGAGGATCACGATCTTCAGGTTCTTCCACTGGCCGAAGGACTCGGCGAGCGGTGCCTTCGACGTCTTGCCTTCGGCCTTCATCTTCTGGAAGGCGGGCGATTCCGACAGCGTCAGGCGGATCCACACCGAAATGCCCAGCAGCAGGATCGACACCAGGAACGGAATGCGCCAGGCCCAGTCGGCAAAGGCGGTTTCACCGAGGCCCACACGCACGCCCAGGATCACCAGCAGGCTCAGGAACAGGCCGAGCGTCGCCGTGGTCTGGATCCAGGAGGTGTACGCACCGCGCTTGCCGTGCGGCGCATGTTCCGCCACGTAGGTGGCCGCACCGCCGTACTCGCCGCCGAGCGCCAGGCCCTGCAGCATGCGCAGTGCGATCAGGATCACCGGCGCCGCGACGCCGATGGTCGCGTAGCTGGGCAGCAGGCCGACGATGAAGGTCGACAGGCCCATGATCAGGATCGTTACCAGGAAGGTGTACTTGCGCCCGATCATGTCGCCGAGCCGGCCGAACACGATGGCGCCGAAGGGCCGCACCAGGAAGCCGGCCGCGAAGGCCAGCAGCGCGAAGATGAAGGCGGCGCCCGCATCGAGACCGCTGAAGAACTGCCGGGCGATGATCGGCGCGAGCGATCCGTACAGGTAGAAGTCGTACCACTCGAACACCGTGCCGAGGGACGAGGCGAAGATGACTTTCTTCTCCTCCGAGGACATGGGCCGGGGAGCCGCGTGCGGCACTCCTCGCGAATCCAGTGTGGCTGCCATTGTTGTCTCCTAAGAATTGTCGGACCCTGTCGTGGGACCGTTCCTCATTCTTGGAGCGGCGACTGACCCGAGCCTTTCGCCAAACTGAACCGAGACTGACGGTTTAGGGTGAAACCCGCGCGATCGTTTTCAGTATGCAGAAATTCATCGCCGCGGCGGCAACATCGACGGCCGGGAGGCCGCGTCGGTCCACTGCGGGCTGACGAACCACGGGTCGTCTTCGACGGCCGCGCGCAGCATCGGCAGGCTGTCGAAACCCCAGAAAACGAGGCCGTCGACCGCGAAGGCCGGCAGCCCGAACATCTCGCGCGCCACGGCCTCGTCGGTGTTGGCACGCAACTGCGCCTTGGCCTCGTCGCCAGCCCCGTCGCGCACCTGCGGCAGGCGCGCCGTGAGCGCCGCCAGCCGCGCGGCGTCGCCCGCATCCGCGCCGCCGCGCCAGACCTCGCGGAAGATCGTCTCGGCCACGTGGCGGCTGATGCGGCCGTCGTGCGTGGTGCCGAGCGCCAGCCGCAGATGCGGCAGCGGGTTGTAGGGATGCGACGCCGGCATCTCGATCGGGATGCCGTGCTGGTGGCCGAGCCACAGCACCTGGCGGTAGGTCCAGATGCGCTTGGCCGGGATCTCGGCGGGCGCCAGCTGGCCGTGATGCTTGATCAGCGCGCCGAGCAGCACCGGCTTGTAGTCGACGCTGTAGCTCAGCCCCTCGAGCGCTTCCGGCAGCCGTTCGAACGCCAGGTAGGCGTAGGGCGAAATGAAGTCGAGGTAGAAGGTGATGTGCTTCATGCGGGTGTCTCCGTCTCGTTGTCCGTCATGCCGAGGCGCTACTCGGTGAATGCCCACAGGCCGGGCTGCGCGCGCACGGCGATCGCCTGCCAGGTGCGGCGCTTGGCCGCGTCGTCCATCCGGCTCCATCCGGCGATCTCGTCGATCGTGCGCAGGCAGCCGTCGCACAGGCCGCTGCCCGCATCCATGCGGCAGACCGAGCTGCAGGGCGATGGCACGTCCTGTGCCAGCGACTCGACCGCGACCGCGCGATCCGCGAGCCGGTGCAGCGCGTCGCGCGTGGCCGCCATGGTCACACCACGTCGGCAACCGGCGCGCCGGTGAGCCGTTCGAGATCGGCAGGACGCAGCCGCACCACCGCGTGTGGATGGCCGGCTGCGGCCCAGATCTCGTCGAAGCGGAACAGCTCGCGGTCGATCAGCGTGACCGGTGGCGTGGCGTGCGCGAACGGCGACACGCCGCCGATCGAGAAGCCGGTCTTCGCCTTGACGAACTCGGCGTCGGCCCGGCCAGTCTTGCCGACGATCGCGTCGACCTTCTTCTCGTCGACGCGCTTGTCGCCCGAGGTCACGACCAGCACGGCGACGTCGTCGGACTTGCGACGGAAGATGATGCTCTTGGCGATCTGGCCGACCGCGATGCCGAGCGCGTCGGCCGCCTGCTGCGCGGTGCGCGCGGCGTCGTCGAGCATCTGCGGGGAATGCGGATGGTCGGCGTCCTGCAGGAAGCGCGCGACGCGCCGGACCGTTTCAGGGAAGGCGTGGAGTTCGGAGCCGCACATCACCCGGCCCGCTTCGTCCGCAGCGCCTTCGACGCCCGCGAATTCGGCTCGCGGCCCAGCGCCTCGCTGATGTACACGCCCGCGTCGATCAGCAGGTCGAGATCGATGCCGGTCTCGATGCCCATGCCGTGCAGCATGTAGACCACGTCTTCGGTCGCGACATTGCCGGTCGCGCCCTTCGCATACGGGCAGCCGCCCAGGCCGGCCGACGAGGTGTCGAACTGCCACACGCCCAGCTCCAGGCTCGCCAGCGTGTTGCCGAGCGCCTGGCCGTAGGTGTCGTGGTAGTGGCCCGAAACGTCGTCGAGTGCATAGTGCTTCAGCGTCGCCTCGACGGCACGCTGCACCTTCACCGGCGTGCCGGTACCGATGGTGTCGGCCACGCCGACGTGCTGCACGCCGATGCCTTTCATCAGGCCGGCCAGCATCTCGACACGCGACGGATCGATATCGCCCTCGTACGGGCAGCCGAGCGCACACGACATCGCGCCGCGCACGTAGATGCCCTTCTCGCGCGCCGCGGCGACCACCGGCGCGAAGCGCTCGATGCTCTCGGCGATCGAGCAGTTGATGTTTCGCTGGCTGAACGCCTCGCTGGCAGCGCCGAACACCACGATCTCGTCGGGCCACTCCGCGCGCGGCGCGGCGATGGCGGCCTCGAAGCCCTTCATGTTGGGCGTGAGCACCGAATAGCGCACGCCGGGCTTGCGGTGGATGCCGTGCATCACCTCGGCGTTGTCGGCCATCTGCGGTACCCACTTCGGGCTCACGAAGCTGGTGACCTCGATCTCCTTCAGGCCGGCGTCCTGCAGGCGGTGCACGAGGCCGATCTTGACCTCCGCCGGCACGGGCTGCTTTTCGTTCTGCAGCCCGTCGCGCGGGCCGACGTCGACGATCTTCACTTTGCGGGGCAGGCTCATGGTGTGTCTTTCGTTGTGTTGTGCGCAGTCAATTCGTGATTTTTGCCCGAACTTCGCGCGCGGGGTGCGGCCGGTGGCCGTGCTCCCCAGAATGGGCAGGGCCATCTACTTTCAAGGCCAGGCGATGCAAGCTGCCACAGGCGCACACCATCTTTCTTCCGACGCTTCCGTGGCCATGCCGGGCACGCGGGAGACAACCGGCAAGTCCACCGACGACGCCCAGGTGCAGCAGGCCGACATCGAGAACCCGCCGACGCATGCGCCACGGCAGTCCGCAACGGAATACGGAGGCTCGCTGGGCAGCGTGCCGCAGCCGGGCGACGTGCCACCCGAAGCGGCGCGCGGCATCTTCACGGCATCGGCGAACCCGCTCGGCATGACGTCCGCCGCATGGCCCGACCTGCTGACGCCGGCGCTGCCGGCCATGTACCGGTACATCGACGGCACCTGCCTTCCGTGCCTGGACAACGCCTACGCCGCCCTGGCACTGCAGTGGGTCTGGGCGTGTGCCGTGGCGCAGCGGCTCGATGGGCCGCAGACGGACGAGCGCACGCGCCACGCCGGCCGGCAGATGCTGACCCAGGCGCGCGCCCTGCGGCCGGCGGCCGATGCACCGCAGGCGTTTCGGCGGGAATTTGCCGACGAGCAACAGGTCGCGCTCAGCTCGCTCGAACAAGGCTTCAACGTCGACTTCGGCACGCTGTTCGACAGCATGGCGGACGTCGGCCGCCTGCCCTTCTTCTCGAACACGCCGGACGCCGCGGATCGCCTGGGCTGGATGGTCTATGAACCGGCGCTGCGGCGACGGCTGGAAGATGCCTTCGGGCTCGACCCGGCCAACCCGCTGATGCCGGCGCTGCTCAACCTGCGCAACACCAACTATGCGCAACGCGTGATGGACGGCCTGCGCGAGGTCTCGCGCCAGCAGCAGGCGGGCCGTCCGTTGAGTGCCGATTCGATGAGGCAATTGCACGGCGCCGGCGTCGCGGCCAAAGACTCGGCCCTGTTCGGCGAGCCGCTGTCCTTCAGCGCGCCGGGCGGCCGCAACATGACCGTCGACGGCATCCTCGAGGCCTGGAACAGCCTGCAGGACTTCAACCGGCGCATCGCCACCTTGACCGGGAAACCGGGCATCGATCCGTGGCAGATGGCGATCGACGACCGCATCGTCACGGCGATGCAGGACGGCCACTACACCGACTGGCGCCAGCACCCGCTGGACACCGGGCACGACGTGCGCATCAGCCGCGCCGCGCTGCAACCCGAGGTCGGCGCCGCGTTCATCGATGGCCTCATCGCCGACCATCGCCGCGCGCTGTCGAGCACCGACCCGCAGAACGCGGACGACCTGAAGGCGCTCGTCGCCGGCCTGTCGCAGCGCCTGCTGCTGGCCCACCCGTTCGGCGACGGCAACGGGCGCGTGACCACGGTTCTCGCACCGCAGCTTCTGCTGGGCGAACTCGAAGCGCAGCGCATCGGCCCGCCGTCGCTGCACCGGCCACACATGTTCGAGGACATCTGGATCGCGCTGCTCACGCCGCAACATGCCGCCCGGACGCTGCACCCGCTGGACGCGTACCCCGCCGTGCCGGCCCTGGCGCAGCAGCCGGCCCATCAGTAGCCGCGACGCGCGTCGACCACGCCGGCCAGCGTGTCGAAGCCCGCGCCGGCTTCGACGGCGCGGATCTTGCCGGCGATCTGCGCGATCGACTCCTGGCGCAGCGTGCGCGCCGACGCGTGCGGCGTCACCTCGATCTTCGGATGCCGCCAGAACGGATGCGCAGGCGGCAGCGGCTCGGTCTCGAACACGTCGAGCGCGGCGCCGGCGAGCTGGCCGGCGTCGAGCAGCGGGATCAGGTCGGCCTCGACCAGGTGCGCGCCGCGCGCCACATTGATGACGTAGCCGCCCGGGCGCCCGCCATGGAGCTTCATGAGCGTCTCGCGGCGCATCACGCCGCGCGTGTCGGGCGTAAGCGGCAGCAGGCAGACCAGCACGCGGCTGGCGGCCAGGAAGGCATCGAAGTTCTCAGCGCCGGCAAAACCGCGGATGCCGTCGACCGGCTTCGGCGTCCGGCTCCAGCCGTTGACCGGAAAGTCGAACTGCGCGACGGTGCGGGCCACGCGCTCGCCCAGCGCGCCGAGGCCCATCACGCCGACCGGGAAGTCCTGCCGCGACAGCGGCTTGCGGTAACCCCAGCGCGCCTCGCGCGCATCGGCCGCGTAGCCGTCGAACTCGCGGAAGTGGCGGATCAGCGCATGGCAGACGTACTCGGCCATCTGCACCGACATGCCGGCGTCGTCGAGCCGCACGATGCGCGTCTGCGGCGGCAGTGCCAGCCTGAGGAGCGCATCGACGCCCGCGCCGATGTTGAACAACCCGCGCAAGGCGGGCTGCTGGTCGATGAAGGCCTGGGGCGGCGCCCAGACCACGGCATGGTCGGCGGGTGGGGCGCCGGGCGCCCAGACATCGACCTCCGCGCCAGGCAAGGCCGCGCGCAGGCCGCTGACCCAGGCATCGGGTCGGGTATCGGTGAGACAGACAGTGATTCGCATGGCCGGAATCTTAGGCGGCACCGCGGTCACGCCGCCCTGGAATGCCGGCGCCTGCGCAAGGCCCAGCGCAACAGCCAGCCGACCGGCAGCACCACCAGCACGAGCCACGGCAGCACCGCGGCGACGACGGTGATCAGCGTGCCCACGCTTTCGGCAAGCACCGCGCCGGCCTCGCGCAGCGCGCGGGTCATCGGGTTGTAGCTGTCGCCGCCGCGCACCAGCGAGCGCTTGGGCGTGAACTGGATCTGGATGTGCTGCTTGCCGGTCTGCTGCGCCAGCACCTTGCGCTGCGTGGCACTGGCGTCGAGTTCGGCCTGCGTGTCCGACAGCGTGCGCTGGATTTCCAGCAGATCGGACATGGTGCGCTTGGTGACCTTGTCGCCCAGCATCAGCCGCAGGCTGTCGCGGAACTCGGTGCGGTTGCGGATGCGGGCCTCGACGTCGATCACCTCGGCGGTCTTGTCCTCGCTGGTGGTGACGTGCGACACCACGCTGGCGACACCGGCCAGGCCACCGAGCAGCTTGTCGACATCGGCCGGCAACACGCGCATCTCGAGCTGGCCCTCGCCGGGCTGCTGCGGCGTCTCGCGCAGCAGCGACGACGACAGCAGTTCGCACTGCAGCGTGCCGCACAGGTCGCGCACCTTGCCCCAGGCATCGGCGAGCTGCTCGGGCGCGACTTCGGCGCGCAGTTCCTGGCGCACCGCGAGAAAGCGCTGCAGCGGTGCGGCGTCCGCGGCCGGCTCCGCCGCAGGCGCCCGCTTTTCCATCGCGCCCAGGCTGGCCGAGGCCTGCATCGGTGCGGCGGGCGGCGCAGCCAGCGGCTCGCCGCGTTCTTTGCGGCCACACGCCGCGAGCGCCAGCGCCGCGAACAGGGTCAGCGCTGCAAGCCGCACGCGACGGCCGGACACGGCGCTCGGCAACTGCCGCGGGAACGGATGCGGGCGATGCGTCATACGCGCCGGCGTCAGGCCGCAGCCGCCATCCGCAGCAGCTCGTCGCCCTCGGCGACCTGCTCGCCGGGCGTGAACATCAGTTCTTCCACCGTGCCGTCGGCCGGCGCCGCGATGGTGTGCTCCATCTTCATGGCTTCCATCACGGCCAGCGCCTGGCCGCGTGCGACCTTGTCGCCGGCCTTGACCGCGAAGGACACCACCTTGCCCGGCATCGGCGCGGTCAGGCGACCGCCTTCGGATTGCACTTCGCCCGCATGGGCCAGCCGGTCGATCGCGACGATGCGGGTCGCGCCACGGGCGGCGAACACGTGCGCCGTCTCGTCGGCCTGGTGCACCCGCACGGTCTGCCGCTCGCCGTTGAAGCGCACTTCGAGTTCACCGCCCGGCAGGCTGGCGACCACCAGCGGACCGTCCACGCCGCCGACGCTCAACTGCAGCGCGCCGTCGCGCCCGTAGCCGAGCACCGCACTCTCGTCGGCACCGCGGAACTGGAAGTCGAAGCGGCGATGCAACGCGCCATGGCTGCGCCAACCGTCGCGCCGCGCGAACGGATCGCCCGATGCGGACGCCGCCTCGGTGACGAGCGTGCGCGCGATCGACGCGGCGGCCGCCAGCGGCAGGCCCAGCGGCTCCTGGTCGAACAGCACGGCGCGCTCGCGCTCGATCAGCGCGGTGTCGAGCTGCGCCTGCGAGAACGAAGGCGTGTGCAGCACGCCGCGCAGGAACTGCACGTTGGTCGCCAGGCCGACGATCTGCGTCTCGGCCAGCGCCACGTCGAGCCGCGACAGCGCCTCTTCGCGGGTCGCGCCATGCACGATCAGCTTGGCGATCATCGAGTCGTAGAAGGGCGAGATCACATCGCCCTCGCGCACGCCATCGTCGATGCGCACCGGCGCCCGCTCGAAGGACGCGGCGGCCGGCTTGCGGTAGACCTGCAGCGTGCCGGTGGCCGGCAGGAAGTTGTTGTCGGGGTTCTCGGCGCAGATGCGCGCCTCGATCGCGTGGCCGTGGATCTTCAGCTGGTCCTGCTTCAGCGGCAGCGGCTCGCCGGACGCGACGCGCAGTTGCCACTCGACCAGGTCGAGCCCGGTGATGGCTTCGGTCACGGGATGCTCCACTTGCAGCCGCGTATTCATCTCCATGAAGAAGAAGGTCATCGCACCGCCGTCGCGCTGCTCGACGATGAACTCGACCGTGCCCGCGCCGACGTAGTTCACCGCCTTGGCCGCGGCCACCGCGGCGGCGCCCATCTCGGCGCGCATCGCGGCGGTCATGCCGGGCGCGGGCGCTTCCTCGAGCACTTTCTGGTGGCGGCGCTGTACCGAGCAGTCGCGCTCGAACAGGTAGACGCAGTCGCCATGCGTGTCGCCGAAGACCTGGATCTCGATGTGGCGCGGACGCTGGACGTATTTCTCGATCAGCACCGCGTCGTCGCCGAAGCTGTTGATCGCCTCGCGCTGGCACGACGCGAGCGCCGCGGCGAAGTCGGCCGACTTGTCGACCGCGCGCATGCCCTTGCCGCCGCCGCCCGCGCTGGCCTTGATCAACACCGGATAGCCGATGCGGTCGGCCTCGCGCTGCAGCAATGCCGGGTCCTGGTCGGCACCGTGGTAGCCGGGCACCAGCGGCACGCCGGCCTTTTCCATCAGCTGCTTCGATTCGGCCTTCAGGCCCATATCCTTGATGGCCGACGGCGGCGGGCCGATGAAGACCAGGCCGGCGTCGGCGCAGGCCTGGGCGAACTCCTCGTTCTCGCTGAGGAAGCCGTAGCCGGGGTGGATGGCCTCGGCGCCGGTGGCCTTGGCGGCCTCGAGGATCTTCTCCCAGCGCAGGTAGCTGTCCTTCGGCGCGCTGCCGCCGAGGTACACCGACTCGTCGCAGGCCCGCACGTGCTTGGCGTCGGCATCGGCGTCGGAATAGACGGCGACGGTGCGGATGGCCAGGCGGCGCGCGGTCGCGGCCACGCGGCAGGCGATCTCGCCACGGTTGGCGATGAGGATCTTCTTAAACATGGGGGCTGTCTCCCTGAGAGGGTTTCTTGAACTTGAAGGCGGACACGACGCCCGGATCGGGCCTGCCGCTGAAGATGCGCGCCACGCGGCGCACCAGGCCACTGAGAAAGCGCCAGCTCTTGCGGATAAGCCAGACGCTGAGGATCAGCACGAGCACGAAGAGCACGACGAAGACCAGCGGATGCGCGACCGCGAGCCAGAGCCCGGCCGGCACCATGCTGTCTTCGACCAGCGAGGCGCCCACGTTGCTGAAGGGCTCGGGCGAGGTGTTGATGGCGGCGCGCGTGGTCGCCTTGGCCGCATGTGCGGTGGCCGCGAAGCCGCCACCCAGCAACGCGGCGACCAGCGCCATCAGCGTGTGGTCGGCGCCGAACACGCCGGCGGCCAGCGCCGCGCCGGCCGGAATGCGGATCACGGTGTGGACCATGTCCCAGAGCGAGTCGAGGCCCGGGATCTTGTCGGCGAAGAACTCGACGAAGACCATGAAACCGCTCACCGCCAGCACGATCGGATGCGCGAGGAGCTGCAGGCCACCGGGCAGCGGCACCCAGCCCAGGTAGCCGGCGAGCCCGGTCAGCAGCACCACGAGGTACAGCCGAACGCCGCTGGCCCAGCCGAGGGCGGCAGCCAGCGCGAGCAGTTGGGGGAGGTCGAGTTGGGACATCAAGGCGGCGCGATTCGCGAGGTCATGCCAGCCATGACGGCTTGCGCTTCTGCAAAAAGGACTGCACGCCCTCGCGGCCTTCGTCGCTCGCACGGATGTCGGCGATGCCTTCGACGGTTTTCGCGATCAGCGCGTCGTCGATCTCGCGGCCGGCCACGTCGTCGATCAACGTCTTGCAGGCCCGCACGGCGGCGGGGCTGGCGCCGGTCAGCGCCTTCAGCAGCTCGCCGACCTTGGCGTCGAGTGCGTCGGCCGGGACGACCTCGTGCACGAAGCCGATGCGATGCGCCTCGGCCGCAGCGAAGCGCTCGGCCGTGAGGAAGTAGCGCTGCGACGCGCGCGCGCCCATCGCGCGGATCACGTAGGGGCTGATGGTCGCGGGGATCAGGCCGATCTTGACCTCGCTCAGGCAGTACCAGGCGGTGTCGACGCTGACCGCCATGTCGCAGGCCGCGACCAGGCCCATGCCGCCGGCGTACACGTCGCCCTGCACACGCGCGACGGTCGGCTTCGGGCATTCGGCGATGGTGCGCAGCATCTCGGCCAGCTTGCCCGCGTCGGCGACGTTCTCGTCGCGCGTGTAGTCGGCCATGCGGCGCATCCAGTTCAGGTTGGCACCGGCGCAGAAGGCCGGGCCGTTGGCGCCCAGCACGATGGCACGGACCTGCGGCGAGGCACCGGCTTCGAGGAAGGCCTGCGTCAGCTCGGCGATGACGATGTCGTCGAAGGCGTTGCGTGTGTCGGGCTGGTCGAGCCAGATGCGTGCGATCGCGCCGTCGATGGTGAGGTTGAGTTTGGTGAAGGTCATGTCGGTCATTGTTGGGAACGCGTGCAATCGGGGCGCGTGCACAGGCCACCGGGTACTCCCCTCCGCGAATGTCCCCCGCCTTCGGCTCCTCCTTGATTTCGCTGCGGGGAGCACCCGGCGCCCTGCGCACGGGGAGAGGCGGTTGTTGTGCGGCCGATGAGCCACGATTGCGCCCCAGGCTCACGTCGATGGTGTGCTTCCCGCAGCGAAATCAAGGAGGAGGCCGCAGGCCGGGGGACATTCGCGGAGGGAAGTACGCCGTCGGCGTGAGCCCACCCCATCACAGCGCACCCGCCAGTCCGTCGATGCCGTCGAAGTCGCGGTCCGCATGCAGCAGCGCGCAACCGTGCTCCAGGCACCACGCGGCCACCATCAGATCGATGGCGCTGCGGATGGTGATGCCCCTGCGGCGCTGGCGGCGATACAGGTCGGCCGCGCGAACGGCCACGGCCTCGCCTCCGGCGCTGGCCAATGGCAACGCCGCGAGAGCGGTCCGGGCGAGGCGCCAGTCGCGGTCATGCACGAAGCCGCGCAGTACCTCCATGAGCACCAGATCGAGCAGCACGATGTCCTCGATGCCCTCCTGCAGCAGCGCGCGCAAGCGCGCCACGGCCGGCGTCGCCTGCCCGCGGAAATGCTGGATCCAGACGCTCGAATCGACCGTGATCATCGTGAGCGACCCGCAGGCCGGGCCTTCTTCGCGGTGCTTGCGGTGCCTGTCGCACCCGCCGCGTAGCCCGCAGCAGGCTCCTGCACGGTGAGCGCATCGGCGGGCGTCGTGCGCCAGTCCACGCTGTCGTCCCCCGCCCACTGGAGCTGGCCGCCCAGCGCCAGAAGCTGCTGGTAGGACTTGCGCCGTGCCAGCAGGCGCAAGCCCTCTTCCACCGCTTCCTTCTTGGTGCTGAACCCGCCAGCCTCCATGGCGGCCGCCATGAGCTTGTCGTCGATCACGATGTTGGTACGCATGGGCATCCCTGTGTGTATGTATTTCAAAAATCATACACATCGCTCGATCTCACATCCGGAAGATGCCAAACTTCGGCTCAGGGATCGGCGCATGGCGCGCAGCCGCCAGGCCCAGCGCCAGCACACGCCGCGTGTCGGCCGGATCGATGATGCCGTCGTCCCACAGCCGCGCGGTTGCGTAGTACGGATGGCCCTGCACCTCGTACTGCTGGCGGATCGGCGCCTTGAAGGCCTCTTCCTCGTCCTTGCTCCAGCTGCCGCCCTTGCCCTCGATGCCGTCCCGCTTGACCGTGGCCAGCACGCTCGCGGCCTGCTCGCCGCCCATCACGCTGATGCGCGCGTTCGGCCACATCCACAGGAAGCGCGGCGAATAGGCACGGCCGCACATGCCGTAGTTGCCCGCGCCGAAGCTGCCGCCAATGATGATCGTGAACTTCGGCACGTTGGCCGTGGCCACGGCCGTCACCAGCTTGGCGCCATGGCGCGCGATGCCTTCGTTCTCGTATTTGCGGCCCACCATGAAGCCGGTGATGTTCTGCAGGAACACCAGCGGCGTCTTGCGCTGGCAGCACAGCTCGATGAAGTGCGCGCCCTTCTGCGCCGACTCGCTGAACAGGATGCCGTTGTTGGCGATGATGCCGACGGGCATGCCCTCGATCTCGGCGAAGCCGCAGACCAGCGTGGCGCCGAAGCGCGACTTGAACTCGTGGAACGCGCTGCCGTCGACCACGCGGGCGATGATCTCGCGCACGTCGAAGGGCTTGCGCGTGTCGGTCGGGATCACGCCATACAGCTCTTCGGCCGGGAAGGCCGGTGCGAGCACCTCCTTCTGCGGCGCGGGCGCCGCGCCCTGCCGGTTGAGGTTGGCGACCGCGCTGCGCGCCAGCGACAGCGCATGCAGGTCGTTCTGCGCGAGGTGGTCGGCCACGCCCGACAGCCGCGTGTGCACGTCGCCGCCGCCCAGGTCCTCGGCCGTCACGACCTCGCCGGTCGCGGCCTTCACCAGCGGCGGGCCGCCCAGGAAGATCGTGCCCTGGTTCTTCACGATGATCGACTCGTCGCTCATCGCCGGCACGTAGGCGCCGCCCGCCGTGCACGAGCCCATGACGACCGCGATCTGCGCGATGCCCTGGGCGCTCATGTTGGCCTGGTTGTAGAAGATGCGGCCGAAGTGCTCGCGGTCGGGGAACACGTCGTCCTGGTTCGGCAGGTTGGCACCGCCCGAGTCGACCAGGTAGACGCAGGGCAGATGGTTCTGCGCCGCGATCTCCTGCGCCCGCAGGTGCTTCTTCACGGTCATCGGGTAGTAGGTGCCGCCCTTCACCGTCGCGTCGTTGCAGACGATCATGCAGTCGACGCCGCTGACGCGCCCGATGCCCGCGATCATCCCGGCGCCCGGCGCCGACTCGACGCCCTTGGCGTCGAGATACATGCCATGGGCCGCGAGCGGCGCGATCTCCAGGAAGGGCGTGCCCGGGTCGAGCAGTTCGGCCACGCGGTCGCGCGGCAGCAGCTTGCCGCGGGCGGTGTGCTTGGCGCGCGCGGCCTCGCCGCCGCCGGCCTCGACCTTGGCGAACTGGGCGCGCAGGTCGTCGACCAATGCGCGCATCGCCGCGGCGTTGGCCTGGAAGTCCGCCGAGCGGGCATTGAGCTTGGTGTCGATGGTGGTCATGCGGTCTTTTCTTGCGTCAGTCCGAGCTGCTGGCTCATCTCGTCGCGGATCTTGAATTTCTGGATCTTGCCGGTCACGGTCATGGGGAACGCGTCGACGAAGCGGATGTATTTCGGCACCTTGTAGTGCGCGATCTGGCCCTTGCAGAACTCGCGGACCTCGTCTTCCGTGGAACGCTGGCCCGGCTTCACGATGATCCAGGCGCACAGCTCCTCGCCATAGCGCTTGTCGGGCAGGCCGACCACCTGCACGTCCTGCACCTTGGGGTGGCGGTAGAGGAATTCCTCGATCTCGCGCGGATAGATGTTCTCGCCGCCGCGGATCACCAGGTCCTTGATGCGGCCCACGATGTTCACGTAGCCCTCGTCGTCCATGGTCGCGAGGTCGCCGGTGTGCATCCAGCGGTCGGTGTCGATGGCTTCGCGCGTCTTCGCCTCGTCTTCCCAGTAGCCGTGCATCACCGAATAGCCGCGCGTGCAGAGTTCGCCGGAAGTGCCGCGCGGCACGACGTCGCCGGTCTCGGGGTCGATCACCTTCACCTCGAGGTGCGGCTGCACCGTGCCCACGGTCGACACGCGCTTGTCCTGCGGCGTGTCGGTGCTGCTCTGGCAGCTCACCGGGCTGGTCTCGGTCATGCCGTAGGCGATGGTGATCTCGCGCAGGTGCATCTGGTCGACCACGCGCTTCATCACCTCGGTCGGGCACGGCGAGCCGGCCATGATGCCGGTGCGCAGGCTCGACAGGTCGAACTCCCCGAAGCGCGGATGGTCGAGTTCGGCGATGAACATCGTCGGCACGCCATGCAGGCCGGTGCACTTCTCGGCCTGCACGGTTTCCAGCACGGTGACCGGGTCGAAGCCGTCGTTCGGGTAGACGATCGTCGCGCCATGCGTGAGCACCGCGAGGTTGCCCAGCACCATGCCGAAGCAGTGGTACAGCGGCACCGGGATGCAGAGGCGATCGACGGGCGTGAGCTTCATGCATTCGCCGATGAAGAAGCCGTTGTTCAGGATGTTGCGGTGCGTCAGCGTCGCGCCCTTCGGGAAGCCCGTGGTGCCGCTGGTGAACTGCACGTTGATCGGGTCGGTCGCCTTCAGCGTCCGCTGCACGGCGGGCACGCGCACGTCGGCCGGATCGCCACTCGCGAGCAGCGCCGAGAAGCGCTGCATGCCGGGCTCGTCGGCGCCCTCGCCCGGCTTGTCGATCCAGACGATGTGCTGCAGCAGCGGCAGGCGGGCCGGGCCGAGTTCGCGCAGCATGCCGAGGTAGTCGCTGGTCTTGAATTGCGCCATCGTCACCAGCGCCTTGCACCCGACCTTGTTGAGCGCGTACTCGAGCTCCGAGGTCCGGTACGCAGGATTGATGTTGACGAGGATCAGCCCGACCTTGGCGGTCGCGAGCTGCATCAGCACCCAGGGCACGTTGTTGTGCGACCAGATGCCGACCCGGTCGCCGGGCCCGAGGCCGAGCTTCAGGAAGGCGCTCGCAAGCCGGTTCGATTCGGCCTGCAGTTCGCGGTAGCTGAAGCGCCTGCCCTCATGGCGGCTGACCAGCGCCTCCCGCCCGGGCTGCCTGGCGACCATGTCGTCGAAGAAGTCGCCGATGGTCTGCTCGATGAGGGGGACGTCGGTGGCGCCTTTTGTGTAGCTTTGCGTCGATGGCATCTCTTGTCTCCTTGTCTGGCGTTTCCGCGGGGATGCCTCCGCCGGGAACACCGCGGAACCGGCTTTGCCGGGCCGCCGGTGTTGCCCCCTGGAAGGGGGTTGGCGAAAGCGACACGCAGTGCGCGAAGCCTGGGGGTCAGCTGGTCTCCGAGAACAGCTCGCGCCCGATCAGCATCCGGCGCACTTCGCTCGTCCCCGCGCCGATCTCGTACAGCTTGGCATCGCGCCACAGCCGCTCCACCGGGAAGTCCTTGGTGTAGCCCACGCCGCCCAGCGTCTGGATCGCCTCGCCGGCCATCCAGGTCGCCTTTTCGGCGGCGTAGAGGATCGCGCCCGCGGCGTCCTTGCGGAAGGTGCGCGCGTGGTCGTTGCGGTCGCAGGCCTTGCCGACCGCGTACACGTAGGCCCGCGTGGCCTGCCAGGTCGAGTACATGTCGGCGATCTTGCCCTGCATCAGCTGGAACTCGCCGATGCTCTGGCCGAACTGCTTGCGCTCGTGGATGTACGGAATCACCGCGTCCATGCTGGCCGCCATGATGCCGAGCGGGCCGCCCGACAGCACGGCGCGTTCGTAGTCGAGGCCGCTCATCAGCACCTTGGCGCCCATGCCTTCGCCGCCCAGCACGTTCTCTTCGGGCACCTCGCAGTTGTCGAAGAACAGCGGGTAGGTGTTGCTGCCGCGCATGCCCAGCTTGTCGAGCTTGGTGCCGGCCGAGAAGCCCTTGAAGCTCTTCTCGACGATGAAGGCCGTCATGCCGCGTGCGCCCATCTCGGGCTCGCTCTTGCCGTAGATGACCAGCGTGTCGGCGTCGCCGCCGTTGGTGATCCACATCTTGCCGCCGTTGAGCACGTAACAGCCGTCCTTCTTTTCGGCCTTGAGCTTCATGCTCACGACGTCGGAGCCGGCGTTGGGCTCGCTCATCGCCAGCGCGCCGACGTGCTCGCCGCTCACCAGCTTGGGCAGGTATTTCTTCTTCTGCGCATCGGTGCCGTTGCGGTGGATCTGGTTCACGCACAGGTTGGAGTGCGCGCCGTACGACAGGCCGACCGACGCCGAAGCGCGCGAGACCTCTTCCATCGCGACGATGTGCGCGAGGTAGCCGAGTTCGGTGCCGCCGTATTCCTCCTTCACCGTCATGCCGTGCAGGCCGAGCTCGCCGAGCTTCTGCCAGAGGTCGTGCGGGAACAGGTTGTCGCGGTCGATCTCGGCCGCGCGGGGCGCGATCTCGGCGGCGCAGAAGTCCTGGATGGCGCTGCGCAGGGAATCGATGGTCTCGCCCAGGTCGAAATTCAGGCCGGGATCGTGCATGTGTGTCTCCTCGTGGATCGGGAATTCGGAAGGGCCGGACGCGCGCGGCCGAAGGCGCAGCTTACGCCCGGAGTGTCCGCATTTGGCGCCACAATGGTTGCAAATCGTGCCACCCAAGCGCATCCACCAGCGCCCGACATCAACGCCTCCGCATGCCATCGCCCGCCTTCCTGAGCCCCGGCCGTGCCGCCACGCCGATGGCCTTCGTACGAGAGATCGTGCAGGCCTATGCGCGCCGCGGCATGGATCCGGCAGACGCGCTGCGGCAGGCACAGATCACGCCGCAGGCGCTCCTGCAACCCGATGCCCGTGTGACGGCCGCGCAGTTCGAGGCGCTGAACGCCCATGCGATGCAGGAACTCGACGACGAGGCGCTCGGCTGGTTCTCGCGCCGGCTGCCCTGGGGCAGCTACGGCATGCTGTGCCGCGCCTCGCTGAGTTCGCCCGATCTGGGCGTGGCGATCAAGCGCTGGTGCCGGCATCACCGGCTGCTGACGGACGACATCACGCTCGACCTGCAGGTGCGTGCCGGCGTGGCGACGGTCGGTATCCAGGAGCACCGCCCGCTCGGCGAAGCCCGGGAGTTCTGCCTGGTGTCGAGCCTGCGCTTCCTGCACGGCTATGCGAGCTGGGCGATCGACTCGCGCATCTCGCTGCGCAGCGCGCGTTTTCCGTTTGCGCCGCCGCCGCACCGCGACGCCTATCCGCTGATGTTCGGCGGCGAGCTGCGCTTCGGCGCGGCGCAGGCGGGCTACAGCTTCGACGAGCGCTACCTCGCCCTGCCGCTGCAGCGCGACGAGCGCGCGCTGCGCACCATGCTCAAGCGCGCGCTGCCGCTGACGGTGCTGCAGTACCGGCGCGACCGGCTGCTCGGGCAGCGGGTGCGCGAACTGCTGCGCACCCGGGCGGCCGAAGCCGGCAACGCCGACGCGCTGGCCGCGCTGCTGCACATGTCGAGCCGCACGCTGCACCGACAGTTGCACGAGGAAGGCTTGACGCTGCAGACGCTGAAGGACGCGGTCCGCCACGAGCAGGCGATTGATCAATTGCGGCGCAGCGCGCGGCCGGTCAAGCAGGTGGCGCTGGCCGTGGGATTCCGCAACGAAAAGAGCTTCGCGCGGGCCTTCAAGGGCTGGACCGGGCTCACGCCCGGCGAGTTTCGCGCGCAGGGAACCGCAACGGACGCGACGGAACCTGCGGACGGGGCCGCGGCCGCAGAGACCCCTACAGCGCTTCCTTGACGTAGGACCCGCGGTCCATCTCGACCACCTCGACGCTGAGCTGCACCAGCGTGCCCTCGGGCCGTGGGCAGCGCACGCGGAGCACGGCGGCGATGCGCTGCGCCAGGTCGGCACGGACCTCGGGCGTGCGGCCCGGCAGCACGCGCAGCTGGGCGTGGACGAAGCCGCGCGCGCCGCTGCCGGTGCCGACGCGAACCTTGTCGTGCACCACGATGCGCGACTTCAGGTCGGTCTCCTTGAGGATGGAACCGCTCGCGATCAGCGATGCGTTGATGTCGTCCAGTGTCTCGGCCATGGGGTTGCCGGCCACGAGATCGTGCGTGTATTCGAGGATGAGATGAGGCATCCGCCGATGATGCCGCAAGGCGGTCGGCAGCGCATGCCGGCAACGCCGGTCGGAGGCCGTCTCAGGCGCCGCGGACCATCGCCAGCACCTTGCCCGCATCGAGCGTGCGGGCCTTGTCCTGGATCGCCGGCAGGTACTGGGTCTGCAGGCCCTTGGCCTCCTGCGTGACGTTCGCGTAGGCGTCCTTCAGCATCTGCGTGGACAGCGTACGGCCGCCCGCGTAGTAGCGCTTGGCCACATGGCCGAGCGCGTAGGTGCTCGCGAAGCTCATGCCCGAACTCACCGCCTGGCTGCCGATGCCGCGCAGCAGACCGCCGCCGACCTTGCCGAGCAGTCCGCCCAGCAGCTTTCGGCCGGCCTGCTCCAGATACTGCGAGGTCAGGCCGACGCCCACCGTCGCGAGGAAATCCTTGATGTGGCCGCGATCGAGTTCGAAGCCATGGGACTTGCCGATGCGGTAGACCAGCTTCATCTGCAGCGGAATGATCGCCATGGTCGACAGCGTTTCCGGCAGCAGTTCGAGTGCGCCGTTGAGGATCGACGCGTTCAGGATGGCGCGATCGAGTTCCGCCTCGTCGACCGCGACGGCGGTGGACGCGGCCGGCGCCGCAAGCGCCGATACGGCGACGGACGTGGCCGCAGCAGGCACCGGCGCGGCGGCACGGCCCCAGTCGCCGGCCGTCAGCGGCGCGGTCGCCAGCGCGTCGGCCTGCTCGGCGAACTGCGTGGACGCGTCGGCGCCCAGGCCGAGCGCCTGCCGCACCTCGTCCAGGAAGCGTTGCTCCGCCTCGGACTGCGTGCCGTCCGCATCGCACACGCACACGGCCATTTCGTAAGCCAGGTGCTTCGCATCGGCGCTCTCCAGCAGCGGCGCGACCGAGGCCAGCGTCACGCGCTTCATGAGCACGTCCTGGTACAGCGTGGGCAGGTGCAGGCCGTCGTCGCCGGACAGGCCTTCGGCGATGCGCTTGATCTCGGCGCGCTCGCGCGCATGCTTGTCGCCATCGGCGAAGGCCGCGAGCAGGCTCAGGGTCACGATGGCGCGGGTTTCGGAAGCGGTCACGTCGGCTCTTTTTCGGAGTGGCTGGCCCCGTTCGTCCGCGGCGGCGTGCAAAGGTTCCGGCACCGGCGCGATGCCCGCGCGCCGCGTGCGGGCATTCGGCTCAGCGGCCGGCCATGCGCAGTTGCCGCGCGGCTTCCTCGGCGCGCGCATCGTCGACCTCGCGCAGCACACCGCCCAGGTCGACCGGGCCGGCCGCACCGGTGAAGCGCCCGGTCAGCGGCGACTCGACGCGCAGTTCGCCGTGCTCGTAGAGCTGCCAGATCTCCTCGCCGTAACGCGTGCGGAGCAATTCGGGCGCGAACTGGCCGAAGAAGTTCTTCAGGTTGGCGACGTCGCGCAGCAGCATGCGCTTCGCGTGGTTGTTGCCGGCGGCGTCGACCGCTTGCGGCAGGTCGATGATCACCGGCCCGTCGGCGGCCAGCAGCACGTTGAATTCCGACAGGTCGCCGTGCACGACACCCGCGCACAGCATGCGCACCACCTCGACCAGCAGCGTCGCATGGTGGCGGCGCGCGTCCTCGGGCGTGAATACGACGTCGTTGAGCCGCGGCGCGGCGTCGCCCTCGGCGTCGGTGACGAGTTCCATCAGCAGCACGCCTTCGCAGAAGTTGTGCGGCACCGGCACGCGCACGCCGGCCGCGGCCAGCCGGTAGAGCGCGTCGACCTCGGCGCTCTGCCATGCGGCCTCGGTGGCTTCGCGGCCGAACTTCGTGCCTTTGGCCATGGCGCGCTGCAGGCGGGTGTTCTTGACCTTGCGGTTCTCGGTGTAGTCGACGGCCTGGCGGAAGCTTCGGTTGGTGGCTTCCTTGTAGATCTTGGCGCAGCGCGTCTCGCTGGTGTCGCCGACCGTGCAGCGCACCACGTAGACCATGGCTTCCTTGCCGCTCATCAGCTGCCGCACGACGGTGTCGATCAGGCCTTCGTCGATCAGGGACTGGAGTCGGGGAGGTGCTTTCATCAGCCCATTTTGCGCTGCGCGCCATCCGCGGACGGTTGCTTCGATTCGCCCCGGCCGACAAGGCCTCGCGAACGGTCGACATATCGATGCGTTGCTGCGAAACCGTGCCTCCTTTTCCGGGAGACCCGTGCCAGATATCCCCTGCCGCGCGCGCCGATTCATGAACAAGAGCCCCGATGCATCGAAGCACGCCCGTCCGGGAGGCGCCATCACCGCGAGCCGATCCAGTCCCTGAACAACGCCAGTCCTGCCAGCAGCGCCAGTCCCGCGCCCAGTGCGCAGGCCATCGGCCAGCCGCCATGGCGCCAGGCGACGGCGCCCAGCGCCGAGCCCGACGCGGCACCCGCGAAGTAGCTCGTCATGTAGACGGCGTTGATGCGTGCCCGCGCATCGGGCTGCAGCTTGTAGATCACGTTCTGGTTGCTGATGTGTACGCCGGGCAGCCCGATGTCGATCAGCAGCATGCCCAGCAGGAACCAGCCGAGCTGATCGATGCCGAGCCAGAGGAAGAACCAGCCGGCCACCAGCGCAAGCACCGCCACCGTCGAGGTCGCCTGGCCCCAGCCGCGATCGGCCAGCCGGCCCGCGACGCTCGCCACCAGCGCACCCGCGACGCCCACCAGCCCGACAGCGCCGATCTGCATGTCGCTCAGCCGGAAGTCCGGCCCCGACAACAGCAAGGCCATGGACGAGAACAGCACGCTGACCGAGCCGAAGCTCAGCGCGCCGAGCAGCGCACGGCTGCGCAGCCGTCGATGTCGCACGACCAAGGTGCCGAGCGAACGCAGCACCTGCAGGTAGCTGGCCGGCGCCGGGTTGCGCGAGCGCGGCAGCACCGCCCACAGCACGGCCGCCAGCACGAACATGGCGGCCGCCGCCGCCCGGTACACGGTGCTCCAGCCGCCCGCACCCGACAGCAGGCCGGCCACGCTGCGCGCCACCAGGATGCCGGTCAACAGCCCGCTCATCACCAGCCCGACCGCCTGCCCGCTGCGACGCGGGTCCGACAGCGTGGCGGCCATCGGCACCAGCGTCTGTGCGGCGACGGAGAACAGGCCAGTCATCACGGTACCGGCAACCAGCATGTCGAAGCTCTGCGCAAAGCCGCTGATCAGCAGGCCGGTGCCGGCAAGAAGCATCAGGCCGACCGCGAGGCCGCGCCGCTCCAGCTTGTCGCCCAGCGGCACGAGCAGCAGCAGCCCGACGGCGTAGGCGACCTGCGACAGCGTCACGGTCAGTGCCGCGGCAGCGTCGTCGACCCGCAGGCTCAGCGCGATCGAATGCAGCAGAGGCTGGTTGAAGTAATTGCTGCCGGCGCACAGGCCGGTGGCGACCGCCATCAGCAGCAGCACCGGCGTGCGCAGATAGGCGGGTGCGGGCGCCGTGGCGCCAGCGGACGCGAGCGTTGGCGTGACGGCCACGCTCAGCGCTCGCGCGGCATCGGCACGACCGCGGTCGCCTCGATCTCGAACAGCATGCCGTCGAGCGCGAGCCGTGGCACGGGGATCAGCGTGCAGACGGGCTCGTCGCCGTCGGGCCAGGCCGATCGCAGTGCCTGGCTCAGCACCGCAAGACGCGCCTCGCTGTGGTCGACCACGAGCACGACCAGCTTGACCACGTCGGTCAGCCGCGCGCCACCCGCCGCGATGGCCACCCGCAGGTTGTGCAGCGCCTGCGCGACCTGCGCCTCGAAGTGCGGCGACAGCAGGCCGTCGACGTCTTCGCCGCCCTGCCCCGCCACGTAGATCAGCCGCGCCGGTGCCTGCGCGATCGCCACGTGCGAATAGCCGTTGGGCCGCGGGTCGTACAGGCGTGGCGGATTGACGAAGAGATGCGGGGAGACACCGGCCGCGCCGGAACGGGGAAAGAGGTTCATGCGCCGCAGTATTCAACCTCAACTAGACTTGAGGTCAAGCACTTTTGGAGATCGCATGCCGCGTCAGCTTCCCGCCGTGACGACGATCGAGGAGACACCCGCCGTGCTCAGCGTCGGCGAGGTCGCGATGCGCAGCGGGCTCGCGGTGTCGGCCCTGCATTTCTATGAATCCAAGGGACTGATCCAGTCCTTGCGCAGCGAGGGCAACCAGCGTCGCTATCCGCGTTCGGTGCTGCGCCGCGTCGCCGTCATCAAGGTCGCCCAGCGCATGGGCGTTCCGCTGGCATCGATCGCCCAGGCGCTGCAGGCGTTGCCCGCCGCGCGCACGCCCACCGCGGCCGACTGGCGGCGGCTGTCGCGCGGATGGAAGCAGGAGCTGGACGCACGCATCCAGGCGCTCACGCAACTGCGCGATCAACTCGACGGCTGCATCGGCTGCGGCTGCCTGTCGCTCAAGGCCTGCCCGCTACGCAACGCGCAGGACACGCTGGCCAGCGAAGGGCCGGGGCCGCACTTCGAAGACTGAACGGCTCAGGCCGGCGCGCGCCAGGCCGCGAGCACCTCGGGCAACGCGGCCATGTCGGTGAAGATGCGCGAGACACCGACCGAGCGCAGCGCATCGGCGTCGCTGTGGCCCAGGCCGCCGGGGCTGTAGCCGAACACGGTTGCGCCGGCAGCGACACCGGCGGTGGCGCCCGTGGTCGTGTCCTCGACCACCGCGCAGCGCTTCGGGTCGACGCCGAGCGCCGCGGCGGCCGCCAGGTACACGTCCGGATAGGGCTTGGAGCGCGGCGTCTCGTGGCCGCTGAAGATGCGGCCTTCGAACACGTCGTAGATGCCGACCTTCTGCAACTGCAGCTCGACCTTGCGGCGATCCGCGCCCGAAGCGCAGGCGATGCGCCCATCGAGCGTCGCGAGCAGCGCACGCACCGCCGAGGGCGCGCCCGGTACCTCGACCAGGTCGCGGTCCAGCGCGGCGTTGCGGCGGACCCAGAAGCCCTGCAGCCATTCGGGCGTGATCGCGAAGCCGGTCTTCTCGAGGATCAGCGGCGCCTCGTCCTTCACGGCCTTGCCGAGGAAGATGCGGATCGACTGTTCGGGCGTGAGCGGCCAGCCCAGCTCGGTCATCATTTCCGCAAGCACGCGGTTGGTGATGGGTTCGGAATCGACCAGCACGCCGTCGCAGTCGAACAGCACGGCATCAAATGGGAATGGAGTCATGCGGGCGATGGTAGCAACCGCACGCGGCCTCACGCGGGCTGCGGACCGGGAACCCCGCGCAGCATCCGCAGCGCTTCGTCGTGCAGCGGCGCACTGGCGGCGGCCAGCACGCGGCCATCGGAACGGATGCTCAGCGGCCGCCCCTCCCAGTCGCTGATGACGCCGCCCGCAGCCTCCACGACGCCCACCAGCGCCATGTAGTCGTAGGGCTGCAGGCCGCACTCCGCCACCAGGTCGACGTGGCCCCCGGCGAGTTGCGCATAGCCGTAGCAGTCGCCGCCGAAGCGGCGCATCGCGCAGCGCCGGCTGAGCGCGTCGTAGGCCTGCCATTCGGACGGCGAGAAGCTGTCCGGCGAGGTGGTGAGGATGCGTGCCTGCGCGAGCTGCGTGCAGTTGCGCACACGCACGGCCTCGCCATTGCAGTTCGCGGTCTCGCCTGCGCCGCCGACCCAGCGCTCGCCCAGCACGGGCATGTCGATGAGCCCCAGCACCGGGCGCCCACGGTGCGTCAGCGCGATCAACGTGCCCCACAGCGGCGAGCCCGTGATGTAGCTCTTGGTGCCGTCGATCGGGTCGAGCACCCAGACGTAGTCGGCGTCGAGGCGTTCGCTGCCGTACTCCTCGCCCAGGATGCCGTGCGACGGTGCTTCGGCGCCGAGCAGCGAGCGCATGGCGGCCTCGGCCGCGCGGTCGGCCATGGTGACGGGACTGGCATCGGACTTCATGTCGATGTCGAGCGCCGTGCGAAAGCTGCGCATCGAGTGGCTGGCTGCGATGTCGGCCAGGCGGCAGGCGAGGGAGAAGTAGTCGATATGCGTGGACATCAGGAAAAGACCGGTTGGCGTTGGTTGGTGTTGTCAAAAAGTTGTCACGTCATCCAGCCAACATCTGTGGCATGAATGGTGCTTGTGCTTATTGTTGCAAATAACCAATAATTCCACAAACGCACATAAACGCACATTACTGGTTCATCACCGGCATTCCTTCCGCCCCATTTCCGATCACCGCACCTTCTGGAGTCTTTTCATGCACACGACCAATCCGCATCGCCGCACCACCCGCACCTTGTTCGCCGCATTGCTCGCCGGCGCCGCGATGGGCATCGCCCAGGCCGGCACCATCACCGTGTATTCGGCGCTGGAAGAAGACGAGATCAAGGACTACGTCGCCGCCGCGAAGAAGGACATGCCCGATGTCGACGTCAAGGTCCTGCGCCTGTCGACCGGCGACCTCGGCGCGCGCATCCTGGCCGAGGCATCCAACCCGCAGCACGACGTGATCTGGGGCTGGGCGCTGACCAACATGCTCGATCCGCGCGTCACGGCACTGCTCGAGCCCTATGCCGCCAAGGGCGCCGACAAGCTGGCCGCATCGAACAAGGCGGCCGACGGCAAGTGGTTCACCACCACCGGCTACTTCGCGGCCTTCTGCGTCAACACCGAAGTGCTCAAGGCCAAGAACCTGCCGATGCCGACGAGCTGGAAAGACCTGACGAACCCGGTCTACAAGGGCGAGGTCGTGATGCCCAACCCGGTGTCGTCGGGCACCGGCTACCTGCAGATCGCGGCACTGCTGCAATCAAAGGGCAGCGACGAAGGCTGGAAGTTCCTGAAGACGCTGGACGGCAACGTCGCGCAGTACATCAAGTCGGGCTCGCGTCCGTGCAAGGCGGCGCGCGCGGGCGAGTTCGCCATCGGTACCTCGCTGGCCTTCGCGGCGATGCAGTCGATCGAGGAAGGCTACCCGGTGAAGATGGTGATCCCGAGCGACGGCGC
This sequence comes from Variovorax sp. GW821-FHT10B04, assembly GCF_059415645.1. Taxonomy (NCBI): domain Bacteria; kingdom Pseudomonadati; phylum Pseudomonadota; class Betaproteobacteria; order Burkholderiales; family Comamonadaceae; genus Variovorax; species Variovorax sp. GW821-FHT10B04. The sequence goes on from NZ_JBWKNQ010000007.1 coordinate 300,614, forward strand.
GGGCTACGAGCTGGAGGCCTCGGGCCTGATGGCCAAGGCGAAGAACAAGGCCGATGCCAAGCGCTTCCTCGACTGGACGCTGTCGCCCGGCGCCACCGCGCTGTACGCCAAGTACAAGGAAATGGTCACCGTGCCCGGCGCCGTCCAGTCCAAGGCAGCCAAGGAGGCGGGCTTGCCGGCCGACCTGAGCAAGGTGCTCTACCCGATGGATTTCGCGCAGTCGGCGAAGGACCGCGACGCGATCCTGGGCAACTGGCAGAAGACCATCGGCCGCTGATCCGACGATCCACCGATCTGCTGCCCCATCCCTGCGGACGGCCGGTGACCCGGCGCGTCCGTGCATTCGACGCCGGACACGCCAGGACAGCGCGTCCGTGCACCTTCCTGTTGCCGGAGTTCCACTGATGAAAACACAAAGATCCCGCATCGCGCGTGCCGCATTGCACGTGAGCATGCTGCTCCTGCTGGCGGCCTGCGGCGGCGGAGGCGGCTCGACGCCCGCCGACCCGACCACGCCCACCACCCCGGTCACGCCGACCGACCCGACGACGCCGACCACGCCAACCGATCCCACGACCCCGACGCCCACGCCGCAGAGCAAGGCGCTGGTGATCGGCATCGACGGCGTGCAATACGCCGCGCTGCAGCAGGCCATGTCCGCGGCGCGCGTGCCCAGCCTGCAAGGACTCGGCACCGTGCTGCCCGCCTACACCGGCGGCATCAAGGGAACGCCGACGCAACAGCAGGCGACCGACGGCCCGTCGTGGGCCACGCTGCTCACCGGCGCCTGGGCCGATCGCCATGAGATCCGCTCGAACTACGAAGGCCAGGCATTCAAGGCCGACACCGTCTTCAAGATGCTCAAGCAGAGCCAACCCGGTGCGCACACCGCCGCCATCGCGAGCTGGAGCGGCCTGCCGCAACTGCTGCGCGCCGACAAGGCCGCGGGCTACCTCGATCTCGCGAAGGACTGCGACGGCGACGACGGCTGCGTGTCGACCGAAGCGGGCGCCGCCATCGAAAGCGGCAGCTACGACCTGATCGTGGCCGACTACCAGGGCCCGGCGCAGGTCGCCGACGTGGCCGGCTACGGCACCGACTACCAGAATGCGCTGGCCGAAGTCGACCGCCAGATCGGGTTGCTGAAGGCATCGCTGGCCAAGCGCCGCGCCGCGCAACCGAGCGAAGACTGGCTGGTGATCATCACCAGCACGCACGGCCTGGGCGCCACCGGCGTGGCCGACGGCATTCCGGTGCCGTCGAATCTCGCCACCGTCATCGCGCTCGACAAGGCGGCGAACCTGTCGCTGACGCTGCCCGCGGCCCTGCCGACCGAGATCACGCCGTGGTACGCCTACGCCGCGGCCACCGACATCACGCCGACGGTGCTCACGCACCTGTCGGCGCGCCCTGCGGCCACGCAGTACGCGATGGACGGCGGCCCGCTGATCGGCGCCACGGCCGTGCGCCAGCTCGCCGCGACGATGAACGCGAAGCAGACCGGCATCCAGCTCAGCTGGACGCTGCCCGCCACGCCGGCCGCCATCACGGTGCTGCGCGACGGCGTCGCGGTGGCCACGCTCGCGGGCAACGCGCTGGCCTTCGAGGACACGACGATGGCGCCGGACGCCAGCGGCTACTACACGTACAACTACACCGTGGTGGCCGACCAGACGCCGGTGTCGCTGCGCACCACGCTGAACTACGTCAAACCCGTCTCGCTGCTGGCGAGCGTGGCGAACGGCATCACCCACCTGTTCACGCTGAAGACGACGCTGGCCGACCGCATCGACGGCACCCAGGCCTTCACGCCGTGGGTGAGTGGCGCGGCGCCGGTCTACACCGCCACGGGCGACGGGCCTTTCGCCGGCACCGACACCGCACTGGAATCGACCAGCTATGCCGGTCCGACCGTGTGCAGCGCCTGCGACGGCGGCTACCGCATCCCGACCAGCCAGGTCACCAGCGCCACGGCGCCCTTCACCTTCGGCTTCTGGTTCCGCTCCGACGCGACGCGCTCGGGCATGCCGATCGTGTCGAACAAGAACTGGGGCAGCGGCAACAACGCCGGCATTGCGCTGGGCCAGTACGGCGGTGCGGTGCGCTTCAACATCGGCCGCGGCGGCGCCCGGCTCGGCGACAAGGACCTGAGCTTCAGCGCCAACACCTGGGCCTACGTGGCGATGGCGGTCGACGTGCCGAACCTCACCGTCACGTACCACGTGTACGACCCGGTCTACGGCATGCAGAGCAGTTCCGCCGTGCTGACCAGCGCCTTCGCGGCAGCGCTCAACGGCCTGGGCAACGGCTTCTCGCTGAACGAGGACGGCGACGGCGGCTACGGCCCGAACTACCGCAACGGCAACGCCAGCAACACGATCGGCGGTCGCTTCGACTTCGGTGAATTCAGCACCTGGAACCGGGCACTGACGCCGGCGGAAGTCGAGTCGATCGGCCGCTCCGGCACCTCGCTGACGACGCTGCTTCCCTGAACGGAGACGCGCATGTCCATTCGATCCTTCGACACGCAGGCCGCACCGGCGGCCCGGCCTCTGCGGCTCGCCGCGGCCCTGGTGATGTTGACAGCAGCCGCCGTGCTCGGTGCCTGCGGCGGCAGCGGCAGCAGCAGCGGCGACACGACGGCGACCACGCCGGCCGGCAGCACCGACCAGCCCACCGTGGTGGTCACGCCCAACGACCCGGCGACCGCCGGTCCGCCCGCCGCCGCACTCGTGCCGCCGGGCACCAGCACCGACGCATCGGCCACCACCACGCCAGCCCGCCGTCCCGAGACGGTTCGCTGCGCACCCTGAGGCACGCCATGACCACGAGCAAAGATTCCGTCTCAACCAGCCGCCGCAGCTTCCTGCGCGGCGCCGCGGCCGCCGCGGGCGCTTCGGCCACCCTCGGCCTGCTGCCACCCAGCATCCGGCGCGCACTCGCCATCCCGGCCGCACAGGACACCGGCACGATCAGCGACGTCAAGCACGTCGTGATCTTCATGCAGGAGAACCGCGCGTTCGACCACTACTTCGGCACGCTGCGCGGCGTGCGCGGCTTCGGCGACCGCTTCCCGGTGCCGCTGGCCAACGGCAAGCCGGTCTGGTACCAGCCGGCGACCACGGGCACCGCTACCTGCCTGCCTTTCCACTACGACACGACCAGCACCAGCGCGCAGCGCACCACGCCCATGGCGCACAGCTGGTCCGACGGCCAGCAGGCCTGGAACGGCGGCCGCATGAACCAGTGGGTCGCGGCCAAGACCGCGCGCGCACTCGGCTACTACCAGCAAAGCGACATGCCTTTCCAGTTCGCGCTGGCCGACGCCTTCACGGTGTGCGACGCGTACCACTGCAGCGAACTCACCGGCACCAACTCGAACCGGCTGTTCCTCTGGACCGGCAGCAACGACCCGCTCGGCCTGGGCGGCGGCCCGGCCATCGACAACACGAACGACGACCTCGCGAACGCGCCCGGCTACAGCTGGACGACGTACCCCGAGCGCCTGGAAGCCGCCGGCGTGACCTGGCAGATCTACCAGGACATGGCCGACAACTTCACCGACAACCCGCTGGAAGGCTTCACCAGCTACCGCGAGGCCTACTACGCGACCACGCCGACGGCGGCACAGGCGTCACTCAAGGCGCGCGCGCTGTCGACGCGCACGCTGGACGACCTGGCGGACGACGTGAAGAACGACCGCCTGCCGCAGGTCAGCTGGATCGTCGCGCCGGCCAAGTATTCGGAGCACCCCAGCCCGTCCTCGCCGCTGTGGGGCGCCGAGTACACCGAGCGCGTGCTGGACGCGCTCACGTCCGACCCGGCGGTGTGGAGCAAGACCGTGCTCTTCCTGATGTTCGACGAGAACGACGGCTACTTCGACCACATGCCGCCACCGGCAATCCCGTCGCTCAACGCGGACGGCACCGAAGCCGGCATGAGCACGGTGTCGACGCTCGGCGAGCGCAACAACCTGAAGTCGCCGTACCTCGGCTCGCCCTACGGCATGGGCTGGCGCGTGCCGATGTACGTGGTGTCGCCGTGGAGCCGCGGCGGCTGGGTCAACTCGCAGGTGTCGGACCACACGTCGGTGATCCGCTTCCTCGAAGCGCGCTTCGGCGTGGTGGAGCCCAACATCAGCGCCTGGCGCCGCGCGGTCAGCAGCGATCTCACGACCTGCTTCAACTTCGCGACGCCCAACGCCGCCCTGCCCGCGCTGCCGACCATCACCAGCGCGGCGGCCGACGCCGCGATCGCGCAGCAACTGCTCTACCCGACGCCGGTGGCACCGGCTGCCGGCACCGGCACGATGCCGCAGCAAACCACCGGCGTGCGTTACTCGCGCGCACTGCCTTATGAACTGCACACCAGCGGCCGGCCCGATGTCGAACGCCAGAAGTTCTGGCTGGTATTCGGCAACACGGGCCGGGTTGGCGCGGTCTACCAGGTCTACAACCACCTGGCGCTCGGGGACGTGCCGCGCCGCTACACGGTGGAGCCCGGCACGCTGCTCAACGACAGCTGGGCGCCCGCCACGGACGGCGGCTACGACCTGTCGGTTTTCGGCCCGAACGGCTTCTTCCGCCGCTTCCGTGGCGTGCTGCCGACCTCGCTCGCCGGCGGTGCCGGCCTGCCCGAGATCCGGGTCTGCTACGACACGGCCAACGGCGACGTGCACCTGGAGATGCACAACCTCGGCAACATCAGCTGCAACGTCACGGTGACGCCGAGCGCGTACCGCACCGATGGGCCGTGGAACTTCGCGCTGGCGCCCGGCCAGGTGGTGGTGCAGCAGTGGGACCTGAGCTACAGCAAGCACTGGTACGACTTCAGCGTGACCGCGAACGTCGACAGCGGCGGCACCTTCCTGCGGCGCTTCGCGGGCCGCGTGGAAACCGGTGACGACGGCATCAGCGACCCCGAGATGGGGCTCGCCACCTGAGGCCGCGACGCGGCCGACAGCGATTCAACGACAGACGACACCGACCCGGACAGACAGCATGGCATTGCAGATCAGGAACCTTCACAAGAGCTTCGGCGGCCAGGCCGCGCTGGAGCGCATCGAGCTCGACGTGGGAGGTGCGGAGTTCGTGTGCCTGCTCGGTCCGAGCGGCTGCGGCAAGACCACGCTGCTGCGCATCATCGCGGGGCTGATGGCGGCCGACGGCGGCAGCGTGTCGCTGAACGGCCGCGACCTCGCGCAGATGCCGGCGCGCGAGCGCGGCTTCGGCATCGTGTTCCAGTCGTACTCGCTGTTTCCGCACATGACGGTGGCGCAGAACGTGGGCTACGGCCTGCGCATCCGCGGCGAGGCGCCCGTCGCCATCGACCGCCGCGTGGCCGAGCTGCTCGCCATGGTCAAGCTGCCGACCTTCGGCGCGCGCTATCCGGGCGAGCTGTCGGGCGGTCAGCAGCAGCGGGTGGCGATCGCCCGCGCGCTCGCGGTCAATCCGTCGTTGCTGCTGCTCGACGAGCCGCTGTCGGCGCTCGACGCCCGCGTGCGCGCCGATCTGCGGCACGAGCTGCGCGAAGTGCAGCGCAGCCTCGGCATCCCGACGCTGATGGTCACCCACGACCAGGAAGAGGCGATGTCGATGGCCGACACCATCGTCTGCATGAACCAGGGCCGCATCGAGCAGCAGGGCAGCCCGCGCGCGCTGTACCTGCAGCCGGCCACCCGTTTCGTGGCCGACTTCATGGGGCACAGCAACCTGCTGTCGGCCGCGGCGGCCATGCGCCTCGCGGGCGATGCGCTGCCGACGCTGCCGGCCGGGCTGCGGGTGCCGGACGCATTGCTGTGCGTGCGGCCGGAACGGCTGGGCCTGCGGCCGGTGGGTGGCACGGGTGGCCCCGCCGTCGGCGAGGTTCTGGGCACCAGCTTCCTCGGCAGCATCCAGCGTGCGCGCGTGCGCTGGCACGACATCGAACTGCTGGCCGAAACCAGCAGCGCCATGCCGCTGGCGGCGGGCCAGCCGGTGTCGCTGGCGATCGACACCGACGGCTGCAGCTGGGTGCGCGCATGAAGGCGGGCACGTTGCCGATGCGCCCGGCCGACGTCTGGCTGCTGCGCGCCTGCCTGTGGCTGCCGCTGGCCGCGCTGGCGATGTTCTTCGGCGTGCCGATGCTGGGCATCGGCTGGCGCAGCCTGATGCAGGACGGCGGCGGTGTCGGCCTGGCCAACTATGCGGCGCTGCTCGACACGCCCGGCGTGTGGCGCGCGCTGTCCAACAGCCTGCTGCTGGGCGTCTCGACGACGGTCGTCACGCTGCTGCTGGCCTTCGTGCTGGCCTACGGGCTGGAGCGCACCCGCATGCCGGGGCGCAGCTTCACCGCCATCGGCATGGCGCTGCCGGTGCTGGCGCCGTCGCTGGTGCTGGGCCTCGGGCTGATCTTCCTGCTGGGGCGCAACGGCGTGGTCGGCAAGATGCTGGGCGTGCGGCCCGACATCTACGGCTTCTGGGGCCTGCTGGTCGCCGACGTGATGTACGCATTGCCGCAGGCGGTGCTGATCCTGCGCACCGCGCTGCGCCACGGCGACGCGCGCCAGTATGACGCGGCCGAGGTGCTCGGCGCGACGCCGTGGCGCCAGTTCGTCGACATCACGCTGCCCGGCGTGCGCTACGGACTGCTGAGCGCGGCCTTCGTGGTGTTCACCGTCACCATCACCGACTTCGGCAACGCGGTGGTGATCGGCGGCAACTTCCAGGTGCTGGCCACCGAGATCTACAACCAGGTGAGCGGCCAGATGAAGTTCGGCCTGGGCGCGGTGATCGGCATCGTGCTGCTGGTACCGGCGGCGCTGTCGGTCTTCATCGAGCACGCGGCAGCGCGGCGGCAGGCCGGCGTCGGGGCCGAATCGGCGCAGCCGCCGGCGCCGAAGCGCCGACCGGGCCGCGACGGCGCCTTCTTCGCGGCGGCGCTGCTGATCGCCGGCACGATCTACGCGGTCATCTTCACCGTCGTGATCGCGAGCTTCATCCGGCTCTGGCCGTACCGGCTCGACCTGACGCTGAAGCACTACGACATCAACATCGCGGGCGGCTACGCGCCGCTGTGGACATCGATCGGCGTGTCGCTGATCGCGGCCGGCGCGGGCACCGCGCTGCTGTTCCTGCTGGCCTTCGGCGTGCAGCGCCTGCCCGGGCACGCGGCCCGCGCGGCGCGGCTGCTGAGTGCGCTGCCGGTCGCCGTGCCGGGGCTGGTGCTCGGGCTGGCCTACGTGTTCACCTTCAACTCGGCCGACATGCCCTGGGGTTGGCTCTACGGCAGCGCGGCGCTGCTGGCGCTATGCAACTACTACCACTATCACACGCAGGGTTTCGTCAGCATGACGACCGCCATGCGCACGGTGCCAGGCGCGCTGGAAGACGCCACGTCGGTGCTCGGCGGCGGCATCGGCCGGGTGCTGGGCGATGTCTACTGGCCGGCGATGCGCACCACGCTGCTGGCGATCGCGGTGTTCCTGTTCATGCGCTCGATGGTCACGCTGTCGGCGGTGATCTTCCTGATCACGCCGTCGCTGTCGATGGGCTCCGTCACCGTGATGCGGCTGGACGAAGCCGGCTTCACGTCGCAGGCGGCCGCGTTCTCGACCTGCATCATGGCGGTGGTCGGCGGCATGGCACTGGTCTTGCACCTTCTCACCCGCCGACACGCCCAGAAGGCACACTGAGCGACCTTCCCATCCATCGCCATCCATGCTTCAAGAAGAACGATTCCTGCGCATCCGGAACCTGCTCGCAACCTTCTCGCGGGTGAGCGTCGACCGCATCGTGCAAGACCTGGACGTGTCGCGCGAAACGGTCCGCCGCGACCTGCTCGAACTCGAGGGCGAAGGCGTGCTGCGCCGCGTCCACGGCGGCGCCGTCGCGACCGGCCCCGAGCCCGAGCCGCCGCTCGCCACCCGGCTGGTCGTGCGCCAGAAGGAGAAACGCGCCATCGCCAAGGCAGCCGTCGCGCTGCTGCTGCCGGGGCAGACGATCTTCCTCGACGCCGGCAGCACCACCTCGATCCTGGCGGAAGAGATCGCCGCGCTCAGCGGGATGACGGTGATCACCAATTCGCTGAGCATCGCGCTGAAGCTCGCGGGCGCCGACGAAGGGCGCGCCGCGCGCAACGAGACGATCCTGCTGGGCGGGCGCATCGACGTGAAGACGCAGGCCACGCACGGCGATGCCACCGTCGAGGAAATCCATCGCTACCGCGCCGACGTCGCGCTGCTCTCGCCGGTCGGGCTGCATGCGCGGCACGGCGCCATGAGCTTCGAACACCACGAGGCGGCGATCGCACGCGCCATGGCCGGGCAGTCGCAGCAGGTCGTCATCCTGGCCGACCACGCCAAGATCGGCCAGGCGAGCCGCGTCACCTATGCGCGCACGGCCGACATCCATGCGGTCGTCACCGACGCCAAGGTCCGCGAGATGCCCGGCCTGCCGGCGCTGCGCAAGGCCTGCGAGCGCGTGGTCATCGCCTGACCCGGCCCCCGCCGCACACCGACCCCGGAGAACCGACGCCATGCCCTACCGCCACACCATCGACCACGCCAACTGGCAGTTCGCCGATCTGCGCGAACTGATGGCCAAGGCCACGCCCGCGCGATCGGGCGACCTGCTGGCCGGGCTGGCGGCCGGCACCGCGGTCGAGCGCATGGCGGCGCGCATGTGCCTGGCCGACGTGCCGCTCAGGCGCTTCCTGGAAGAGCTGCTGATCCCGTACGAGAGCGACGAGGTCACGCGGCTGATCGTCGACACGCACGACGCCGCGGCCTTCGCGCCGATCGCGCACCTCACCGTCGGCGGCTTTCGCGACTGGCTGCTGTCCGATACCGCAGACAGCGCGATGCTGGCGCGCGTGGCGCCCGGCATCACGCCCGAGATGGCGGCGGCGGTGAGCAAGCTGATGCGCAACCAGGACCTGATCCTGGTCGCACGCAAATGCCGCGTTGTCACGCGCTTTCGCAACACCATCGGCCTGCCCGGCCACCTGGCGGTGCGCCTGCAGCCCAACCACCCGACCGACGACCTGCGCGGCATCGCGGCCTCGATGGTCGACGGCCTGCTCTATGGCGCGGGCGACGCAGTGATCGGCATCAACCCGGCGACCGACAGCGTGCCGGCGCTCACGCGGCTGGTGCACATGCTCGACGAGCTGATCGCCAAGCTCGGCATCCCGACGCAGTCGTGCGTGCTGACGCACGTGACGAACACCGTGCAGATGATCGAGCAGGGTGCGCCGGTCGACCTGGTGTTCCAGTCGGTCGCCGGCACCGAGCGCGCCAACACCAGCTTCGGCGTGAGCCTGTCGCTGCTGCGCGAGGCGCACGAGGCCGCGCTGTCGCTCAAGCGCGGCACGCTGGGCGACAACGTGATGTATTTCGAGACCGGCCAGGGCAGCGCGCTGTCGGCCGGTGCCAACCACGGCGTCGACCAGCAGACCTGCGAGGCGCGCGCCTATGCGGTGGCCCGCGCCTTCCGGCCGTTGCTGACGAACACGGTGGTCGGCTTCATCGGACCGGAGTACCTGTACGACGGCAAGCAGATCATCCGTGCCGGCCTGGAGGACCACTTCTGCGGCAAGCTGATGGGCGTGCCGCTGGGCTGCGACGTCTGCTACACCAACCATGCCGAAGCCGACTCCGACGACATGGACACGCTGATGACGCTGCTCGGCGCGGCCGGCCTGACCTTCATCATGGGCGTGCCGGGCGCCGACGACATCATGCTCAACTACCAGAGCACGTCCTTCCACGACGCGCTGTACCTGCGCGAGGTGCTCGGCCTGAAGCGGGCGCCCGAGTTCGAGGCCTGGCTGCAGCGCATGCAGCTGTCCGATGCGCGCGGCCACGTCGGCGCCGTGCCGGCCGGACACCCGGCGCTGCAGCAGATGCGGCAACTGCGCCTCGCCGCGTGAAGGACCCGCGATGACCGACCCCGCGAACGAACCGATCGCCGAGCCTGCCGGGCCCACCGAATCTGACGTGGCGCCCGAGGCCGGCACCACCACGCAGGACCCCTGGGGCGACCTGCGCGCCTTCACCTCGGCGCGGCTGGCGCTGGGGCGCGCCGGCGCCAGCATGCCGACCGCCGAGCTGCTGCGCTTCGGCTTCGCCCATGCGCAGGCCCGCGACGCGGTGCATCTGCAGCTCGACGGCGCCGCGCTGGCCCGGTCGCTGGCCGACGACGGGCTGCAGAGCCTGCAGGTGCACAGCGCCGCACCCGACCGCGCCGCCTACCTGCTGCGGCCCGACCTGGGCCGGCGGCTGGACGACGCGAGCGCGCAAGCCTTGCGCGCCGCGGCCGGGCCCGATCCGACGGCCGGCTGCGACCTGCTGCTGGTGGTGGGCGACGGCCTGTCCTCGCTGGCGGTCGAACGCAACGCCCGGCCGCTGATCGCCGCGATCCGCGCACACGCGCCGGCCGGCTGGCAGCTCGGGCCGGTGGTGATCGCGCAGCAGGCGCGCGTGGCGCTGGCCGACGAGGCGGGCGCGCTGCTCGGTGCGCGGCTGGTCGCGATGCTGATCGGCGAGCGGCCGGGTCTCAGTTCGCCCGACAGCCTCGGCCTCTACCTGACCTGGCAGCCGGCGGTCGGCCGCCACGACGCGGAACGCAACTGCATTTCGAACATCCGTCCCGAAGGCCTCGCGCCCGAAGCCGCGGCCCGGCGCTTCTGGTGGCTCGCGCAGGAAGCCAGGCGGCTGCAGCTCACCGGCGTGCAGCTGAAGGACCGCAGCGACGACACGGTCATCGGCAGCGCGGCGGCGCCTTCATTGCCCGGCGACACGCCCCGCGGCTGAGGCGGCGGCGCCCCCTTTTCCGGACGGACGCGGGCACAAGCCGCGCCCGTTCTTTTTCGGTGGCTCACGCCGCCTGTTTTCCCGCAACTGGAGTTCATTCACATGATCCGCAAGTTCTGGCCCCTGACCGTCGTCGCCCTGTCCACCGCGCTGCTCGCCGCCTGCAGCACGACCGGGACCTTCACAGCCACCGCGTCCGCACCGGCGATCGACAACAGCGCGATCGGCCAAGCCGAGTTCCGCGCGCACAAGACCACCTACGGCGTGGTCTACAAGCTGCCCAAGGAAGTGAACGACGTGCTCGACGCACGCATCTACCCGACGCTGCGGCAGGACCTGGTGCGCCTCGGCCTGCAGGCCGAGGCGCAGAACTTCAACATCCCGCACGTGACGGTGGTGCACATCCACAGCGCCGATCCGACGACGCCGCAGAAGATGCTCAAGGCACTGCCGAAGCCGCCGGCGCCGATCCAGCTGACGCTGAAGAACTTCTACACGACCGAGGCCGCGAAGGACGCCGGCCGCCCGTGGTGGCTCGATCTCGGCATCGTGAAGACCGGCCAGGGCTTCGAGAACATGATGGCCTACAACACCGTCACGACCGCGGCCATGGCGCCGCTACGCGACGGCCCGCTGCCGCGTGTCACCGGCCCGGTCTACGCCAAGATGGGCGAAGCCGGCCGCGAGCTGGTGGCGACGATGGGCGTGAGCGGCGTGAACGTGGTGAAGGACGGCAAGGAGCTGCGCGCCCACAACCCGCACAACACGCTGGTCTACAGCATGGCGCCCTTCACGCCCGCGCTGCAGGCCTCGATGAACCAGGTCGCCGCCAAGTTCAACACCGTGCTGCCGAACGGCATCGACACCACCTTCCGCGATGTGTCGATCGTCGAACTGGCTTTCGCAGGCAACGTGACGCGCGAGATCTACCGGGTGAGCCTGGTCGACGGCAGCGTGATCGACGTCGCGACCGGCCGGACGATCAGGTAAGAGGCATGGAAGCAGGGAAGGAGGAAAAGAAGCGGCGGCCTGCGCAATCAGGCGCCGCGCAGCACCTGCGCGTCGACCACCAGCACGTCGTCGACGGTTGACGCAGGTGCGGCGGTGGCCTGTTCCGCCAGCGCCCACGCCTCGAGACCACCCGCGAGCACGCGCACGCGCGGCAGACCGGCGGCCATCAGCACCCGCGCCGCCGCGATGGACGACTCGTCGTCCGGGCAGTCGCAGAACAGCACCAGCGTGCGGCCATCGGCCAGCGGGCCGAGCGCGCCGGGCAGTTTCCGGAAATCGATGTTGATCGCGCCAGGAATCTTCCGGTCGTCGATCGCCACCGACGACGCGGGCCGCACGTCGATCACGGTCGGTGCGCCGGCACCGCCGATCGCGGCGCGCAGCGCGTCGACGCCCATGTGCTCGATGTCGTCCGAACGCAGCGCAAGGCGCCGCTGGCGGTAGCGCCAGCCCAGGAAGGCGATCAGCAGCACCGCGAACACGACCATCGCGCCGAGGCCGATGTTCGACAGCACCGCGATCACGTCGTTGATGGCGGAATGGAAGATCCGTCCGACCAGCAGGAAGCCGAGCGTCCAGATCAGCGCGGCCGCGGTTTCGTACGCCAGAAAGCGCAGGTTCGACATGCCCAGCGCGCCGGCCATCGGCGGCGCCACCACCGACACGCCCGGCACGAACTTGGCCGCGATCAGCGACAGGCCGCCCCAGCGGCCGAGGATCGATTCGCTGCGCTTGACGCAGGTGTCGGCCGACAACGAGATGCGGCACAGCAGGCGCATCACGCGGTAACCCCAGCGGCGGCCGGCCAGGAACCAGACGCCGTCACCCAGGATGTTGCCCAGCACCGCGGCCAGCACGACCGCCGCGAACGACACCTGCCCGCCGACCGACAGGCCGCCTGCCACGATCAGGAACGGCACCGCCGGCACGGGCGCGCCGATGCGCGCCGCGAGCGTGGCGAAGAACACCACGGCGGGACCCTGACGGGCAAGCAGTTCGAGAACGTCGTTCATGACAGGCAATCGGGGCGGCGCTCAGTCCGCCGAAGGGCTGCGCGCCGGGGCGGGCGCGCTCGCATTGTGGGCCGCTGCGCCCAGGCGCAGGTCGAAGTCGGAGAAAAAGGCCAGGCCGTGGCCATGGGTGTTGTCGGCGTCCGCGGAAACGGCCACCGCCACCACGTCGGGCACGGTGTCGCCGGCCTCGTCGCCGAAGACACGCCGGTAGTCGGCCAATATGTTGCGCCGCTCCGGCAGCCAGGTGCCGGGGGCGGCGGCGCCGGACTCGATCACGATCATCCGGATCCGCTGGGTGAAGGCGCTGGGCAGCGACGTGCCCTTGGCCTCCTTCTGGTCCCAGACGTAGCAGAGCGTCTCGGTCGGCACGTCCTCGCCGGTGGCGTTGCGCGCCAGCGCGAGCTTGGCGCGCTCGCCGAAGGACAGGCGCTCGACCGGCAGGTCGAAGAAGACACAGACCTTGGCCGCGCCGTCGTCACCCGCGCGGGTGCGCAGGTCGGCACCGGCCACGAACTCGTCGACCCGCCAGCGCCAGGCCAGCGTGGTGTCGGACTGCAGCGGCACCATCACGGGATGCACGAGGTTGCCGTAGGCGCCGTCGGTTTCGACCTTGAGCACCTGGCGGCCGTCCTGCTGGACGATGTCGAAATGCGTCCGCTCCTTGTGGGGCAGCGTGGTGAAGCGCCAGGGCACCGGTGGCTGCGCGCCGGGCGCGGTCGAGAACGGCGTGAGCAGCGGACGGTCCTGGGCACGAGCGGCCGGCGACACCAGGGCCAGCACGGCCGCCAGTGCGAGCACCGCGGCGCCGGCCAGCGGCAGCGCGAGCGCAGCCAGCCGCAAGCGGGAATTCGTCCGTGTCGTCGTACGAGAAGTCATGGCGCGCCTGTGTCGGTGTGTGTTGTATTCGGTGCGGGCTGCCCGGGGTTCGGGCGGAGGTCGCACGCCTGCGGCGCCGACCCCTGGAGTGTGAGGGCGGCGAGGCAGAAGATAAATACGTCGAAAGGAACCACTCTGTCTCTGCCAAAGAGACAATTCGGCGTCTCCGCCTACGGGCGCCGCCGCGGGTTCAGCGCAGGTCGCCGTCCAGGTAATACCAGCGTTCATCCTCGCGCACGAAGCGGCTGCGTTCGTGCAGGCGGGTCGCCACGCCGGCCGCGCTGCGCTGGCGCGCGACGAACTCGACTTCCGCATGTTCGGCGTCGAGCACGGCGCGCGAACGCACGTCCAGCCCCAGCCATTTCACGCCCGGCTCGAACACGATCGAGGCCGGCCGACGCGACACATGCCAGGTGGCAAGCAGGTAGTCGCCCTGCTCGCGCACGAAGGCGGTGTAGCGCGAGCGCATCAGCGACTCGGCATCGGGCGCCGGCGTCTTCTCGAAATCGTCCAGATAACGGCCGCAGCATTGGACGTAGGTGAGCGGTAGCTCACGCCGGTCGCGGCGTCCGCAGGGGCAAGGCACGCGGGCCGAATTGGCGGAGGAAGTGGACATGAGAAGAAGCAGACGGGAGATCGGCGCGTATTGTGCCGCCCCCGGTACAAACCCGCAGTCGCCTGCGGCGTTGGCCGGTCAGGCCAGCGCGCGCTGGATCAGCAGCTTCTGCACGTCCGACGTGCCTTCGTAGATCTGGCAGACGCGCACGTCGCGGTAGATCCGCTCCAGCGGGAAGTCGTTCACGTAGCCGTAGCCGCCGAGCGTCTGGATGGCCGCGCTGCAGACCCGCTCGGCCATCTCGCTGGCGAAGAGCTTGGCCATGGCGGCTTCCTTCAGGCACGGGCGGCCGGCGTCGCGCAAGGCGGCCGCATGCCAGATCAGCTGGCGCGCGGCCTCGAGCTGGGTCGCGCAATCGGCCAGGCGGAAGCCGACCGCCTGCAGGTCGAAGATGCTGCCGCCGAAGGCCTGCCGCTCCTTGGCGTAGGCCACCGCCACCTCGAACGCGCTGCGGGCCATGCCGACGCTTTGCGCGGCGATGCCGATGCGGCCGCCTTCGAGCGCGCCGAGCGCGATCTTGTAGCCCTCGCCTTCGGCGCCGATCAGGTTTTCCACCGGGATGCGGCAGCCGTCGAAGTTGATCTGCGCGGTGTCGCTCGAATGCTGGCCCAGCTTGTCCTCCAGCCGCGCGACGGTGTAGCCCGGCGTGTCGGTCGGCACGATGAAAGCGCTCATGCCGCGTTTGCCGGCGCCCTTGTCGGTCACCGCGATGACGATGGCGACGTGGCCGTTCTTGCCGCTGGTGATGAACTGCTTGACGCCGTCGATCACGTAGGCGTCGCCCTCGCGCCGCGCGGTGGTGCGCAGGCTCGACGCGTCGCTGCCGGCCTGCGGCTCGGTCAGGCAGAAGGCGCCGAGCATCTGGCCCTGCGCCAGCGGCCAGAGCCACTGCTTCTTCTGCCGGGGGTTGCCGTAGCGCATCAGGATCGCGTTGACCGGGCAGTTGGTCACGCTGATCGCGGTGCTGGTGCCGCCGTCGCCGGCCGCGATCTCTTCGAGCACCAGCGCCAGCGTCAGGTAGTCGAGGCCGGCACCGCCGTCGTCCTCGGGCACGCAGATGCCATAGGCGCCGAGCGCCGCCAGGCCCTGGTGCGCGGCTTTCGGAAAGGAGTGCTCGCGGTCCCACATCGGCGCGTGGGGCCAGAGCTCGGCCTGGGCGAAAGCGCGTACCGCGTCGCGAATGGCTTCCTGGTCGGGGGTCAGCAACATGTCTTGTCTCCTGATGGCTTCTTGAGGTTTCAGTTATCTGGCGGGCGACTGCTCTTCGGCGATCAGCTTCTGGAAGCGCGCCACGGTCTCGGCCTGCGTCTCGGTGGCGGCGCCGAGGCCGATCTGGTCGTGGATCATCTGGTTCATCGACGGCAGCAGCGTGCGCTCCGACCAGCTGCCGGGCTCCCACAGCCGCGAGCGCATGAAGGCCTTGGCGCAGTGCAGGTAGGCCTCTTCCACGCGGACCTCGATCACCACCTTCGGCCGCTGGCGCTCCTGCGCGAAGTGCTCGGCAAATTCGGGCTCGTCGCGCAGACGCGCCGAGCCGTTGATCCGCAGCGTCTCGTCGAAACCTGGGATCAGGAACAGCAGCCCGATGCGCGGATCGCGCAGCAGGTTCTCCAGCGTGTCGAGCCGGTTGTTGCCGCCCGAATCGGGCAGCAGCAGCGTGCGCGCATCGGTGACCTTGGCAAAGCCGGGCTCGCCGCCACGCGGCGAGGCATCGAGCAGCTGGCCCGCCAGGCCGGCGCTCGCGATCACGCAGAACGGCGACAGTTCGATGAAGCGGGTGCAGTGCACGTCGAGCTGCGCGAGCTGCTTGCGCAGCGCCCGGTCGCCGGGCTGCGCATACACCGCACGGAGCTGGTCGAGGGTTTCGATCATGGGCGGCCGCCTTACTTGCCGGCGCCCAGGTCCATGATCATCCGGGTCGCCATGTACAGGCGGCGCGGAATCGCATCGACCATCACGTATTCGGCCTTGTCGCTGTGGTAGCCGAAGCCCGGCAGGCCCAGGCTCTCGATCACCGGCTTGCCCGACAAGGCCGCATAGGCCGCGTCGGTGCCGCCGCCGGTGCGCTCGTCGATCTGCAGCGTGCCGCCGGCCTCCTTGTAGTAGCCGACCGCCTTGTCGATCAGCATGCGGCCACCCTCGCCCGCGTTGAAGGCCGGCCGGCCGCTCGTCACGAGAACGCTGACTTCGGCGCCCGGCACCTTCTTCTGCTGTGCCCGCTCCTGCAGCGTCTTCATGGCGGCGTCGAAGTCCTCGTTGCGCGCATAGCGCACGTCGGCATTGACGGTGGCGCTGTCGGGGATGATGTTGTTGACCGCGCCGCCCTTGATGATGGTCCAGTTGAAGCGCAGGCCCTTGGCCTTGTCGTCGATGTCCATCGTGCGCAGCACCAGGTCCGCGGCCTCGACCACGGCGTTGATGCCCAGCTCGGGCGCCGCGCCCGCATGCGAGGCCTTGCCCTTGATGTTGGCCTGCACGTAGGCGATGCCCGAGGTGCCGAGCGACAGGCTCTCGCGCTCGGCCGCGGTCGGCTCGAAGGACAGCACGTAGTCGGCTGCCTTCGCTTCTTCCTGGATCAGGTCGCGCGAGCCGAAGGAGCCCTTTTCCTCGTCGGTGTTGAACAGCACCGTGATCGAGCCGAACTCGCGAAAGCCGTAGGTCTTGAGCAGCTTCAGCGTGTGCAGGATGACCGCGTTGCCGCCCTTGTCGTCGGCGATGCCCGGGCCGTAGGCCTTGTTGCCTTCGACGCGGAACGGCGCCTTCGCCAGCGTGCCCTTCAGGTACACGGTGTCCATGTGCGAGATCAGCAGCAGGTTCTTGCCGCCGCGGCCCTTCAGCTTGCCGACGATGTTGTCGCCGACCACGATGCCGGCCGACTTGTGGCGCGTCACGGCGAAGCCGAGCGACTTGAGCTCGCCCTCGAGGTAGTTGCCCGCGGCGGCCAGGCCGTCGGCGTCGCCGGTGCCGGTTTCGATGTTGACCAGCGCTTCGAGCGTCTTCAGGACTGCCGGCTGCTCGGCCGTGGCCGCATCGAACAGCACGTTGTCGCGCTTCTGCGCGAAGGCGGCAGGTGCGAGCAGCGCGGTGCCCAGGGCAGCGGCGAGCAGGGCAGAACGGGTGGAACGGGAAAAGCGCAGATGCATGGAAACTCCGAGAGAAAACAGGTCAGATCAGTTCGAGCGCGACAGCGGTGCCTTCACCGCCGCCGATGCACAGCGTGGCGACGCCACGCTTCTTGCCTCGCGCCTTCAACGCATGGATCAGCGTCACCATGATGCGCGCGCCGCTGGCGCCGATCGGGTGGCCCAGCGCGCACGCACCGCCGTTGACGTTGACGATGTGATGCGACACGTCCAGCTCGTGCATCAGCGCCATCGGCACGACCGCGAAGGCTTCGTTGACCTCCCAGAGATCGACGTCCTTCACGGACCAGCCGGTCTTCTTGAACAGCTTGGCGACGGCACCCACCGGTGCGGTCGAGAACCACTCGGGCTGCTGCGCATGCGTGGCGTGGCCGACGACGCGGGCGATCGGCCGGGCGCCGATCTTCTTCGCGTGCGACTCGGTCATCATCACCAGCGCTGCGGCACCGTCGTTGATCGACGAGCTCGAGGCAGCGGTGATGGTACCGCCGTCCTTCTTGAAGGCGGGCTTGAGCTGCGGGATCTTGTCGAGCTTGACCTTGCCCGGACCTTCGTCGATGGAGATCACGGTCTCGCCGCTGCGGCCCTTGACGGTGACGGGTGCGATCTCGTCGCGGAATGCGCCGGACTCGGTGGCCGCCTTGGCGCGCTCGACGCTGGCGATCGCGAAGGCATCCTGCTGCTCGCGCGTGAACTTGTACTTGGCCGCGCAGTCCTCGCCGAAGGTGCCCATCGAGCGGCCCGGCTGGTAGGCGTCCTCGAGGCCGTCGAGCATCATGTGATCGAAGATCCGGTCGTGGCCCATGCGGTAGCCGCCGCGGCCCTTGAGCATCAGGTAGGGCGCGTTGGTCATGCTTTCCATGCCGCCGGCGATCATCACCTCGTGCGTGCCCGCGAGCAGCATGTCGTGCGCCATCATCGCGGCCTTCATCGCGGAGCCGCACATCTTGCTGAGCGTGACGGCGCCGGCCGCATCGGGCAGGCCGCCCTTGTAGGCCGCCTGGCGCGCAGGCGCCTGGCCCTGGCCGGCCATCAGGCAGTTGCCGAACAGCACCTCGCCGACCGAGTCCGGCGCGATGCCCGCGCGCTCGACGGCCGCCTTGATGGCGACGCCGCCCAGGTCGTGCGCAGCCAGCGACGAGAAGTCGCCCTGGAAGCCGCCCATGGGGGTGCGGGCGGCGCCGACGATAACGATGGATTCGGTCATGTGTGATCTCCTGTTGGTTGAGGGTGTCGAGTTCGCCGGCGCTCGAAGCGCCGGGCGGGGGAAGCGTCAGAAGTGCGGTGCGGGCGTCACGGGCGTTGCGGGCGTTTCGGCCGCCGCATGCGCCACCGCCGGCTGGCGGAAGCGCTGCGACGCCTCGTACGGAAAGACGTCGAGCATCTGGCCGGCCTGGATGCGCTGCTTGTGGCTCTGCCAGAAAGCCGCGTCCAGCAGGTCGGCGTGGTGCGCCATGAAGGCCTCGCGCACCGCCGGATTGCCGAGCAGGAAGGGCTCGAAGGTTTCGGGGAACACGTCCTTCGGACCGACCGCATACCAGATCTCGCCGCTCATCTCCTCCTGCTCGTTGCGCGGTGCCGGCACCTTGCGGAAGTTGCAGTCGGTCAGGTATTCGATCTCGTCGTAGTCGTAGAACACGACCTTGCCGTTGCGCGTCACGCCGAAGTTCTTCCAGAGCATGTCGCCGGGAAAGATGTTGGCCGCGACCATGTCCTTGATGGCGTTGCCGTACTCGACCACGGCATGCGTGAGCTGGTCCTGCGCGCGTTTGGCCTGCGCCGGCGATTCGGGCTCGGCCAGCACGTCGAGCGCTTCCTGCAGGTAGAGATTGAGCGGAATCATCCGGCGCTCGATGTAGACGTGCTTGAGCACCAGCTCCATCTCGCCGTTGCCGTCGCGGTCGCCGATCTCGAACTGGCTCGGCGCATCGCGGCGGATTTCCTCGATCAGGTCGGGGGCGAAGCGCGCCAGCGGAAAGCCGACGTCGCTGTACTCGAGCGTGTCCGCCATCCGGCCGACGCGGTCGTGCTGCTTGACCAGTTGGTACTTGCCCTTGACCTGCTCGCGCGTCGTCTCCTTCTGCAACGGAAAGTGGTCCTTGATGACCTTGAAGACATACGGAAACGACGGCAGGTCGAACACCAGCATCACCATGCCCTTGATGCCGGGCGCGATCCGGAAGCGGTCGCTCGAGTAGTTCAGGTGCGACAGGAAGTCGCGGTAGAACAAGGTCTTGCCCTGCTTGGCCAGGCCGAGCGCGTTGTAGATCTCGGCGCGCGGCTTGCGCGGCATCAGCGCGCGCAGGAAGCGCACGTAAGCAGAGGGCACGTCCATGTCGACCATGAAGTAGGCCCGCGCGAAGCTGAAGAGCATCTGCAGATCGTCTTCGCCGAACAGCACCGCGTCGACATGGAAACGGCCATCGGCGTCATGCAGGATCGGCAGCGCGAAAGGCAGCTCGACATAGCCGTTCATGATCTTGCCGACCAGGTAGGCGCCCTTGTTCCGGTAGAACAGGCTCGACAGCACCTGCAGCTGGAAGTTGGCGCGCAGCTTGACCTGGTGGAAGCGCGCGAGGATGGCCGCGGCGACGCGCTCGGCATCGCGCCGCTGGTGCGCGAAGCGGCCCTGCAGCGCATAGTCGTCGAGCAGCTGCGCGACGATGTCGGCCAGCGTGTCGGCCTTCGGGTAATAGGCGCGATAGGTCGGCGCGCCGCGCGGCTCGATGTACTCGGTGCTGATCGCCGGGCGCACGAAGATGAAGTCGTTCTGGAAGTACGCGCGGTGCAGGATCTTCGTGGTCACCGAATTGAAGAAGCTCTCGCCGAGCTCGGGCTGGTGATGGTCCACCAGCAGGCCGATGAAGTGCAGCTTGACCTGGTGCCAGACCGCCATCGGCTGCTCGCCGGCGTTGAACTCCTTCTCGAGCCGCGCCACGGCCTCGGCGACGCGCAGCCCGTAGAACTCGATGCGCTCGCGCTGCGCGCGCTGCTGGCCGGGCCAGTCGGCCGTCTCGAAACGATGCTTGGCGCGCGCCGACTCGGCACGGAACAACCGGTAGTGGCGGTTGAAGCCGTCGATCAGCGCCTTCGCGATGTCGTAGGCCAGCGGCGAGTCGAGACGCTGCGGGAACATGGCCGCCCTGATCGCCTAGTGGCTGCTGCTGCCGGCTTCCTTGACGCCTTCGATGGCGGCCGCCGCTGCCGGTTCCGGCGGCTTGCCCCACTTGTAGCGAATGCGCTGGACTGCCGCGCGATACACGTTCTCGAGCGGCTTGGTGCCGTCGACGGTGAGTTCCAGGTCCTGGATCAGGCCGTCGTGCACACCGAAGGCCCAGCCGTGGATCGTGACCTTCTGGCCGCGGCTCCAGGCGTCGACCATCACCGTGCTGACGGCCACGTTGATCACCTGCTCGGCGACGTTGAGCTCGCACAGCGCGTTGGCGCGTGCATCGGCCGGCAGCGAGTCGAGCATCACGTGGTGGCGGTCGCGCACGTCCTGGATGTGGCGCAGCCAGTTGTCGGCCAGCCCGATGCGCGCGCCTTCGAGCGCGGCCTGCACACCGGAGCAGCCGTAGTGGCCGACCACCATGATGTGCTCGACCTTGAGCCGCTCGACCGCGAACTGGATCGCCGACAGCGCGTTCAGGTCGGAGTGCACCACGATGTTGGCGACGTTGCGGTGCACGAACACCTCGCCCGGCTCCAGGCCGGTGATCTGGTTGGCGGGCACGCGGCTGTCGGAGCAGCCGATCCACATGTACTTCGGCGTCTGCTGCTTCACCAGGTTGGTGAAGAAGCCGGGGCGGTCGCGCTCCATCTGGGCGGACCAGGCACGGTTGTGGGCGAACAGGTCGGAAAGGCTGTGGGACATGGTCGTAGGGTCGGAAGGGTGGTCGGGATTCGTCATCTGAAGGCGTTCTTCGGGGTCAGGCGGAGGTGGCTCGGGCCTTGGGCGCCTTGCGGGCCCGCGACAGCGCGGTACGCGTGGCCTTTTCCTGAGCCTGCACTTCACTGAGGTTGGCCTGCAGTTCGGTCAGCTGGGCCTCGAGTTGCGCGCGGTGCGCGCTCAGCACGCCCACGAACTTCTCCAGCTGCGCAACGGTGTCGCGCGGGCTGTCGTACATGTCGAGGATATCCTTGGCCTCGCTCAGGCTCAGCCCGAGACGCTTGGCACGCAGCGTGAGCGTGAGCCGCGTGCGGTCGCGCGCACTGTAGACCCGCTGCAACCCGCCCGCCCCGCCGCGCGCCGGCGTGAGCAGGCCCTTGTCTTCATAGAACCGGATCGCGCGCGTCGTGAGATCGAATTCGCGGGCCAGTTCGCTGATCGTGAAGGAACGTTGCGAGAGCGTCATGTGCGTCGGAAAGACCGGAAGAGCCGGCAAGGACCAGAAGGAGCCTCACGGTGCGGTAGCAGACGAGACAACGGGTTTTCACCAAGCTGCCTACAATGCCTGATCACACCATGACGTTTACGTAAACGTCAATCGTACATGAACATCCTCGAACGCGAACTCCAATATCCCCTCGGCGAGACATTGCCAGAGCCTGGCGAGACGATCGAAGTCGCTCCCGGCGTGCGCTGGATCCGCATGGCGCTGCCCTTCGCGCTGAACCACATCAACCTCTGGCTGCTGCGCGACACGATCGACGGCACGGAGGGCTGGACCGTGGTCGACTGCTGCATCTCGCACGAATCGTCGCGAGCCCAGTGGGAGCAGGTGTTCGAGACGCAGCTGCAGGGTCTGCCGATCCTGCGCGTGATCGTCACGCACATGCATCCCGACCACATCGGGCTGGCCGACTGGCTGTGCAAGCGCTGGAACGTGCCGCTGTGGATGAGCGCAACCGACTACTACGTCGCGCGCAACCTCACGCAGCCGGGCGTGGCCGACAGCGGCTCCGGCGGCGAGATCGCGGCGCGCTTCTTCGCGTCGCACGGGTTGGTCGACCCGGCCGCGATCGACGCCATCGCCGGGCGTTCCAGCTACTACCGCGACATGGTGCCGTCGCTGCCCGACCGCTACGTGCGGCTGCTCGACGGCAACACGGTGCGCATCGGCGACCACGACTGGCGCTGCATCACCGGCTATGGGCACGCACCGGAACACATCTCGCTGTACAGCGCGTCGCTCAACGTGCTGATCGGCGGCGACATGATGCTGCCGCGCATCTCGACCAACGTGAGCGTGCATGCGGACGAGCCCGAATCGAACCCGCTGCGCCTGTTCCTGGACAGCATCGAGCGCTTCAACACCGAGGTGCCGGCCGACGCGCTGGGCCTGCCGTCGCACGGCAAGCCGTTCTTCGGCATCCACACACGCGTCGGCCAGTTGCAGTCGCACCACCGCGACCGGCTCGCCGAGATGATGGAGGGCTGCGCCGAGCGCCCGCTGAGCGCCGCCGAGGCGATGCCGCTGATGTTCAAGCGCCCGCTCGACCTGCACCAGACCACCTTCGCCATGGGCGAGACGCTGGCCCATCTGCACCTGCTGTGGCTGGCCGGCCAGTTGCGCCGCACGCTGGGCGCAGACGGCATCTACCGTTTCAGCGTGCCCGCCGCCGGCTGAAACCGGTTCGTGCAGCAAGCCTGCGCGGGCTGTGAGATGCTCGCGCGCGCATGCACACACTGACCGAACTCCGCGCCGGCCGGCTCGCCGGCATCCGGCGGCTCGACCTCTCCTGCGGACTCCCCGAATTCCCGCCCGAGATCTTCACGCTCGCCGACTCGCTCGAGGTCCTGAACCTGTCGGGCAATGCGCTCGACCGCCTGCCCGACGACCTGCCGCGGCTGCACCGGCTGCGCGTGCTGTTCTGTTCCGACAACCGCTTCACCGCGCTGCCGGAGGTGCTCGGCCGCTGCAGCAAACTCGACATGGTCGGCTTCAAGGCCAACCGCATCCGCCACGTGCCGGCCGCGGCGCTGCCGCCCCGGCTGCGCTGGCTGATCCTCACCGACAACGAGATTGCCGAACTGCCGGACGAACTGGGGCGCCGTCCGCGGCTGCAGAAGCTGATGCTGGCGGGCAACCGGCTCGCGCAACTGCCCGCCACGCTGGCCGGCTGCGCGCAGCTCGAGCTGCTGCGGATCTCGGCCAATCGGCTGCCGAAGCTGCCCGAGGAAATCGCCGGCTTGCCGCGACTGGCCTGGCTCGCGCAAGCGGGCAATCCGTTCGCCGCAGCGCATGAAGCGACGGCCCACGCCGCGCATCCGGTGCC
The DNA here is from genome assembly GCF_059415645.1 of Variovorax sp. GW821-FHT10B04. NCBI lineage: Bacteria > Pseudomonadati > Pseudomonadota > Betaproteobacteria > Burkholderiales > Comamonadaceae > Variovorax > Variovorax sp. GW821-FHT10B04. The sequence goes on from NZ_JBWKNQ010000007.1 coordinate 324,284, forward strand.
GGACGTCGACTGGGCGGAATTGAAGCTCGGCGACCGGCTGGGCGAAGGCGCGTCCGGCGTGATCCATCGCGCACGATGGCAGTCCGGCGGGCAGGCTCCACGCGACGTGGCGGCCAAGCTGTTCAAGGGCGCGCTCACCAGCGACGGCCTGCCGCAGAGCGAGATGGCGGCCTGCCTCGCGGCCGGCACGCATCCGAACCTGATCGGCGCCGTGGGCCGCATCGCCGGCCATCCCGAAGGCACGCAGGGCCTGCTGATGCCGCTGGTCGATCCGGCCTTCCGCGTGCTGGCCGGGCCGCCGAGCCTGGACTCCTGCACGCGCGACGTGTACGCCGCGGGCACGCGCTTCACCGCCGATGTCGCGCTGAACATCGCGACCGGCATCGCCGCCGCCACCGCCCACCTGCACGCACGCGGCATCCTTCACGGCGACCTGTACGCGCACAACATCCTCTGGAACGATGCGGGCGATGCGCTGCTGGGCGACTTCGGCGCGGCGTCCTTCCTCGACCCCGGCGACCGGGCGACGTCCGAGGCGCTGCAGCGCACCGAGGTGCGCGCCTTCGGCTGCCTCCTGGAAGAACTGCTGGCACATGCCGATTCCCGCACCGCGGATGACGCCGGCAGCGCTGCGTTGCGCGCGGCGTCGTCGCTGCAGGCGCGCTGCTGCAGCGACGACCCGCGCGATCGCCCGCTGATGGCGGACGTGTACCGCGAGCTCGCGCAGGCGGCCTGAGCGCCAGCACACACCGACACACCGATGACACGCTTCGCCCTCGCGCTCTTCGCCTGTCTTGCATTGCTGCTCGGCGGCTGCGCCAGCCTGCCCGATGGGCTGCAAGGTCCGCCGTCGAAGGCCTTGCCCGCCGCCAGCGCCGCCGGCACCACGCTGGGCCGCATCGCCAAGGCGGCGCAGCCCGACCCCGACCTGAGCGGCTTCCGGCTGATGCCGGGCGGCGACTTCGCGCTGAGCGCGCGGCTCGAACTCGCGCGCCGTGCCGAACGCACGCTCGACGTGCAGTACTACCAGATCGAGGACGACGAGACCGGCCGCTTCCTGCTGCGCACGCTGCGCGATGCCGCGCTGCGCGGCGTGCGCGTGCGGCTGCTGATGGACGACCTCTACACATCCGGCGAAGACGAGTTGCTCCAGGGCCTGGCCGCCACGCCGAACCTGGAGCTGCGGCTGTTCAACCCGTTCCCGGCCGGCCGCGAGAGCCTGGGGCGCCGCTTCGGTGCGTCGCTGGTCCACTTCGAGCGCGTGCAGCACCGCATGCACAACAAGCTCTTCATCGCCGACGGCGCCATGGCCGTGGCGGGCGGACGCAACATCGGCAACCAGTACTTCCAGCGCACCCAGGGCGAAAGCTTCGTCGACCTCGACACCTTCGTCGCCGGCGCGCTGCTGCCCCGGCTGGGCGAGCTGTTCGACCAGTACTGGAACAGCGCCTACGTGGTGCCGCTGCAGGCGGTCGTGCCGACGGACGTGCCGCGCGACGACCTGCAGCGCCGCTTCGACGCGATGACCGGCCCGGCCACCACGCCGCCACCGCCGCCGCCCGCGCCGAACGACCTGCTCGGCTACGGGCCGATCGTCGACGAGCTGAACAGCGGCCGCCTCGGGCTGATCTGGACGCTGGCCGAGGCCTACGCCGACGCGCCCGATCGCGTCGTCGGCAAGACCGCGTCGTACCGCGGCATCCCGCTGCTCGACGTCGACAGCGTGCGCTACAACGTGGTCGAACAGATCCGCCGCGCGAAGCAGGACGTGGTGCTGAGCTCGCCCTACCTGATACCCGGCCCGGCCGGCCTGGAGGTGATGCGCGAGGCGCGACGCCGCGGCGTGACGATGAGCCTGATCACCAACTCGCTCGCCGCCACCGACGAGCCGCTGGTCCACACCGCGTACCGGCGCTACCGCGTCGACATGCTGCGCCAGGGCATCCGGCTGGACGAGCTGAGTTCGGCGCGCACCCGGCAGAGCGTGCGGCTCGGGCTGTTCGGTACATCGACCGGCCGGCTGCATGCGAAGACCGCGGTGATCGACCGGCAGGTGCTGTTCGTCGGCTCGATGAACTTCGACCCGCGCTCGGACGTCCACAACACCGAGATCGGGCTGATCATCCGCAGCCCCGAGATGGCCGAGCAGGTGATCAAGCTGCTGGAGGTGCTGAAGGACCAGGGCGCCTACCGGCTGCGGCTGGCCGACGATGGCCGGATCGAATGGGTCAGCGAGCAGGACGGCCGAGAGCGCGTGCTGCGCGAAGAGCCCGACTCGGGCTTCTGGCAGCGGCTGATGCTGGACCTGCTGGCACCGCTGACGCCGGAGAGCCTGCTCTGAACGGACGCGCGCTGCTGGCGTTCAGGCTGTTCAGGCCGTTCAGGCCGTTCAGGGCGCTCAGGCTGTTCAGGGTGCCGGCGGCGCGAGGTTGATCGCCTCGACCTGCACCAGCAGCCGCACGCGGTCCTCGAAGCCGAAGTTGATGCCCCAGGTCAGGCCCCACTGGCTGCGCAGGATGGTGGTCTCGAAGTCGCCGCCGCAGACCTGCCGGTTGATCAGCGGATTCAGGTAGCAGTTGAAGCGGTTCGCCTTCAGCGAGATCGGCAGCGTCTTGCCCATCAGCGTGAGCGTGCCCGGCACCTCGCTGACCTTGCCGCCGGAGAAGACGATCTGTTCGGCCGTGAAGCGCGCGGTCGGGAAGTCGGCCACGTTGAAGAAGTCCTTGCTCTGCACATGCCGGTTGAGCAGGTCGACGCCGGTGTTGATCGAACTGATGTCCATCACGATGTCGACCCGGCCGCCGAGCCCGGTGGCGTCGATCTTCACGCTGCCGTCCTTGGTGCTGAAGCGCCCGCGGTTGGTGGTCGTGCCGTAGTGGCCCATCTCGTAGTTGACGAAGGTGTGGGTCGGGTCGATCACGTAGTCGGCGTTCTTCACCGGGCCACCCGACGGCGCCGCGGCGATGGCCGGCGCGGTGTAGTCGGGCGCGGTCGGCATGGGCGCGACCGGTATCGCGGGCGCCTGCGCATGCGTGGCGCACGCCAGCATGGCAGCGGCGATCGGGACCGATGCGCGCAGCGCGGCGGGAAGTCGTGAGTTCATGGGTTTCTTGTCTCGGAATGCTGGAGGGTGCGGAGCGAATGATCGTTCACGGCGTCGTGCTTCGTGCTTCTGGCGGTCACAGCGGGCCGAAGCCGGCCAGTACCAGCTTGAAGTGAACCTGCACCTCGTTGGCGACGATCGAGGTGTCGGTCCATTCGCCGTCGCCGATCTTGAATTCGAGGCGTTGCAATGCGAAGGCGCCGGTCGCGAGCGAGGTGTCGCCGGACTGCGTGATGGCCACCGGCACCACGAGCGGCTGCGCGCGCCCCTTCAGCGTGAGCGTGCCCGCGACCTCGAAACGGCCGCCGCCGAGCGCGCGGATCGCCGTCGACTGGAACACCGCCTTCGGGAATTTCGCGGCGTCGAACCACGGCGCCTTCGGCAGTTCGGCATCGCTTTGCGGCACGCCGAGCGACGCACTGGCCATGTCGATCTGCAGCGCGACCGTGCCGCCCTCGGGCTTGCGCGGATCGAACGCGATCTGCGCATCGAAGCGACCGAACGCGCCTTCGACCGGCACGCCCATCTGCTTGCTCACGAAGGCGATGCGGCTCTGCGCGGCGAGCACGCGCGCCGGGGCCACGGCGGCCGCTGGCAGCGGCGGCTTCGGCGACGCATCGGCCGGTGCGGCCCAGGCCGATCCGGCCAGGCAGGACAGCCCGAGGCAGGCGGCCAGACCGAGTGCGGCCAGGCTGCGCGGGCCGCATGGAGAGAGGGACGGAGACAAGGTCATTTCACGGCTTTCTTGCGCGGCGACGGGAACATGCGGCCCGCCAGGCCGTCGCGGTCGATCCAATGGTGCTTGGCCACGGCCGCCACGTGCAGCAGCACGAGTCCGGCCAGCCCATACGCGCCGTAACGGTGCAACGGCAGCAGCGCGTCGGCCCAGGCCGGATCGCGCGGCACGAAATCCGGCAGTGCCAGCACGCCGAACCATACGACCGGATAGCCACGTGCCGAGGTGTAGGCCCAGCCGGCCAGCGGCACGCCGAAGAACAGGAGGTACATCGCGCACAGCGTGGCATGGTGCGCGGCACGCTGCCAGGGCGGCATCGCGGCCTCGATGCGCTCGCCCAGCGGCGGCGGCCGGTGCGCCAGGCGCCACAGCAACCGGAAGGCCGACAACGCGAGGATCGCGACGCCGGCCCACTTGTGCCAGTTGTAGAGCCGCAGCCGCGTCACGGTGAAGGGCAGGTCGGCCATGTAGAGCCCGAGCGAGAACGACGCCGTGATCATCAGGGCCAGCAGCCAGTGCAGCGCCATCGCGACACGGCCATACCGAAGTGCGCGCGGTGCATGCGGCGTGTCGGCGGAAGGAGGAGGCATCGGGGGCTGTCTGTGCACGGTCGGCGGACCATCGGAACGTCAGCGAAGCATCGATCGTACCTGCGGCCGCGCGATGGTGGCACCTGGGCGACGGCGTCGCAGGGCGCGGCCCACTAAGCTGCGCAACCGACCGCCGTCCGAAGGCGGCATCCGACGACCCGACCCCTTCCACAGGATCCACAGGAGACAAACGCATGGACACCACCACCCTCTTCTCGCTCAAGGGCCGCAGCGCGCTCATCACCGGCGGCTCGCGCGGCATCGGCCGCATGATCGCCGAGGGCTTTCTCGCGCAGGGCGCCCGCGTCTACATCTCGGCGCGCAAGGCCGCCGCCTGCGACCAGACGGCCAAGGAGCTGTCGGCCTTCGGCACCTGCATCTCGCTGCCGGCCGACGTGTCGACCGTCGAGGGCGCGCAAGCGCTGGTCGCGGCCTACGCCAAGCACGAGGACACGCTCGACATCCTGGTCAACAACGCCGGCGCCGCCTGGGGCGCGCCCTACGACGAGTTCCCCGAAAGCGGCTGGGACAAGGTCGTCGACCTGAACCTGAAGGCGCCGTTCTTCCTGACCCAGGCGCTGACGCCGATGCTGCGCAAGGCCGCGACCGACCATCTGGCGAAGGTGATCAACATCGCGTCGATCGACGGCGTGTCTGTGAACCCGCTCGAGACCTACTCGTACGCCGCCAGCAAGGCCGGCCTGATCCACCTGACGCGCCGCATGGCCACCCGCCTTGCGCCCGACCGCATCGCCGTGAGCGCGATCGCGCCAGGCGCCTTCGCGTCGGACATGAACAAGGAAGCGCGCGACCACGGCGACGAAGTCAAGGGCCACATCCCGGCCGGCCGCATCGGCGTGCCCGAAGACATGGCAGGCGCCGCGATCTACCTGGCATCGCGCGCCGGCGACTACGTGGTCGGCTCGACGCTGGTGGTCGACGGCGGCGTGACGCACGCCCGCTGAGCCGACGCGCCTATTTCCATTGCGGAATGGGGACTTCCTTGAGCTGCTTGCGCAGCGCACCGTAGTCCGGCATCACGCTCTCGACCGTCTCCCAGAAACGCGGGCTGTGGTCCATCACGCGCAGGTGGGCCAGCTCGTGCGCCACCACGTAGTCGATCACCGGCATGCGGAAATGCACCAGCCGCCAGTGCAGGCGGATCGCGCCGTCGGCGCTCGCGCTGCCCCAGCGCGTGGCCGCGTTCGACAGCGACAGCTTCTTCCAGCGCACGCCCAGCAGCGGCGCGAAATGGTCGAGCCGCTCGGCGAAGATGCGTCGTGCCTGGCGCATCAGCCAGGCCTGGGCGGCGTCGCGGATCTGCATGGCGTCTGCATTGCGCGCCAGCGCGAGACGCAGCACGCGCGGTGCGCCGGTGCCGTCGGCCGCGGCAGCGTCGAGCACGGCACCCACGCCGTCGAAGCCATGGCGCGGATCGAGCTGCACCACCACGGTCTCGCCGAGGAACGGAAAGCTCGCGCCGTCACGCCAGTCGATGCGCGACGCCTCGTGCTGCGCATGGCGCTGCTGCGTCTCGACCAGCTTGCGCACGATCCAGTCGGCCTTCTCCTGCACCGCGGCGTCGATGTCGCGCAGCACGGCCCAGCGCGGTGCGCGAACCGACAGCCCTTCGGCGCCGACCACGAAGCCGATGGTCCGTCGCTTGCCGCGCGTCAGCTCGTAGGCGACGCGGGCATTGCCGATCGTCGCCTCGCGCGACGCGCGCGGATGGATGAACTGCGCCGGCCGCAGCGTGTCGGCCAGCGGCACCGCGGGGGCGGGGTCGACCGTGTGGATCGGCGGCGGCGGCGGCAGTGACGCGGGCGCCGCGACCGGCGCGGGCGAAGGGTCGAACAAATCCAGCGTGAACTGCAGCAGCCTGTTCACGGACGGTTCAGCGGTAGGCTTCCGGATCGAGGCGGCGCATTTCCGCTTCGATCCATTCCTCGACCTCGCGCATCAGCTCATCCGGCTTGCGTCCGATGCTCGGGATCGCCGGGCCGATCGACACGTCGACGATGCCCGGCCGCTTGATGAAGGCCTTGCGCGGCCAGACCTTGGCCGAGGTCACGGCGATCGGAATCACGGGCGCGCCGGTGTCGATCGCGAGCCGCGAACCGCCGGTCTTGTAGGTGCCCTTCTGGCCGCGCGGAATGCGCGTGCCTTCGGGGAACATGATGATCCAGATGCCCTGCGCCAGCAGTTCCTTGCCCTGCGCCACGACCTTGTTGAAGGCGCGCGACTTCTGGCTGCGGTCGATGTGGATCATGTCGAGCCGCGCCATCGCCCAGCCGAAGAAGGGCACGTAGATCAGTTCCTTCTTGAACACGTAGGCCAGCGGATGCGGCATCAGCGTGGGCATCAGGAAGGTCTCGAGCGTGGACTGGTGCTTGACCAGCAGCACGGCGCCGGCGCGCTTGTCCTGCGGCAGGTTCTCCATGCCGGTCACGCGGGTGCGGATGCCCAGGATGAGCCGTGCGCCGCCGATGGCCCAGCCGAGCCAGCGCTCGGCCATCCAGTAGAGCGGTTCGCCGCGACGCCAGAGCGAAGCGACGCACATGATGATCCCCCAGGGGATCACGGTGACGAGCATCCACAGCATGTGGATCGTGGAACGAATGAATGCCATCAGATAGCTACCTGCAGCGCAGCCTGCGCCTTTTCGCGTTCAATGAGGAAGTCGACGAAGGCCGCGAGGTCTTCGTGCACCCGAGTGCCGGGCGGATAGTCGGGCGGCAGCGGCGCACCGCGGCAGGCGGCACCCATGCCGGTCAGCAGCAGATGCGGCTCGCAGCCGGCGGCCGCGCCGGCCAGCACGTCGCGCAGGCTGTCGCCCGCGGTCGGCACCTGCGTCAGGTCGACGCCGTAGCGCTCGCCGATCTGGTGGAACAGTCCGGGCTTCGGCTTGCGGCATTCGCAATCCTCGTCGGGGCTGTGCGGGCAATAGAAGATCGCGTCCACGCGCCCGCCCACCGCGGCCAGCATCTTGTGCATCTTGGCGTGCATCGCGTTGAGCGAGGCCACGTCGAACAGCCCGCGGCCCAGCCCCGACTGGTTGGACGCGATCACCACATGCCAGCCCTCGTGGTTGAGCCGCGCGATCGCTTCCAGCGACCGCGGCAGCGCGGTCCATTCGGCGTCGGTCTTGACGAAGTCGTCGCGGTGCAGGTTGATGCTGCCGTTGCGGTCGAGGATGACGAGTTTCATGGGCGGCGCTCCTCGCATGGGTTGCGGGCGATCAGGCGGCGAGCCGCTCCAGCAGCGCCACGCGGTTCATCGCGGCGTGCAGGATCATCAGCAGGCCGAGACGGTTCAGGCGCAGGTCGAGCTGTTCGGCATTGACCATCACGCCATCGAAGAAGGCATCGACCGGCGCGCGCAGCGCGGCCAGCGCCTGCAGCGAGCCGGCGTAGTCGCCCGCGTCGAACTTCGCGTCGGCGGCCGGAACGACCTGCTGCATCGCAGCGAACAGCGCCTGCTCGGCCGGCTCCTGCAGCAGCACCTCGCTGACGTGCGCATCGGCTTCCGGCGACTTCTTCAGGATGTTGCCGATGCGCTTGTTGGCGGCGGCCAGGGCAGGCGCCTCGGGCAGCGCGGCGAAGGCGCGCACGGCGGCCAGGCGCTGGGGAATGGTGGCCCAGAGACCGAGCTTCTGCGCGTAGATCGCGGCATCGACTTCGGCCGGTGCGTAGCCCGCATCCTTCAGGTAGCCCTTGAGCCGTTCGATCAGGAATTCGTCGAGCGCCACGGCGGCATCCTGCAGCAGGCCGGCGGGGAAGGCGTCGAAGGCCAGGCGGGTCAGCTCGTGGAACTGCAGCGGCAGCTGCTTCTCGATCAGCATGCGCACCACGCCCAGCGCATGGCGGCGCAGCGCGAACGGGTCACGGTCGCCGGTGGGCAGATTGCCGATGCCGAACATGCCGGCCAGCGTCTCGAGCTTGTCGGCCAGCGCGACCGCGACGCCGACGTCACCGCGCGGCAGCGTGTCGCCGGCGAAGCGCGGCTTGTAGTGGTCTTCGATGGCGTCGGCGACTGCGGTGTCGAGCCCGTCGTGCAGCGCGTAGTAGCGGCCCATCGTGCCCTGCAGTTCGGGGAACTCGCCGACCATGTCGGTCACGAGGTCGGCCTTGGCCAGTTGCGCGGCCTGGGTCGCCTGCGCGGCCAGCGCCGCATCGCCCATCTTGGCGGCGATCGCCTGTGCGATGTGCATCACGCGCGTGACACGCTCGCCCTGCGTGCCGAGCTTGTTGTGATAGACCACCTTGCCCAGCGACTCGACGCGCGAAGCCAGCGTCTTCTTGCGGTCCTGGTCGAAGAAGAACTTGGCGTCGGCCAGCCGCGGGCGCACCACACGCTCGTTGCCCTGGATCACCGCGCTCGCGTCGTCCGGCGTGATGTTGCTCACGACCAGGAACTTGTTGGTGAGCTTGTCCGCCGCGTCGAGCAGCGGGAAGTACTTCTGGTTGGCCTTCATCGTGAGGATCAGGCATTCCTGCGGCACACCCAGGAACTCGCTCTCGAATTCGCAGACCAGCACGTTCGGGCGCTCGACCAGGGCGGTGACTTCGTCCAGCAGCGCGTCGTCCTCGATCGCCTTGGCACCGCCACCGACCTTGGCGGCTGCCGCGGCCAGCTGGCGTGCGATTTCGCCGCGACGGGCCTCGAAGCCCGCGATCACGGCGCCGTCGTCGGCCAGTTGCTGCGCATAGCTGTCGGCGTCGCGCAGCACGACCGGATCGACCTTCGCCTCGAAGCGGTGGCCGTGCGTGTCGCGGCCGGCCTTCAGGCCGAGCGCCTCGACCGGCACGACCACGTCGCCGTGCAGCGCGACCAGGCCGTGCGCCGGGCGCACGAAGCTCACGCTGCTCCAGCCGGGCAGCTCGCAGCCGCTCTCGAGCTGGTAGCTCATGACCTTGGGGATCGGCAGCTTGGCAATGGCCTCGGCCAGCGCCTTCTGCAGGCCGTCGGCCAGCGTGGCGCCGCGCGCGGTGCTCTCGTAGAACAGCGCTTCGGCCTTGCCGTCCATCGCGCGCTTCAGGCCGGGCACGGCGGACGCGTCGGCGCCGAGTGCGCCCAGGCGCTTGAGCAGTGCAGGCGTCGGATTGCCGGCGGCGTCGATGCCGACGGCAACCGGCATGAGCTTCTGCGACACGGCCTTGTCGGCGGCCTGCGCCACGACGCCGGTGAGGTGGGCTCCGAGCCGGCGCGGCGAGGCATACGCGGTAAGCACCGAGGCCGCATCGGCCAGGCCCTGCGCGACCAGTTGATCGCGCAGCACGCCGGCGAAGGCATCGCCCAGCTTCTTCAGTGCCTTGGGCGGCAGTTCCTCGACAAAGAGTTCGACGAGCAGGTTCTTGTTCATGGTCATGGTCTTCAGGCCGCCTTCTTCGTGGCCGGCGTCATCTGGGCGACCCATTCGCGCGGCGCCATCGGGAAGCCGAGGCGTTCACGGCTCTCGTAATAGCTCTGCGCGACGCTGCGCGCCAGATTGCGGATGCGGCCGATGTAGGCGGCGCGTTCGGTCACGCTGATCGCGCCGCGCGCGTCCAGCAGGTTGAAGCTGTGCGCGGCCTTGAGCACCTGCTCGTAGGCCGGCAGCGCCAGCTGCGCTTCCATCAGGTGTTTGGCCTGCTTCTCGTGCGCGTTGAAGGCGGTGAACAGGAATTCGGCGTCGCTGTGCTCGAAGTTGTAGGTCGACTGTTCGACCTCGTTCTGCTTGTAGACGTCGCCGTAGCTCAACCCGTCGGTCCAGGTCAGGTTGTAGACGTTGTCCACGCCCTGCAGGTACATGGCCAGGCGTTCCAGGCCGTAGGTGATCTCGCCGGTGATCGGCTTGCAGTCGATGCCGCCGACCTGCTGGAAGTAGGTGAACTGCGTCACTTCCATGCCGTTCAGCCAGACCTCCCAGCCCAGGCCCCAGGCGCCGAGCGTCGGGTTCTCCCAGTCGTCCTCGACGAAGCGGATGTCGTTCTTCTTCAGGTCGAAGCCGAGTGCCTCGAGCGACCCGAGGTACAGCTCGAGGATGTTCGACGGTGCGGGCTTGAGCACCACCTGGTATTGGTAATAGTGCTGCAGGCGGTTCGGGTTTTCGCCGTAGCGGCCGTCCTTGGGGCGGCGGCTCGGCTGCACGTAGGCGGCCTTCCATGGTTCGGGGCCGAGCGCGCGCAGGAAGGTGGCCGTGTGCGAGGTGCCCGCACCGACTTCCATGTCGTAGGGCTGGAGCAGCGCGCAACCCTGGTTGGCCCAGTAGGTCTGCAGGGTGAGGATGATTTGCTGGAAGGTCAACATGAGGCTGGCCGGCGAGCCCGGACATTGGACGTGGACACGTGAACGAAAGGCGCGGGCTGAACCCGCGAAAGGCGACGATTTTACGGGCCGCGCGCGCGGTCGCGCTGGCGTGGGTCGATGCGCAAAGGCAACTCTCCCACACGGTGCCGGGATGTTGCCCGCTCGCCGGCGGCGCCGGGCGCTGCGACAAACACGGGTTGTTTTTTGCCCGCTCCGTGCCATGCCTGCTCCGATCCTCGACGCCCGATCTCCCCTCTTCATCGTGCTCAACGCCGGCTCCGGCCGGGATGACGCCGAAGCCACGCGCCGGGTGATCGAGGCGGGCTGCGAGGCCGCCGGCCGCCCGTGCCGCATCTTCCTGGTCGACGCGCCGGACAAGCTGCAGGCGCTGGCGCGCGAGGCCGTCGAACGCGCACGGAACGGCGGCGGCATGGTCGTGGCGGCGGGCGGCGACGGCACGATCAACGCCGTGGCGCAGGCGACGCTGGGCAGCGGCTGTGCCTTCGGCGTGCTGCCGCAAGGCACCTTCAACTATTTCAGCCGCACGCACGGCATTCCGCGCGACACCGCCGAGGCGCTGCACATCCTGCTGACCGAGCCGGTGCGGCCGGTTCAGGTTGGACTGGTCAACGGACGGGTGTTCCTGGTCAATGCGAGCCTCGGGCTCTATGCCGACCTGCTGGAGGAGCGTGAGAGCTACAAGGCGCGCTATGGCCGCAGCCGCTGGATCGCCTTCTTCGCCGGGCTGGTCACCGTGCTGCGCGGTCATCGGCAGTGGCGGCTCCGGCTGGCCTCGCGCGGCCAGGAGCGCGACCTGCGCACGCCGACCCTGTTCGTCGGCAACAACCCGCTGCAGCTGCGCCAGGTCGGCATCCCGGAAGCGGATGCGCTGGAAGACGCGCGCGGACGGCTCGCGGCCATCGCGCTCAAGCCGGTCGGTGCGCTCGCCATGCTGCCGCTGCTGGTGCAGGGTGCGCTGGGCCGGCTCGGGAACGCGGACGACGTGCTGAGCTTTTCCTTCGAGTCGCTGACGGTCAAGGCCGGCGGGAACCGCGGGCCGCGCCGCATCAAGGTGGCCACGGACGGAGAGATAAGCTGGCTCGACATGCCGCTGCTCTTCCGCCCCTCGCCCGAGCCGCTGTGGCTGGTCAGGCCCGACATCGCCCCCGAGCTGGAAGCGGCCAAGGAATGAGCGCGACCCTGTTGCCCGAAGGCGATCAACGCCACCGTCCGCAGCGCGGAGTTCATCCGGCGAGCGTGCTGCTGCAGATCTCCGACCCGCACTTCGGTACCGAACAGCCGGACGTGCTGCGGGCACTGGAAGCCCTGGCGCGGGAGCAGGCGCCGGCGGTCGTCGTCCTGTCGGGCGACATCACCCAGCGCGCGACGCGGGCGCAGTTCGCCGCGGCGCGCGCCTTCGTCGACCGGCTGGCCGCGCCGGCGCTGCTGGTGATTCCCGGCAACCACGACATCCCGCTGTTCCAGGTCGGCGCGCGCCTGCTGTCGCCCTACGGCCGCTACAGCGAGGCGTTCGGCCGCGATCTGGAGCCGGTCGTCGATGCGCCCGAATGGCTGGTGATCGGCGTGAACACGACGCGCCGGTACCGGCATTCGGACGGCGAGGTCTCGCCCGCGCAGGTGGAGCGGGTGGCGGCGCGGCTGGCGGCTGCGACGCCGCAGCAGTTGCGCGTCGTCGTGACGCACCAGCCCGTGCTGGTCACGCGGCCGGAAGACGTCACCAACCGGCTGCACGGCCGCAAGCTGGCGATCGAGCGCTGGTCGCAGGCCGGCGCCGACGTGGTGATGGGCGGCCACATCCACCTGCCCTACGTCCGGGCGCTGCATGAAGAAGCCGACGTGGCTTGCGTCCGGCCGATGTGGGCCGTGCAGGCCGGCACGGCGGTGTCGACGCGCGTGCGCGGCGGCCGGCCGAACTCGGTGAACCTGGTGCGGCGCGAGGCCGACACGGCCCTGCGCACCTGCGTGGTGGAGCGCTGGGACCACTCGGCCGCCGACGATCGCTTCGTCTGCGCCGAGCGACGACGGCTGCCGCTGGCCAGCCTGCCGAGGCCGGCGGGCCGTGGGCCACAACAGACAACGGGGCGCTAAGCTGACGCCCCGCCATGCCGACCGCCGCACCTCACCTCGTCCTCCTCGCCGAACTGCTGGGCCAGAACGCGATTGCGGCCTATCTGGTGGCGCTCACCGCCGCCGTGCTGGCCGCCGGGCTCTTCAGCCACGGGCTGCAGCGAACGAGGCGACCGACGGCGCCCGACGCGGAACCGAATCCGCGCCGCTTCGTCGCCGGCTTTGCGGTGGGTTTCGTGCTGATCCTGATCGCGTCCGGGCTGTTCGCCTTCATCGCGGCACATGTCACGCAGGGACGCACGCTCGGGCTGGCCGACCAGGCGCTGGCCGACGCGATCGCCGCGCATGTGCCGTTGTCGAGGCTGAAGGTCTTCGGCTGGCTCACGCACCTGGGTGACGCCGAACTGCTGATCCCGGTGGCGTTGACGGTCGCCGTGCTGTTGTGGCGCCACGCGCACCGCGGACTGGCGCTGGGCTGGCTGCTCACGCTGGCCGGCAACCTGGCGCTGAACCCGCTGCTCAAGCGCATCTTCGAACGCGCCCGGCCGGTGCACGACCATGGGCTGGCGTACGAGACCAGCTTCAGCTTCCCGAGCGGCCACAGCTCGGGCGCGATCGTGAGCTACGGCCTGCTGCTCTACGTCGTGCTGCGCACGCTGCCGCCGCGCTGGCACCTTCCTGCCGCGATCGGCTGCGCGGCCGCCATCACGACCATCGCCTGCAGCCGCATCCTGCTGCAGGTGCATTTCGCCAGCGACGTGATCGCCGGGCTGCTGTCGGGCTTCGTCTGGCTGGCGGTGTGCGTGAGCAGCCTGGAGTACGCGCGGCACCGCGCGACAAAGGTTCGCTGAGCCACAAGCCGTCGGCACGGCAGAAGTGGAAGATGCGGCCGCCGCCGTGCCCCCCAAGGCGGCCGCGCCTCCCCCTCGGGGGGTGGCGAATCACACGCGCAACGCGCGTGAAAAGCCGGGGGCTCAATACTCCCAGAAGATGCGTTGCAGCTCTTTCGTGTCGCTCGTCTTGGTCAACGCGACCATCGCCAGGATGCGCGCCTTCTGCGGGCGCAGGTCGTGCGCCACCACCCAGTCGTACTTGTCGTCGGGCTGCTCGGCGTTGCGGATCACGAAGCCGTCCGGCACGCGCGAGGCGCGGATCACCACGATGCCGTCGGCGCGCACCTTCTGCAGGCTCGGCACGATGCGGTCGGCCACCGAGCCGTTGCCCGGACCGCCGTGCACCAGCGCCTTGATGCCGCTCTTGCCCAGCGCGTCGATCGCGGTCGAGCTCACGCCTTCGTAGCCCATGGCGATCTCCACCGGCGGCAGCGACGTGATGGTGTCGATGTCGAATTCCGAGTTCATGGTGTGGCGCTTCACCGGCGCACGGAACCAGTAGTTGCGGCCTTCCACCACCATGCCGAGCGAACCCCATTGGCTCACGAAGGCGCTCGGCTTGATGTTGAAGTTCTTGCTCACGTCACGCCCGCTCTCGATGCTGTCGTTCATCGTCAGCAGCACGCCTTTGCCCATCGCGTCCTTGCTGCCGGCCACGCTGACCGCGTCGAACAGGTTCAGCGCGCCATCGGCCGACAGCGCCGTGCCCGGGCGCATCGAGGCGACCATCACGATCGGCTTGTCGGTGTGCACGGTCAGCGTGAGGAAGTAGGCGGTTTCTTCCACCGTGTCGGTGCCGTGCGTGATGACGATGCCGTCGACATCGGGCTGCTTGGCCAGCGCGGAAACACGCTTGGCCAGGGTCAGCAGGTTGTCGTTGGTCAGGCTTTCCGAGGCGACCTGGAAGACCTGCTCGCCGCGCACGTTGGCCACCTTGCCGAGCTCGGGCAGGCCGGCGATCAGCTTGTCGACGCCTACCTTGGCCGCGGCGTAGGTGGCGCTGTTGATGGCCGACGCGCCCGCGCCGGCAATGGTCCCGCCGGTCGCAAGGATCACGACGTTGGGCAGCGCGGTCTGGGCGTGCGCGATCGCGGTGACGGCCAGCAGCGCGGCGGAGGCCGCCAAGTGGCGCAGACGAGAAACATTGAGCATGGAAGGTGTCCTTTGTTGAAGTGCCGCGCATGATGCGGATGGCACTTCGGCGTTACAAGTCCCATGCCGGAATGCAGGGGCGGCCATGCCAAGGCGGCATCCGGCCATGCGCGCCATGTTTGATCCATGCGGCCCTGGCGCATCGACGGCAAGCGGTACCATTCCGGCTCGCGTTCGGCGCGACCTTCCTCATTTCCCGGCGTCCACCGTGCAGCCCGCTTCCCTGTCTCCCTCCGCCATCGCTCAGGACATGCCCGTCCCCGACGGACCGCTGTCGCGGGCGCGCCCGGGACGCGAACGGATCATGGCGGCGATCCGCGGCGCGGCCATTGCCGAGTTCAGCCTGCACGGCCTGAAGGGCACGTCGACCCAGGCGATCGCGGCACGCGCGGGCCTGACCAAGCCGCAGCTTCACTACTACATCGCCGGCAAGGAGGAGCTCTACGAAGAACTCCTGATGCAGGTGCTGCATTCGTGGAAGGTCGTGTTCGCCTTCGACCAGGCCGCCAGCAGCGGGCCGGCCACCGTGCTGGCCGACTACATCCGCCAGAAGCTCGACCATGCCTTCGACAGCCCCGAAATGTCGCGGATCTTCACCCGCGAGGTGCTCGACGGCGGGAAGAACCTCGAAGGCTTCTGGCCCAACTCGCAGGCCTGGACACAGAAGAAGATCGACATCATCAACGGCTGGATCGCGCGCGGCCTGATGCGTCCGCTCGACGCCCGGCTGCTGCTGCAACACATCTGGGCGATGACCCAATACCACGCCGACTACGCCCTGCAGGCGCGCGTGATGATGGGCACCGGCGCCGAGACGCCGATCGATCGCGAGCAGGTCGCCAAGGAACTGATCGCCTTCGTGCTAGCCGGCTGCGGCATCCGGACCTGACGCAAGGCGGCGCGATGGACGCCGCCCCCATGGCTCGACAACGCGATGCGCCAAAACGGTGCGCAAACGCTGGCACGCGCTTTGCATAAACCTGACCACTTGCTCTGATTAAGCGGTCAAACCCCATGCGCGTGCTCGTCATCTACTGCCACCCGGTCGAAACCAGCTTCCATGCCGCCATGCACCAGGAGGTGCTGAAGAACCTGCGCGCGGCCGGCCACGAGGTGGACGACTGCGACCTCTACGCCGAGGGCTTCAACCCGGTGATGTCGCGCGAGGAGCGGCTCGGCTACCACGACGTGCCGACCAACCGGCTGCCGCTTCAGTCGCACATCGATCGCCTGATGTGGGCGGAAGCGCTGGTGTTCTGCTTCCCGACCTGGTGCTTCGGCCTGCCGGCGATGCTCAAGGGCTACTTCGACCGCATGTTCATGCCGGGCGTGGCCTTCGACATCAGCGACCCGGCCAACGTCAAGCCGTCGCTCACGCACATCAAGCGGATCTCGGCCGTCGTGACCTACGGCCGGCCGCGCTGGGTCGCCTGGTACATGGGCGATCCGCCGCGCAAGATCATCACGCGCTACATGAAGCGCCTGACCGGCCAGGGCGCGCACGTGGACTACCACGCCCACTACCACATGAACATCGCGACCGAGCCACAGCTGAAGCGCTTCATGGCGCGCGTCGGCCAGGCGATGGCGAAGTTCGCCTGAGGACGCCCGCGTGCCCGAACTCGCTCCGACCCGCCTCGACAACGTGCGGCTGCCGCGCTGGCTGCTGCCGGCCGGTTGGCCCGTGGATGGCGAAGAAGAATCACCTGCGCTGGCCCGCATCGCCATCGCGCACGGCCGCATCGCTCGGCTCGTGCCGATGCCTGCAGCCTCGGGGGTCCCTGCGGCGGAACAAGGCGCCCTCGACCTCCAGGGCACGCTCGCGCTGCCCGGTTTCGTGGACGCCCACACGCATCTCGACAAGGCCTTCACGCTGCCACGCATGAAGAACGTGCAGCCGGGCCTGCTCGGCGCGATCGACGCCATGTTGGCCGACCGGCCGCGCTGGACCGTGGCCGACGTGCGCGAGCGCGCCTCGCGCGGCCTGCAGTGGGCCTGGGAATGCGGCAGCACGCGCGTGCGCACCCATGTCGACTGGTGGGAACCGGAATCGGTGCCGATCGCCTGGCACGTGCTGGCCGACCTCGCCGCCGAATGGCGCGGCCGGGTGAAGCTCGAGCAGGTCAGCCTGATCAAGCTCAGCCTGTTCGAAGACGCGATGCAGGCGCACGCCTTCGCGCGCATCGCGGCCGAGACCGGCCCGCACGCGCTGCTCGGCGGTTTCGTGCATTCGCACAACTGGAGCGAGCGTGCGCTGCGCAACCTGCTGGCTGCGGCGCAGGCTTTCGACCTCGACGTCGACCTGCACGTCGATGAAGAACTCAACCCCGACGCGGTCGGCCTCGCGACCACGGCGCGGGTGATGCGCGAGACCGGCTTCGAGGGCCGTGTCGTGTGCGGCCACACCTGCGCGCTCGCTGCGCAGGACGAGTCGACCGCGCTCGCCACGCTCGATGCGGTGGCGCGCGTGCCGATCACGCTGGTGTCGCTGCCGGCCACCAACCTGCTGCTGCAGGATGCCGTTACCGGCCGCACGCCGCGCCAGCGCGGCCTCACGCTGGTCAAGGAAGCGCGCGAGCGCGGCATTCCGCTGCTGTTCGCGAGCGACAACGTGCAGGACCCGTTCTGCCGGCTCGGCAGCTTCGACCCGGTCGAAGCGCTCGGCCTGGCCGCGATGGTGGCGCAGCTCGACGCGCCCTTCGACGTCTGGTCGCAGACGCTGTGCCGCGCCGACTGGCTGCAGCGCACGCCCGACGCCACGCCCGCACTGATCGGCGCGCCGGCCGATCTGGTGCTGTTCCCCGAATCCGACATCCACGGCTGGCCGTCGCGTACCGCGACGCGCGTGGTGCTGCGCGACGGCCGCGTGGTGCGCGGCCAGGTTCCGCACGCCTGGACGCCGGTCGCCACGACTTCCCTCACCTGAAAACACGACAGGACACCGACATGCTCCACGGCTACATCCCGCCCCACCGCTTCCTGCCCTATCTGAGCTGGACCGAAATCACCGCGCTGCCCGACCGCGAGAACACCGTCATCGTGCTGCCCTGCGGCGCGATCGAGCAGCACGGCCCGCACCTGCCTTGCTCGGTCGACAGCGTGATCGCCTCCGGCGTGATGGGGAAGGCGCTCGAGAAGCTGCCCGCCGAGGTCCGCGCCTTCGCGATGCCGCCGATCACCTATGGCAAGTCGGAAGAACACCTGCACTTCCCCGGCACGATGACGCTGACCGGCACGACGCTGCTGTCGACCGTGATCGAGATCGGCGAGTCGGTCTATCGCTCGGGCTTCCGCAAGCTGCTGTTCGCCAACGGCCACGGCGGCCAGCCGCAGGTGCTGGAGATGGCGGCGCGCGAACTGCGGCTGCGCCATGGCGATTTCGTGGTCGTGCCGCACGGCGTGTCGCGGCTGCCGAATGCGTCGAGCAAGCAGATCAGCGAGCAGGAAAAGAAACTGTCGATGCACGCCGGCCATTCCGAAACCGCGCTGATGCTGGCACTGGCACCCGACACCGTGCACATGGAACGTGCCGTCGCCAACTTCCCGCCGGCCTTCCCGATCAAGTTGCTGTCGGCCGACGGCCGCCCGGCCTGCGCCTGGACCTCGCGCGATTTCGGCCCGAGCGGCGTGATCGGCGACCCGACGAGCGCGACGCGCGAGCAGGGCCTGGAGATCCTCGACACGCTGTCCGACAGCTGGGTGCAGGCGCTGACCGAGCTCTATGCGCTGCGCTGGGTCGTGCGCGACGAGCCGACCTGGGGCCGCGGCCACGAGACCGGATTCATCCAGCCGTCGTTCACGCCGGCCGCACCCACCGCCGCATGAGGCGCGCTCCTTGCATTGCCCGGCCGTCGACTCGCTGACCCCGACACCCTTCGCAACCCGTTTTCCCACCCACGTTTCTTCATCCCTTCCTCGAGAGGTTCACTCCATGCGCAAGCCCATCGCCTTCCGTCTCGCGTCCCTCGCGGGCGCCGCCGCGTTCGCCATCGCCGCTGCGGCCCCCGCACAGGCCCAGGACAAGTTCACCTACATGACCAACTGGTACGCGCAGGCCGAGCACGGCGGCTTCTACCAGGCGCTGGCCGAAGGCATCTACAAGAAGTACGGCCTGGACGTGAGCATCAAGATGGGCGGCCCGCAGGTCAACATCACGCAGATGATGGCCGCTGGCCAGGCCGACTGCATCATGGGTTCGAGCGACATCCAGATGATGCAAGTGCGCGAAGGCGGCGTGCCTGTCGTCACCGTGGCGGCGTACTTCCAGAAGGACCCGCAGGTGCTCATCGCCCACGAGGACGTGAAGAAGTTCGAGGACCTGAAGGGCAAGACGCTGCTGATCGGCGCCCAGGCGCAGCGCGGCTACTGGCCGTGGCTCAAGGCCAAGTTCGGCTTCACCGACGAGCAGACGCGCCCCTACACCTTCAACATCCAGCCCTTCGTGGCGGACAAGAATGCGGCGCAGCAGGGCTACCTGACCTCGGAGCCCTTCGCGATCCAGAAGGCCGGCGTGAAGAGCACCGTTCTGATGTTCAGCGACTTCGGCTTCCCGGCCTACGCGACCACCGTGTCGTGCATGGAAAAGACGGTGAAGGACCGCAGCAAGCAGATCACCGCCTTCGTGAAGGCGTCGGCCGAAGGCTGGAAGAGCTACCTGGAGAACCCGGCACCGGCGAACGCGCTGATCAAGAAGGACAACCCCAACATGACCGACGACCAGCTGGCCTACAGCGTCGCCAAGCTCAAGGAGATGGGGATGATCACCGGCGGCGACGCCGCCAAGCTGGGCATCGGCGTGATCACCGACGCGCGTTCGAAGGCGAGCTACGACTTCCTGGTGTCGGCCAAGCTGCTGGACCCGGCGAAGGTCGAACTGTCGAAGACGTACACCACCGAGTTCATCAAGGACGCCAAGGTCCTTCCCTGATGCTCGCCTCCGCAGGCGGATGCGTCCGCCTGCCGCCCTGACACACAGGGGCCGGTCGCCGAGATGCGGCCCCCTCGAAAGGCTTCCCGAATGAATCGCGTCGATTCCGCGCCCGGTGCACCGCTCGCACCGCCCGCTGCGCTGGCCCAGGCCACGCCCGCAGTGGAAATCCTCTCCGCCGAGAAGACCTACCCGAACGGCACGCAGGCGTTGTTGCCTGTGGACCTGACGATCGCCGAGGGCGAATTCATCACGCTGCTCGGCCCCTCGGGCTGCGGCAAGAGCACGCTGCTCAAGATGGTCGCCGGCATGCTGGAGCCCAGCGATGGCCGGCTGCTGGTCTGGCGCAAGCCGGTGCAGCAGATCGACGACAGCGGCCGCAAGATGGCCTTCGTCTTCCAGGCGCCCACGCTGATGCCCTGGGCCAGCGTGCAGACCAACGTGCGGCTGCCGCTCGACCTGGCCGGCGTGCCGCGCAAGGAGGCCGACGCGCGCGTGGCCGAGGCGCTCGCGCTGGTCGGACTCGACAAGTTCGCAGGCGCGCTGCCGCGGGCGCTGTCGGGCGGGATGCAGATGCGTGTGTCGATCGCGCGCGGACTGGTCACGCAACCCGACCTGCTGCTGATGGACGAGCCCTTCGGGGCGCTCGACGAGATCACGCGCCACAAGCTCGACGCCGATCTGCTCGACCTGTGGCGCAAGAAGAAGCTCACGGTGATCTTCGTGACGCACTCGATCCACGAGGCGGTGTTCCTGTCGAGCCGCGTGATCATGATGGCCGCACGGCCGGGCCGCGTGGTGGAGCAGTTCATGATCGACGAGCCCTATCCGCGGCACGCCGACTTCATGGTGTCGCCGCAGTTCAGCCGCTATGCCAAGCAGTTGCAGGACAGCCTGCTGCGCGCCAGCAGCGCTCACGAGGAAATCGCACCGTGAGCGGCCCGATCGCCAAATCGACCCGCGCCGCACCGGTGCCACTGCTGCGCCAGCCGCGCGTGCAGCGCGTGATGTACCCGCTGCTGGTCGGCGTCGTGCTGGTCGCGCTGTGGCAATGGATGGTCATCGCGATGGAGCTGCCGCCCTACCTGGTGCCCTCGCCGTACCTGATGATGGAAACGCTGGTGAAGGACTGGGTGCCGCTGGGCAACGCCTTGCTGGTCACGCTGAAGATCACCGTGCTGTCCTTCGTGCTGGCGACGGTGATGGGCGTGCTGATCTCCTTCCTGTTCGTGCAGAGCAAGCGCATCGAGACCGCGCTGTTTCCTTATGCCGTGCTGCTGCAGGTGACGCCGATCGTCGCGGTCGCGCCGCTGATCATCATCTGGGTCAAGAACCCGGTCGCCGCGATGACGGTGTGCGCCGCGCTGGTCGCGCTGTTCCCGATCATTGCCAACACCACGCTGGGCCTGCGCAGCATCGACCCCGACCTGCAGAGCTACTTCAAGCTCAACCGTGCGACGCGCTGGCAGCAGCTGGTGCGGCTGCGCATACCGAGCGCGCTGCCCTACTTCTTCGGCGGCCTGCGCATCTCCAGCGGCCTCGCGCTGATCGGTGCCGTGGTCGCCGAGTTCGTCGCCGGCACCGGTGGCTCGGGCGCCGGGCTGGCCTACCAGATCCTGCAGGCCGGCTTCCAGCTCAACATCCCGCGCATGTTCGCCGCACTGCTGCTGATCTCGCTCACCGGCGTCGGCTTGTTCGTGCTGATGGCGTGGCTCTCGAAACTGGCGCTCGGCTCCTGGCACGCGAGCGAAATCTCCCAAGACTGATCACTGGACACGACAGACATCACCATGAACGCACCCGCCTCCGTTTTCGAGCAGTTGCAGCTCGAACTGCCCGAACTCGACTGGATCACCGATCCCGGCCGCATCGCGCGGCTGTCGCAGGATTTTTCCTGGTTCAGCCCGGTACTGAAACGCCAGCTCGAAGACAAGCGCGCCGACCTGGTCGTGCGCCCACGC
This sequence comes from Variovorax sp. GW821-FHT10B04, assembly GCF_059415645.1. Classification (NCBI taxonomy): domain Bacteria; kingdom Pseudomonadati; phylum Pseudomonadota; class Betaproteobacteria; order Burkholderiales; family Comamonadaceae; genus Variovorax; species Variovorax sp. GW821-FHT10B04. The sequence continues at coordinate 346,022 of NZ_JBWKNQ010000007.1, forward strand.
AACGAGGAAGAGATCCGCAAGCTCGTCAGCGCCTGCTTCCAGCGCAAGGTGCCCATCACCATCCGCGGCAGCGGCACCGGCAACTACGGCCAGACCACGCCGCTGGCGGGCGGCGTCGTGCTCGACATGACCGGCTACAACGCGATGCTCTGGGTGCGCCGCGGCGTGGCCCGCGCGCAGGCCGGCATCCGGCTCGGCGACATCGAGAAGGCCACGCGGCCGACCGGCCACGAGTTCCGTTGCATGCCGTCGACCTTCCGCAGCGCGACGCTCGGCGGGCTGTTCGGCGGCGGCTTCGGCGGCGTCGGCTCGATCAACTACGGCCCGCTGGCCGCGCCGGGCAACGTGCTCGGCGTGCGCGCGATGACGATCGAGGCCGAGCCGCAGATCGTCGAGCTGCGCGGTGCCGAGGCGCTGCGCATGCACCACCTCTGGGGCACGAACGGCCTGGTGCTGGAGATCGAAGTCGCGCTGGCGCCGGTCCATCCATGGCTCGAGACGCTGGTGACCTTCACGTCCTTCGACGCGGCGCTGGCCTTTGCCGACACGCTGGCGCGCGCGCCCGGCATCGACAAGCGCGAAGTGGCCTTCTTCGCCAGCCCGGTGCCGGACCATCTCGGCCAGCTCGCCGAATACCTGCCGAAGGGCTGCCATGCGGTGCTGTCGCTGATCGACGAAAGCGGCGAGCAGGCGATGAACGACATGGCCTCGGCACACGGCGGCACCGTGACCTACCGCCGCACGGCGGAAGAGGTGCAGAAGAGCAACCGCACGCTGGTCGAATTCACCTGGAACCACACCACGCTGCACGCGCTGCGCATCGACAAGACGCTGACCTATCTGCAGAGCAGCTTCACGCCGGGCGAGTACGTCCGGCAGATCACCGCGATGGAGAAGATGTTCGCGGGCGAGGTGATGATGCACGTCGAGTTCCTGCGCGGCATGGACGGCCTGCTGAGCTGCAGTGCGCTGCAGCTGGTGCGCTTCACGACCGAGGAACGGCTGAACGAAATCATCCGCCTGCACCGCGAGAACGGTGTGCGCATCAACAACCCGCACACCTTCATCGTCGAGGACGGCAAGGCCGGCGGCGCGCTGCCGCCGGAGATCATCGCGATGAAGAAGCGCTTCGATCCCGAAGGCCTGCTCAACCCGGGCAAGCTGCGCGACTGGCCGGTGGCGGCATGAGCGCCGCGCCGGGCCGCCCCGAGCAAGCTCGCGCCGAAGGTACGCCGGCGAGCGTTCAACCTGCGCCCGCCACCATGGGTGCGCCGATGGCCAATTACCTGGCCGCCAAGCGCGTCGGCGATTTCGTCTTCATGAGCGGCGTGGTCGCCGTCGACCCGGCGCGCCGCATGGCGGTCAGTTCGTACGACGACATTCCGGAATCCGCACGCGAGGCGCTCAAGCCGCTCGGCTATGTCACCGGCCAGATGTCGGTCGACGTGTTCGAGGCGCCGATCGTCGCGCAGAGCTGGTTCGTGCTGGAGCGCATCCGGCAGCTGGCGGCGGAACACGGCGGCACGATGGCCGACGTGGTGAAGCTGGTGCAGTACTTCCGCGACCTGCGCCACTACGCGCCCTACAACCGGGTACGCGGCCTGTTCTATCCGGGCGAGCCGCCGGTCAGCACGGTGGTCGAGGTCTCGCGCTTCCTGCCGGGCGACGCGCTGCTGGTCGAGGTCGAGGCGACCGCCTACCTGCCGCGCTGACGGCGCGCCAGCGCACCCACGGCGACGACCAGCAGCGCACCGATCCAGAGCGGCCAGAGCTGAAGCCGCGACACCCACCATGCATAGGGCGTGATGCCGCTGCGGCCTTCCACGTCCGCCACCAGCACGCCGCGCGTGAGCCGCGGCAGTGCGTGCGTCACGCGTCCGGTGTGGTCGATGACGACCGTGGCGCCGGTGTTGGTCGCGCGCAGCATCGGCCGCTGGAACTCCAGTGCGCGCATGCGGGAGATCGCCAGGTGCTGGTCGATCGCGATCGAGTCGCCGAACCAGGCGATGTTGCTCACGTTGAGCAGCAGTGTGGGCGCGGCGGCGCTGTCGCGGAAGTTGGCGCCGATCTCCTCGCCGAACAAGTCCTCATAGCAGATGTTCGGCGCAACGCGCTGGCCCTGCCAGATGAAAGGCGCCTGCGCCAGCCCCCCCTGGCCGAAATCGCCGAGCGGGATGTTCATCATTGCGGTGAACCAGCGGAACACGCCGGGCACGAATTCGCCGAAGGGAACGAGGTGATGCTTGTCGTAGCGGTAGGGCTCGGCGGCACCGGGCCGGAAACCGACGACGGAGTTCGTGTAGCCGTCGCGGCCCGACAGCGGCAGACCGACGATCGCCGCCTGCGTACCTTGCGCGTAACGGGCGGCGATGGCGTCCAGGTAGCCCGGCGGCAATTGCGATGGCAGCAACGGAAACGCGGTTTCCGGCGTGATCACGAGCGACGCTTTCGGGTCGCGCAGTTGTTCTCCGTACCACTGCAGCGCGGTCGCGACACCGCCGCCCGGAATGAATTTCTCGTCCTGCGGGATGTTGCCCTGGAGCAGGGCGACATCGATGCGGCCCCGCGATGCGTCGGCGGCCGGAGCCAGCAGCGGTGCGCCGGCGAACGGCAGCAGCAGGATCACGACGGCCACGATCAATGCGGCCACGCGCGGGCGTGCACCCTGGACGTCCGTCCCGCGTGCAGCGAGCGCAAGCAGCGCTGCGATGCCGGCGCTCACGGCGCCGATGCCATACACGCCCAGCCAGGGCGCATAGCCCGCCAGCGGGCCTTCGACGTGCGCATAGCCGCCAGCGCCCCAGGGAAAGCCGGTGAACCAGTGTCCGCGCAGCAATTCGCCAAGAGTCCACAGCGCCGCGAACGACAGTGCCGCCTGGAAGCGCCCGGACGGCGCCAGCCACACGAAGACACCACAGGCCGCGGCGTAATAAAGCGACAGCGCCGCCGCGAGCGCGAGCACGGCGACGGCCGCCATCCACGCCGGCAGGCCGCCGTAGGTATGCATCGAGATGAAGAGCCACCAGAAGGTGCCGCACAGCCAGGCCGTGGCGAACAGCCAGCCGTGGAGTGTCGCAGACCGCCAGGGCGCCGGATGTTCGGCACTGCGTGGAGCGCGCAGTGCATCCAGCTGCCAGACCAGCGCGGCCAGGGAAACGATCTGCAGCCACCAGAGCGGCTGCCCGTTCCACGGTGCGGCGATCGACAGCGCCTGCGCAAGCCCGGCGACGGCGAAACCCAGCATCCGCAGGCAGGCAAGAACAAGCGGCGGCAGGCCGCTGCGGGCGGCCATCACCGCCTCAGTCCGAAGCGCCGTTGCCGCGTGCCGGCGACACCTTGAACCAGCGCACTGCGCCGCCCTTGGTGTGCAGCACGACGAAGTCGAAGCCGCCGAGCGCGTGGTGCTCGCCCTTCTTCGGGACGTGGCCCATCTCGTGGGCAACCAGGCCGCCGATCGTGTCGAAGTCCTCGCTCAGCGCCTCTGCATCGAAAGTGATGCCGAAGGCTTCGGCGACACGGTCGATCGGGGTGTCGCCCGACACGCGGTAGGTATGGTCGGCCAGGCCGAAGATGTCGCCTTCGTCCTCGGCGATGTCGAACTCGTCTTCGATCTCGCCGACGATCTGTTCGAGCACGTCCTCGATCGTGATGAGACCCGCCACGCGGCCGAACTCGTCGATCACGATCGCAAGATGGTTGCGGTTGCCGCGGAACTCGCGCAGAAGGTCGTTCAGCCCTTTGCTCTCGGGCACGAAGGTCGCCGGTCGCAGCAGGGCACGGATGTTCAGGCCCGGCGCGCGCTGCAGCTTGAGCAGGTCCTTCGCGAGCAGGATGCCGATGATGTTTTCCTTCTCGCCCTCGTACACCGGAAAGCGCGAGTGCGCGGTGTCGATCACGACGTGCAGCAGTGCGTCGTAGGGCGAATCGATGTTCACCAGGTCCATGCGTGGCGCCGCCACCATCACGTCACCCGCCGTCATGTCGGCCATGCGGAGAACACCTTCGAGCATGACGCGCGACTCGGCGCCAATCACGTCGTTGTCTTCGGCGTCAGCCAGGGTTTCGATCAGCTCGTCGCGCGAATCCGGTCCGGGATGGATGAATTCGGCGAGTTTTTGCAAGAAGCTGCGTTTGTCTTCCCGTTCAACGGGCGTGCGATCAGGGTGAGGGTCGGCCACTGCGGGAGGGCGGAGTTGGGGAGCCCCGAGGATACCGGATTGGGATGTCGAGCCCGCGACGCGTGCCGCGGAGTCCCTTGGCTCAGGGCGCCGATTTGCTGCGCGCGCTGCGTATGCCGGTGCGCACTTCCTGCATGCTGGAGAGGAATGACCAGAACTGCTTGGCGCGCGCCTTCAGGTGGAAGTCGACCTGCGCGTAGTGCTGCAACGCGATCTCGCTCATCCGACTGTCGAGCGTGGCCGAAGGCAGCTCGAGATGCGCTTCCGATTCAGAACCGCTGCGAACGACGGTTGCGCCGGCCTTGCGGGCGATTCGCAGCATCGCCGCGTTTTCGCTCAGCGCATGGATGAACAGCATGCCGACACCTTCATTGCGCGCCACGACCACCGCACGCTCGAACAGACGGGCACCGTAGCCACGGCCGCGCGCATGCTCGGACACGGAGACGCCGAATTCGGCGCAGTCGCTGTGTTGATCCGGCGGTGCGAATGCCAGGTGTGCCATCGCGATGATGTCGAGCCGCCGGTTGTAGATGCCAAACAGTTCGTCGCGTTCGAAATCAAGCCCATCGGCGTAGCGCTGGACCTGCTCGTCCGATGCGGCGTAACCAAAGCGCAGATAGCGATCGTGCGGGCTCAACGCCATCAAATGCTCGGTGATGCGGCCGCGCTCGCGCGGGCCGATCGAGCGAATCGGAACCATCAACGGGGCGGGAGCCGAGGCTGCGCGCGACTCGGCCTCGACGATCGGCGCCTTCAGAAAGGAGCCGAAGCCGAGCATGTTTTGTAGAAATGCCTTGGCGGGATGCATGGGTCAAATATAAGGGTTTTCCCTAAACCAGCAAGAGTTGAATCTCACCAAGCAAAAAAACGCCGTGTTTTGGGCAGCTGCCACTATCAAACGTTGTGTCGGCGCATCCGCGGACAGGGATCTATCGCGCACGCGACAGTTGCGCACGCAGCCTAGGACAAGCCCGCTGGCGTCAGCTGCGGCGCGATTCGCACAATCGCGACACAGGAGATCGCATGCAGACATCCGTTTTGAAGAGCTACCCCGCTGGCGTTCCGCACGACGTCTATCCCGAGCAATATCGCTCGTTGGCCCAGATGTTCGACGAGTCGTTCCAACGATACGCTGATCGGCCCTTTTCAGTCTGCATGGAGCGCTGGATGTCGTATGGCGAACTCGATCGCCAATCGAAGGCCTTGGGAGCCTGGTTGCAGTCGCAAGGTCTTGCGCCCGGATCTCGCGTCGCGATCATGCTGCCGAACATTCCACAGTTCGCTGTCACGATGTGCGCAGTGCTCCGTGCAGGCTACACCTGCGTGAACGTGAACCCGCTCTATACCGCACGCGAACTGGAGCATCAACTCAAGGATTCAGGCGCCACGGCGATCGTGATCCTCGAGAACTTCGCCGGGACGCTGGAGCAGGTGATTGCGCGCACGCCTATCCAGCACGTGGTCGTTACGGCGATGGGGGATCTGCTCGGCGGCGCTTACGGTGCCTGGATCACGATCGCCGTCCGGCATCTGGTCAAGATGGTTCCTGCCTACAAACTGCCGTTGGACGGTGGGCGAACCGTCACGACCTTGCCGAAGGCATTGGAAACCGGTGCGTCGATGAAGCTTGCGGCCGACGGTAGCACGCTCGACTCGGTCGCCTTTCTGCAATACACCGGTGGTACGACCGGCTTGTCGAAAGGCGCCGTGCTCACCCACCGAAACATCGTGGCCGCCGTCCTGCAGGCAGAAGGCTGGTTCACGCCGGCGCTGGCAAAGGTCGGCGACCCGTCGAAGGTGAACAGCATCGCTGCGCTGCCGCTGTATCACATCTTTGCGCTGACGCTGTGCCTGCTGGCGATTCGCCAAGGCTCGCATCTCACGTTGATTCCCAACCCGCGCGATTTCGACAAGTTCATCGCCGTGCTCAAGAAGCGGCCGTTTCACATGCTGCCGGCCGTGAACACGCTGTTCAATGCGCTGTTGATGCATCCTGAGTTCAAGTCCATCGACTTCTCGACCTTGTACGTGTCGCAGGCCGGCGGCATGGCCGCATCGGAGGGTACGGCGAAGCGTTGGTTCGAAGCCACCGGTAGCGCGATGATCGAGGGCTGGGGCATGAGCGAGACCTGCGCGATCGGCACCAACAACCCCGTGATGAACACTGCTTTCACAGGCACGATCGGCCTGCCGCTGCCGGGCATCGAGATCGCGATCAAGGACGACGAAGGTCATTCGTTGCCCGATGGCGAGCCTGGCGAGTTGTGCATCAAGGGGCCCAACGTGATGACCGGTTACTACAACCAACCCGCGGAAACGGCAGCGGCATTCACGGCAGATGGCTTCATGCGCACTGGTGACATTGCCGTGATGCAGGAGGACGGCTACAGCCGCATCGTCGATCGCAAGAAAGACATGATTCTGGTCAGCGGCTTCAACGTCTTTCCGAACGAACTGGAAAACGTCATCTCGCTGTGCCCCGGCGTGGTTGAGTGCGCGGCGATCGGCGTACCAGACGAGAAGCAGGGCGAGGCAATCAAGGTCTTCGTCGTGCGAAGGGATGCCTCGCTGACTGAGGAGGCCGTCATGGCTTATTGCAGCGGGAAACTCACCGGCTACAAGCGGCCCCGGCAGATCGAATTCCGCGATGCGCTGCCGAAGACTAATGTCGGAAAGATACTTCGCCGACAGCTGCGCCCTGGAGCAACGGTCTGAACGAGATGCAAGCGGTGCAGCTGCCTGCGGGCATGCAAGTGTTCGAGCGCGGCTGGCTGTCGTCGAACAACATTCTTTTTACCGGTAAAGACCACACCACGCTGATTGACAGCGGCTATGTGACACACGCCGAGCAGACGCTGGCGCTGGTGGAGGCGGTACTGCACGGAAGGCCGCTGGATGTGCTGCTCAATACGCACCTGCACAGCGACCATTGCGGGGGCAATGCTGCTCTTCAAGCGCGTTATCCGGCAATGCGAACGGAGATTCCGCCCGGCGATGCCGACATCGTGAAGCGGTGGGACGAGGATGCCCTGAGTTTTCGATCGACTGGTCAGCAGTGCCCACGCTTTTGGATCGACGGGCTTTTGAGACCGGGCACTGAATGCTTACTGGGAGACCATCTTTGGGAGGTGCTGGCCGCGCCAGGCCATGACCCGCACTCTGTTATTTTGTTTGAACCGTCTAGCCGCACATTGATATCTGCAGACGCACTTTGGGAGAGCGGATTTGGTGTTGTATTCCCCGAATTGGTGGGGGAACAATCATTCGAAGAAGTCGCGCGGACACTGGATTTGATCGAGTCACTGGACCCAAGGTGCGTGGTACCCGGACATGGCAAGCCGTTCACCGAGGTTCAGACTTCGCTTGCGATCGCGCGGCGTCGCTTGAAAGACCTCTCATCGCATCCTTTGAAGCATGCGCGCCATGCATTCAAGGTACTGCTCAAATTCAAGTTGCTGGAGAGCGGCCAGCTAAATCGTGTCGAGTGGGAGAGTTGGTGCGAAAGAACGCCGTACCTGCGGCGGATTTGCGATCGATTTTTTGCTGAGAGAGACGTTTTGTCTGTAGCGAGAGAGGTTTTCTTGGAGCTGTTGGTATCGGGCTTGGCGCGTGAGGAAGGAGAGGTGCTCCTGGACAGTTCGAGGTAGTGGACCGGGCGTGGCGCACGGGTGGGTCTGATTGCCTGCTTGGGGGATGTGATTGTTTTTGCTTTTCGCAATAACAAAAGCCCCCTGCTCTTTCGAGAGGGGGCTTTTGAGGGCTGTAAGAGCCTGACGATGACC